>NZ_JAKSYB010000036.1:0-809 GCF_022829505.1 Methylobacterium sp. J-043 | reverse complement strand
CTCGCCCGAGAGCCGCAGCATCGTCTTCACGAAGTTGCCCCGGTGCGGGCTCACCACCCAGGCGGTGCGCACGATCGCGTGGCGCGGATTGCCGGAGCGGACCGCCATCTCGCCGGCGGCCTTGCTGGCACCGTAGACGCTTTGCGGATTCACCGGCACATCGGGGGCGTAGAAGCCCTCGCCCGCGCCGTCGAACACGTAGTCGGTCGAGACGTGGACGAGCGGGATGCCCCGCCGCTTCGTCTCGGCGGCCAGAATGGCCGGGGCCAGTGCGTTGAGGCGCCATGCGGCGGCAACCTCGGTCTCGGCCTTGTCGACCGCCGTATACGCGGCCGTGTTGATCACGGCCGCGTAGCTGCGTGCGTCGAGCGCAGCAGCAACGGCGGCCTCGTCGGTGATGTCGAGGCTCTGTCGGTCGGGCGCGTGGATCCGCACGCCCTCGGGCCAGGACAAGGCTTGAAGCTCCGTGCCAACCTGACCGGCGCCGCCGAGGATCAGGATATCCATGCTCAGGCGCTCTTGCCCGCGAGGCCGAGGCGCTCGCCGGAATAGCGGTCCTCGCGGATCGGGCGCCACTACGCCTCGTTGTCGAGGTACCAGCCAACGGACTCCGTCAGCGCCTCCGCGAACCCCTTGGTAGGCCGCCAGACGACCGCTGCCTCCGCTTTGCTGTGTCTTCGCGCATAGCGTCGGTCATGGCCGGGCCGGTCGGCTACGATGGTGATCAGGCGCTCGTGCGGCCCGTTCTCGGGCCGGAGCTGGTCGTAGGCGGCGCAGCGCCGCTTCCCGACCCCAAGGTTGTTCCGCAC
>NZ_JAKSYB010000034.1:0-287279 GCF_022829505.1 Methylobacterium sp. J-043 | reverse complement strand
GTCGGCGGTCATGGAGAGGACGAAGTAGGTCGAGTTCGACTGCTCGCCGGTGCGCAGGCCGGCCGACGGGTTGGCCTGGTAGAAGTTGTAGATGTTGATGTCGAAGGTGAGCCCGCGCTCGGCCATGTGGGTGGCCCACGGGGCGAGCGGTCCGACGCGGACCGGGTCTGTGGCCTTCTCGGCGATGTTGGGATCGGTGCGCGGCTGGGTCTGGTCGTTGAACTGGCCCACCGGCGAGGCCTGCTGCGCAAGCGCGCCGGTCGCGGTGGTGAGGCCCGCCGCCAACAGGGCTCCGGCCGTTCCGATTCTCACGCCGCGGCGGCGTCTGGTCCGTGTCTGTATCACTCGTTCGGTCATCGTCAGTCCCCAACCCGTCCTCTGCACCGGCCCGCCCACAGGGTTCGTCCCGCTTGTCGTGTCGCGGCCGGCGGCTCCTCCACGGAGCTGTTCTTCGGTTCGATCCATCCTCCCGGAGGTGGAGCGGCGGGCACGTCGGGCGCCCGCCGCGGAGACGGCCGTTCGATCAGTGGCTGATCATCCAGGGCCGCGCGTTCGGGAAGCTCTTGGCCGCCGCGGGGGCGGCGCTCGTCTTCTTCGGCGAGCAGCAGCCGCAGCCGGCCCCGTGGGCACCGGAGCGCCGCGGCTCGTGCCGGCTGCGCTCGTTGGTGGCGTGGGCGGCCTTCAGGCCCGCATCCATGCCGGAGATCCGCGGGGCGGTGAGGAAGGCGCGCTGGCATTCCCCGCCGCAATCCGGGCAGTCATGCGGGTCCTTGAACTGCGCCATCGGGCGCAGCACGGTGAAGGGTCCGCAAGCTTCGCAGGCGTAGTCGTAGACCGGCATATCAAGCGCTCTCAGGCAAAGTGTCTGCGGTTTGCCGCCCGGAGAGCGCGGCAAACCCAAAAGATCAAAGATCCGGCGAGAGCGGCATCTGGATCGAGCCGTCCAGGAACTTCGTCGGCCCGGCCTCGGACGGGTTGATGTCGAAGTCGAAGATGCCGGTCGGAATCCAGAGCGTGGCGCAGGCGTTCGGGATGTCGACGACGCCGGAGATGTGGCCCTGAACCGGGGCGGTGCCGAGGATCGAGTAGGCCTGGGCGCCCGAATAGCCGAACTTCTTCAGGTACTCGATCGCGTTGAGGCAGGCCTGACGGTAGGCGACGGTGACGTCGAGGTAATGCTGCTTGCCGTACTCATCGACCGAGACCCCCTCGAAGATCAGGTGATCGTCGTATTTCGGAGTCATCGGCGACGGCTTGAAGATCGGGTTCTTGATCCCGTACTTGGCCATGCCATCCTTGATCAGGCTCACCTTGAGGTGGACCCAGCCCGCCATCTCAATGGCGCCGCAGAAGGTGATCTCGCCGTCGCCCTGGCTGAAATGCAGGTCGCCCATGGAGAGGCCGGCGCCCGGTACGTAGACGGGGAAGTAGATCTTCGAGCCGCGCGAGAGATCCTTGATGTCGCAATTGCCGCCGTGCTCGCGCCCCGGCACCGTGCGGGCGCCGGTCGCTGCGGCCGCATCCTTCGCGTCTCCTTTAAGCCGGCCCATATGCGCGGTCGGGCCGAAGGGAAGGGTGGCCAGCGCCGGCACCCGGCTCGGGTTGGTGTCGTAGAGCGCCTTCTCGCGGGTGTTCCAGGTCTCCAGCATCTTCGGATCGGGCAGGCAGCCGATCAGGCCGGGATGGATCAGGCCGGGAAAGCGCACGCCGGGCACGTGGCGCGACTTGGTGAACATGCCCTCGAAATCCCAGATCGACTTCTGGGCTTGGGGGAAGTGCTCGTCGAGGAAGCCGCCGCCGTTGTTCTTCGAGAAGAAGCCGTTGAAGCCCCACTGGCTCTCGGGCTTGGCGCCGATGTCGAGCAGATCGACCACGAGCAGGTCGCCGGGCTCGGCACCCTCGACGCCGATCGGGCCCGACAGGAAGTGCACGATCGACAGGTCGATGTCGCGCACGTCGTCGGCGGAATCGTTGTTCTTGATGAAGCCGCCGGTCCAGTCATAGGTCTCGACGATGAAGTCGTCGCCGGGCTTCACGGTGGCGACCATCGGGATGTCGGGGTGCCAGCGGTTGTGCACCATGTCGTTGTCGTAGGCCGACTGCGTGAGATCGACCTTGATCAGGGTCTCGGGCATTTCCTTCGCCGCTCCTTTTTACGTCCGGAATTCAGGCAGCCGTCCCCGTTGCGTACCCGGCATGAGTCCGGCCGCCCCTGTGGATCGACGTTGTCGTTCTTCGTTCACCCGGCGCGCTTCCGGCACCGGATCGGTTCGGGCGGGCCGCCAATGCGCCCCGCCGATGGCTCAGCGCGCGAGCAGCTCCTTCAGGGCTGCATCCAGCACCTTGATGTCGTCCGGAGAGGTGCCGGGGCCACCGGCGAAGTGGCCCCAATAGGTCTCGACCGTGCGCAGCTCCGCGTTCGGCATGTGCTCGACCTCGATGGCGCTGTCTTCCGGCGGGAAATACAGGTCGGTCGAGGCCGGCATCACGAAGGCCTTGGCCGTGATCGCGCCGAGCGCCTTCTCGACGTCACCGCCGTAGAGGTCGTTGGCCGAGATGTCGCCGTTCTGCCACGTCCAGAGCATGGCGAGCAGGTTGTTGGCGTCCTTCTCCAAGAGCCAGCCTTCCCAGAAGCCGACGAGGAAGTCTTCGAGCGAGGCGTAACCCATCTGCTTCAGGTCGGCCTCGACCCGGTAGAAGGTCTGCGAGAAGCCCCAGCCGGCATAGACACGGGCGGCGGCGCGCAGGCCCTTCTGCGGCGGCTCGGCGTAGAAGCCGTCGGCGAAGGCGGCATCCGCCTGGAGCGCTGCCTTGACCCCCTCCAAGAAGACGAAGTTGTGCCGCGAGCATTTGGCCGAGCCCTGGAAGGGCAGAATGCGCTCGACCATGTCGGGGAAGATCGCCCCCCAGTGGAAGGTCTGGAGCGCGCCCATCGACCAGCCGGTGACGAGCTTGATCCGCTCGATGCCGAACACTTCCGTCACCAGCCGGTGCTGCTGCACCACGTTGTCGTAGGCCGTGACCTTCGGGAAACGCGGCCCGTTGAAGGGTGCTGGCGTGTTGCTCGGCGAGGACGACAGGCCATTGCCGAACATGTTCGGCACGATGATGAAATACCGGTCCGGGTCGAGCGCCTTGCCCGGCCCGATCAGCCACTCGTTCTCGAGATGCGTGCCGGAATACCAGCACGGATAGACGATGACGTTGTCCCGTGCCGCGTTGAGCGTGCCGTAGGTCTTGAAGGCGAGCCGAGCTCCGCGGATCGTCTGCTTCGACTGCAGGACGACGTCGCCGAGTTCGAAGGTCTCGTAATCGGCCATCGCAACACTCCTCAGACCGAGAGGAACCGGGCGACCTGCGCCTCGTCGATGTCGGCGCGCAAACTCTCGTGGACGATCGAGCCGTTCTCGATCACGAGAACCCGGTCGGCCACGTCCATGGCAAAGCTTAGCACCTGCTCGGAGACGACGATCGACAGACCGCGCTCGTCGCGAATCTTCTTCAGCGTACGCCCCATCTCGCGAATGATCGAGGGTTGAATGCCCTCGGTCGGCTCGTCGAGGAGCAGAACCTTCGGATTGCTGGCAAGCGCCCTCGCGATGGCGAGCTGCTGCTGCTGGCCGCCCGACAGGTTGCCGCCGCGCCGGCCCTTCATCTCCAGGAGCACCGGGAACATCGTGTAGAGATCCTGCGGCACCTTGCGCGAGCCGGTGACGGTGAGCCCCGTCTCGATGTTCTCCTGCACCGTCATGGTGGAGAAGATCATCCGGCCCTGCGGCACGTAAGCCAGACCCTTGGCCACGCGGGCATGGCTCTTCAGGGCGGTGACGTCGGTGCCGTCCACGGCGATCGTGCCGGACTTCGTCGACACGATCCCCATCAGCGTCTTCATGAGCGTGGATTTGCCCATGCCGTTGCGGCCCATCACGGCGACGATCTCGCCGGGCGCGACGTCGAGGTCGATGCCGTGCAGCACCTCGCTCTGGCCGTAGGCCGCGTGGAGATCCGAGATCGCGAGCATCGGTGCGGTGCCGGGCACGACCGGCGGCACAAGCGAGGAGGGAGAAGTCTGGAGCATGATCCGTTCGCCCTTAAAGCATCATCCCGAAAGGTGGTTGCCGGCTTTCGGAAGGAGATGATGCAAAAGCAATACTTTAGTGACCGAGATAGACTTCGATGACCTTCGGGTCGTTCTTGACCCGATCCATCGACCCTTCCGAGAGCACCTTGCCCTGGTGGAGCACGGTGACGCGGTGGGCGATGTCCTCGACGAACTTCATGTCGTGCTCGATCACGAGCACCGAGCGGCCCTTGATGATCTGGTTCAGGAGTTCAGCGGTCTTGATGCGCTCGCCGACGCTCATGCCGGCCACCGGCTCGTCGAGCATCAGCAGTTCCGGGTCCTGGATCAGCAACATGCCGATCTCCAGCCACTGCTTCTGGCCGTGGCTCAGGAACTCGGCTCGCTCGTCGAGCTGATCCTTCAGGAAGATCGTCTGGGCGATCTCGTGGATGCGGTCGCGCACCTCGGCGTCGCGCTTGAAGGTCAGCGCCCCGAACACCGAACGGCCGCGGGGGAACGAGATCTCGAGATTCTCGAACACCGTCAGGTCGTCGTAGATCGAGGGCGTCTGGAACTTGCGGCCGACACCGGCCTGGACGATCGCGCTTTCGGAGAGCTTCGTCAGTTCCTGGCCCTTGTACTTGATCGAGCCGGAGCTGGCCCGCGTCCGCCCGCAGATCAGGTCGAGCACCGTGGTCTTGCCGGCGCCGTTGGGGCCGATGATGACCCGGATCTCGTCCGGATCGACGTAGAACGAGACGTCGTTGACCGCCTTGAACCCGTCGAAGGAGACGGTGAGCGCTTCGACCGCCAGCAGGAAGTCCTTCTCATCGGCGGGCGTGCCGATGGGGGCGGAGGAGGGGAGGATGGCCGCGTTCATGGGTGTTTCCTCACTCGGCCGGGGTGCCGTGGGGCAGGACGGGGCCGGCGACGGGGGCCAGACCCTTGGCCTTGCGGAACAGGCGGGGTTCGATGTGCTCGCGCCAGATGCCGGCGAGACCGTTGGGGAAGATCAGCACCACGGCGATGAACAGGGCACCGAGGCCGAACAGCCAGAGGTCGGGGAAGCTCTCGGAGAACGAGGTCTTGGCCCAGTTGACGAGCAGCGTCCCCCAAACCGCGCCGAATAGCGACAGGCGCCCGCCGACCGCGGTGTAGATCACCATCTCGACCGAGGGCACGATGCCGACGAAGGAGGGGGACATGAACCCGACCTGCAGGGTGAACATCGCCCCGCCGATCGCCGCGAAAGCCGCCGCGAGGCAGTAGGCGAACACCTTGAAGCCCGCCACCGAGTAGCCCGAGAACCGGACCCGGTCCTCCTTCTCGCGCATGGCCACGAGAATGCGCCCGAGCTTCGACTTCTTCACGTACTGCGCCATCAGGATACAGCCGATCAGCAGGCCGCCGTTGACGAAGTAGAGGATGAACTTCGCGCTATCCTGGCGGATGTCCCAGCCGTGGAGGGTACGCAGATCGGTGATGCCGTTGATGCCCCCCGTATAGCCCTGCTGGCCGACGATCAGGATCGTCAGGATCGCGGCGATGGCTTGGGTGATGATGGCGAAGTAGGTGCCGCCGACGCGGCGCTTGAACATCGCCACCGAGATGAGGAAAGCGAAGGCCACCGGCACCGCGACGACGAGGAGCAGCGTCAGCGGCAGACTCTGGAACGGGTGCCAGAACCAGGGAAGCTCCGTGATCTGGTTCCAATCCATGAAGTCGGGAATGCCCGGCGTCGACTGGATCTTCGTGTTCTCGACGCTGGACGCCTCCAGCTTCAAGTACATCGCCATGCAGTAGCCACCGAGCCCGAAGAACACGCCCTGGCCGAGCGACAGGATGCCGGCATAGCCCCAGCAGATGACGAGGCCGAGGGCGACGAAGGCGTAGGTGAGATACTTGCCGACGAGGTTGAGGCGGAAGCCGTCGAGCACGAGCGGCAGGACCACCAGGATCACGCCGGCCAGCAGCGCGAGGCTGACCCACTCGACCGGCTTCATGAAGGGGTTGTCGTTGACGGTGACCGCCTTCGACAGAGACTGAACTGGGCTCGTCATTGGGGCGCGCTCCTCAGCGACGGACCTTGAGGGTGAACAGGCCCTGCGGCCGCAGCATCAGGATTCCCACCACCGCGAGCAGGGTGAGCACCTTGGCCATCGAGCCGGAGAGGAAGAATTCGAGGGTGGATTGGGTCTGTGAGATCGAGAAGGCCGAGGCGATGGTGCCGAGCAGGCTTGCCGCGCCCCCGAAAACCACGATCAGGAAGGTGTCGACGATGTAGAGCTGGCCCGAGGTCGGCCCGGTCGAGCCGATCATGGTGAAGGCCGAGCCGGCGATGCCGGCGATGCCGCAACCGAGGCCGAAGGTAGTGCGATCGACCTTCTCGGTATCGATGCCGACGGCACCCGCCATCGGGCGGTTGCTCATCACCGCGCGGATCTGCGCGCCGAAGCGCGAGCGGTACATGATCACCGCGACACCCACGGTGATGACGGTGGTGACCGCGATCACGAACAGGCCGTTGATCTGCACCTCGATGGAATCGGTGACGGGGATCGAGCCCATCATCCACGAAGGCAGTTCGACGCCGACCTCGCGCGGGCCGAAGATTGTGCGGTAGGCCTGCTGCAGGATCAGCGAGAGGCCCCAGGTCGCGAGAAGCGTGTCGAGCGGGCGCTTGTAGAGGTGGCGGATCAGCGCCCATTCCACCAGCATCCCCATCGCCCCGGACGCCAGGAAGGCCAGCGCCATGGCGACGAAGAAGTACGCGCCGAACAGCGAGGGCAGGTAGGTCTGGAAGAAGCTCGAGCAGAGATAGGTGACGTAGGCGCCCAGGATCATGAACTCGCCGTGGGCCATGTTGATGACGCCCATCTGGCCGAAGATGATCGCCAGACCGAGCGCCATCAGCACGTAGACGGAAAACAGGATCAGACCTGCGAAGCCCTGCATCACGAAGATCGAGCTGAGGTCTGCGAGCGAATAGTCGCCGAACATGGCTTGTGACTCCGGCGGAATTTTCTGGGAGAGCGCAGCAAGTGTCGGGCCACGCCCGTCATGTCGCGGATGTCCCCTCCCGCGAGGGAGGGGACCGGAGCGCCCGCGACTACTGGTAGCCCTTCGGGAAGGGGTTCGGCTCGATCAGCTCGGGGCTCTCGTAGACCACCTCGAACTGGCCGCTCGGCAGGGCCTTGGCGACGCGGGTCTTCGACCAGAGGTGATGGTTCGGGTGGATCTTCACGTAGCCTTCCGGCGCCTCCTTGAACTCAATGTCGGCGGACGCCGCGGCGACCTTGTCAACATCGAAGGAACCGGCCTTCTCCACCGCCATCTTCCACAGGAACGGGCCGAGATAGGCGGCCTGGGTCACGTCGCCGATGACGGTCTTGTCGCCCCACATCTTCTTGAAGGCGGCGACGAACTTCTCGTTGTTCGGGTTCTTCAGCGATTGGAAGTACTTCATGCAGGAATAGGCGCCGGCGATGTTGTCGCCGCCGATGCCGTCGATCTCGTCCTCGGTGACCGAGATCGTCAGCAGGGTCTGCTTGTTGAGATCGATGCCCGCCGCCTTGAGCTGCTTGTAGAACGCAACGTTCGAGCCGCCGACGACGTCGGCGAAGATCACGTCCGGCTTCTTGAGCTTGATCTTGTTGATGACCGAGTTGAACTGGGTGTGGCCGAGGGGGAAATATTCCTCGCCGGCAACCGTGCCCTTGAGGACGTTCTCGATGTGCTTGCGGGCGATCTTGTTCGAGGTGCGCGGCCAGATGTAGTCCGAGCCGACCATGAAGAACGACTTCGCGCCCTTCTCCTTGGCCACCCAATCGAGCGAGGCGAGGATCTGCTGCGTCGCCTCCTGGCCGGTGTAGATCACGTTCTTGGACTGCTCCAGACCCTCGTAGAAGGTCGGATAGTACAGGAGGCCGTTGTATTGCTCGAAGACCGGCAGCGCGGCCTTGCGCGAGGCCGAGGTCCAGCAGCCCATCACCGCGGCGCAATGATCGTTGACGAGGAGCTTCTTGGCCTTCTCGGCAAAGGTCGGCCAGTCGGAGGCGCCGTCCTCCTGGATCACCTTGATCTTGCGGCCGAGCACGCCGCCCATCTCGTTGATCTGGGCGATGGCGAGTTTCTCGGCCTGGATCGAGCCGGTCTCGGAGATCGCCATGGTGCCGGTGGCCGAGTGCAGGATGCCGACCGTGACCTCGCTATCGGTCACCGCGAGCCCGGTCGTGTTGACGGCCGAGGTCGGTGCGGCGGCAAACGCCATCCGCGGCATCATCGCCAGCGCGGGAAGCCCCGCGAGACCCATGAGAAGCTTGCGCCGCAGGGCCGAGTCCGGGCCCTTCTTGTCGTCCGCCATCGTGCCTCAACCCCTGTATCTTGTCTCGGCACGGCTCTGCCGGTCGGCGGCCGTGCTCGAACAGGGTGGAGGCTAGGCTTGATGGCGGGTCACGGCCCATACGCTGTTTTGCGTATGTCAGCGCGGCAGACCGGGCCGTAGCGTGCCGCTCTCGATTCCGTGAGCGCCGATCGTTAGGGTTCTCTTGTGCAGTGCCGTGACGGACGGTTGGACAGGTTCTTGGCCGGCACATCCGTTGCAAGCTGGTGATCCGCCCATCGTGAGGACGGCCCCCTGAGCGCCCGGTCCATCATCCCGATCCGTCGGGACTACAACCGCCTCGTCGCCGACGAGACGCTGGAAGACTATGCCCTGCGCTTCACCGCGAAGAAGGCGCGGCGCTGGTCGTCCTTCCGCATCGCGCAGACGGCGCTCGGCTCGCTCTCGTTCCTGGCGCTGGAAGCCATCGGCGGCACGCTGGTGCTCGCCACGGGCTTCACCAATACGTTCGCCGCCGTGCTCGTCGTCGGGCTCATCATCTTCGCCACCGCCGCGCCGATCACCATCTACGCCGCCCGCTACGGGGTCGATATCGACCTCCTCACCCGCGGCGCGGGCTTCGGCTATCTCGGCTCGACGATCACTTCGCTGATCTATGCCGGCTTCACCTTCCTGTTCTTCGCCATCGAAGCGGCGATCATGGCGCTGGCGCTGCAGCTCTGCTTCGGCCTGCCGCTCTGGATCGGCTACATCGTCAGCGCGGGGGCGGTGATCCCGCTGGTGATCTACGGCATCCGCCTCATCAGCCGTTTCCAGCTTTGGACGCAGCCGCTCTGGATCGGCCTCAACCTGCTGCCGCTCGTCTGCATCTGGCTCTCGGGGCCGGTGCCGTTCGAAGCCTTCACCGGCTATCCCGGCCTGGAAGCCGCGGGCGCGGGCTTCGATCTGCGCCTGTTCGGGCTCGCTTCCGGCATCCTGCTGGCACTGCTGGCGCAGGTCGGCGAGCAGGTGGACTTCTTGCGGTTCATGCCGCCGCCCCAAGGGAAGGGCGATTGGCGCTGGTGGATCGGGGTGCTCTCGGCGGGTGCGGGCTGGATCGTGCCCGGCATGCTCAAGATCCTGCTCGGCGCCTTCCTCACGGTGCTGGCGCTGGGCCACGGCATCTCGCCGGAGCGCGCCGCCGAGCCGACGCAGATGTACGCCGTCGCCTTCGGCTACGTCTCGGGTTCGCCCGGCGTCGCCCTGGCGCTGACCGGCCTGTTCGTGGTGATCTCGCAGCTCAAGATCAACGTGACCAACGCCTATGCCGGCTCGATCGCGTGGTCGAACTTCTTCTCGCGCCTCACCCACAGCCATCCGGGCCGAGTGGTGTGGCTCGTGTTCAACGTCGCCATCGCGCTCTTGCTGATGGAACTCGGCATCGACAAGACCATCGAGAGCACGCTGCCGCTCTATGCCTGCGTGGTCTCGGCCTGGGTCGGGGCGCTTGCCGCCGATCTCGCGGTCAACAAGCCGCTCGGGCTGTCGCCGCCGGGCATCGAGTTCAAGCGGGCGCATCTCTACGCCATCAACCCCGTCGGCACCGGGGCGATGGTGCTCTCGCTCATCGCCGGCTGCCTCGTCCATGCCGGCCTGTTCGGCGACGCGATTCAGCCCTTCGCGCCGATGCTGGCGCTCGCCACCGCCTTCGCCGCCGCACCCGCCATCGCGCTCGCGACCGGGGGCAAGCGCTACCTCGCCCGCGACCCACAGACCGCCTGGGATCGGGAGGAGATCACCTGCCGGGTCTGCGAGCACCCGTTCGAGGCCGAGGACATGGCCCAGTGCCCGGCCTATTCCGGGCCGATCTGCTCGCTGTGCTGCTCGCTCGATGCCCGCTGCGGCGACCTGTGCAAGGCGCACGGGCGGCTGGAGGTGCAGGCCCACGACGCGCTCTCCCGCGTGCTGCCCGCCCGCACCGCAGCCTGGATCGGCGCGCCGCTCGGCCGCTACCTCGCGCTGATGATGACCCTGATCACGGTGATCGGGCTGATCCTCGTCATCGTCCATGCGGGTGCGGCCGCCGCGCATCCGGAGCATGGCGAAACCCTGCGCGCGGCGCTCACTAGCCTGTTCTTCATCCTGATCGTCATTCTCGGCGTGGTCGCGTGGCTGTTCGTGCTGGCCCAGGAGAGCCGCCGTGTCGCGCAGGAGGAGACCGCGCGCCAGACCGCCCTCTACGAGGCCGAGATCGCCGCCCACAAGGTCACCGACGCCAAGCTGCAGCAGGCCAAGGAGACGGCGGAGGCCGCCAACCTCGCCAAGAGCCGCTACGTCGTCGGCATCAGCCACGAGTTGCGCACGCCGCTCAACGCCGTTCTCGGCTACGCGCAGTTGCTGGAGGGCGACCCCAGCATTCCGGAACCCCGCCGAAACGGCATCCGGGTGATCCGCCGCAGCGCCCAGCATCTTTCCGGACTGATCGACGGCCTGCTCGACATCTCGCGGATGGAGGCCGGCCGGCTCCAAACCCACCGCAACGAGATCCGGCTTGCCGACTTCCTCGCCCAGATCGTCGACATGGTGCGGCTGCAGGCCGAGGGCGCGGGGCTGCGTTTCCGCTTCACCCGGCCCGAGATTCTGCCGGCGGTGGTGGCGACGGACGAGAAGCGCCTGCGCCAGATCCTGCTCAACCTCCTCTCCAACGCCATCAAGTTCACGCCCGAGGGCGAGGTCGCCCTGGAGATGACCTATCGCGGGCAGGTCGCCGTCTTCACGATCCGCGACACCGGCCTCGGCATTCCGGAGGCCGATCTCGGCCGGATCTTCGAGCCGTTCGAGCGAGGCTCGATGCCCGCCGCCCGCGCGGCGCCCGGCACCGGGCTCGGGCTGACCATCGCGGGTCTGCTGGCGCAGGTGATGGGCGGCGAGATCACCGTCGAGAGCCGGGTCGGGGCCGGCACCTGCTTCCGGGTGCGGTTGATGCTGGCCTCGGTGAACCGCCCCGTGCCCGCCGCGATGCCGCCCCCCGCCGCCTGGGCACGCCCGGCCCCGACGGAGGCCGGCCGCCTCGTTCTCGTCGCCGACGACGATCCCGCCCACCGCGCGCTGATGCGCGAGATCCTCGAACCTCTCGGCTTCACGGTCGCCGAGGCGCCGGACGGCCCGGCCTGTCTTGCCTTGGCGAAGGCGCGCGAGCCGGCGCTGATCCTGCTCGACATCGCCATGCCGGGCATGAGCGGCTGGGAAGTGGCGCGAACGTTGCGCGAGACCGGCTTTGCCGCCCGGATCGCGATGATGTCGGCCAACGTCCACGAGATTAGCCCGAGCCGCGGAGCGGATGCGCCGCATGACGACATCATCGCCAAGCCGTTCGACATGCAGGACCTTCTGGAGAGGATCACGGGGCTTCTGGGTACCGCCCGCCCGATGCCCGGCCCCGCCCCGGAAACCCGCCCGATCATGGGGGCCGAGTGTCCGGCCGACGCCGCGAAGGACGGCGCGGCGCGCGGCGGAGCCGTGCCGGCCGAGCACGTCGCCGCCCTGCTGCGCCTCGGCCGCATCGGCCATGTGCGCGGCATCGAGGCCAAGCTCACCGAGTTGGAGACCGACGCCGCCGTGCCGCCCGCCTTCATCGCGCAGATGCGCGGGCTGGTGACGGCCTACGACATGCGCCGCTATGTCGGCGTTCTGGAGGGGCTGGCCCGCGATGCCTGACACGCGGCGCGACATCGTCCTCGTCGTCGACGATTCCCCCGATACGCTGAGCTTCCTCACCGAGGCGATCGAGCGCTCCGGCGCCACGGTACTGGTCGCGGTGGGCGGCGACCTCGCCCTCGACCTCGTGGAGGAGATCACCCCCGACATCATTCTGCTCGACGCGGTGATGCCGGGCATGGACGGGTTCGAGACCTGCCGCCGGCTCAAGGCCAAGGGACATCTCGCCCACGTTCCCGTGATCTTCATGACCGGGCTGTCGGAGACCGAGCACATCGTGAAGGGCCTCGGCGCGGGCGGGACCGACTACGTCACCAAGCCCATCGCCCCCGACGAGATTCTGGCGCGCATCCGCGTCCATCTCGCGAGCGCGCGGGCGGCCCAGAGCGCCCGGGCGGCGCTCGACACCGCCGGGCGCACCCTGTTCGCGGTGGATGCCGCGGGCGCGGTCCTGTGGTGTACGCCACAGGCCGCCCAGGTGCTTGCCGCGCTGGGGGCCAGCGAGCCGCTGAGCCTTCCCCCGAGCGGGCGCGACTGGCTCGCCAAATGCCTTGCCGGCGCCGCCGCGCCCCTTGCGCTCACCGATGCGCAGGGGCGCATCCATACCTTGAGCTTCATCGGCCGCACCGGGCCGGAGATCCTGCTGCGCCTCTCCGGCGATCCCGCCGCCGCCGGGCTGGAACGGCTGCGCGAGCGCCTACCGATCACCGGCCGCGAGGCGGAGGTGCTGCTCTGGCTCTCCCGCGGCAAGTCGAGCCGCGACATCGGCGAGATTTTAGGGTTGAGCCCCCGCACGGTGACGAAGCACCTGGAAGGCATCTACGCCAAGCTCGGCGTCGAGAACCGCACCGCCGCCTCGGCGGTCGCGGCGCGGCATCTGCGCGATCTGGATTGATCCGGCGCAGCACCGCCGTCGTCGCGAGGCGGCGCCGAAGCGATCCGTCGATAGGCGCCCTCAGCTCAAAGCCGGCTGGCCGTTCGAGGCCGATAGGCCGCCATCGACCGGCAGGTTCACCCCGGTGATGAAGTGCGCGTCCTCGCTCGCCAGAAAGGCGATGGCGCCGGAGATGTCGTCGGGCTGCGCGCCCCGGCCCATCGGGATGCGTTCCTCGAACTTGGCCACGAGCTCGGGCTGGTCCTGCATCCCGGCGGTGAACGGCGTGTAGACGAGGCTCGGATTGACCGCATTCACCCGCACGCCGCTCTTCGCCTCATCGAGCGCGACGGCGCGGGTGAAATTCGTCACCGCCCCCTTGGCCGCGCAGTAGAAGCTGTGGTTCCAATCGCCACCGAGCCCCGAGACCGACGAGACGTTGACGATGCAGCCGCGGGCCTCGCGCAGGTGCGGCAGGGCGAAGCGCGTCATGTAGAAGACGCCGTAGAGATCGGTCTCGATCACCGTCGAGAAGTCGCCGATGTCACCCTCGTCCACCCGGCCGAGATGATCCTTGCCGGCGTTGTTGATCAGCACGTCGAGCCGTCCGAACCGGGCCATCGCCGCCTCGATCACGCCCCGGCACGCGTCGGCCTTCGAGAGGTCGGCGGTCTCCGTGTGCACGTCCGCCGCCTCGATCTCGGCCGCGACGCGGCGCAGGCCGTCCGCGTTCCGGTCCGCGAGCACGAGGCTCGCCCCCTCCCGGCCGAAGCGGCGCGCGGCGGCCTCGCCGATTCCGGAGGCGGCCCCCGTGACGAGAACCACCTTGTTCGAAAACCGGCCCATGCGGCCTCCCGTGCTGTAGGCGAGGCGGCTGGCCTCGCCCGAAGCCCGGTCAACCGTCCCCGCCGGGGCGGGTTCCTGACAGTCCGGCAGGGCCCGAACACGACATCTCGATGCGTAAAACCAGTCAAACCGCCCCGCGATCTTCACGCGATCCGGGCCTGCGACTTGAGGCGGCGCATGCAGGCGTGTACGGCGCAGGCGTCATGCCTTCGCCGCATTCCGGGGGAAAGCAGGCCGCCGTCTCGTTCGGGTAGAAATCGTGCCGCGCCCGAGGCCGCATATGCCGATCCGGCGCACCGCGCCAGGAAGGCCGCGCCTCGGACCGATCGGCCGGGCCTGCGGCCCTCCCGCGGGGCCGCGGCGGACCGAGTGAGCACCGCGTCACGTATCTACGCGCCATCCGTTGAAGGGGTCATAACGCCGATGTTCCTTGCCAAGTTCTCCATGGCCAAGCCTTCCGCGCGCCCGCTGCGCGTGGCCGCGATCCTCGCCATGGCGGGCCTGGGCGCCGGCCTGGGCGGAACCGCCTTCGCGCAGAAGAAGCCGGCCGCTCCCGCCCCGGCCCCGGCCCCCGCGCAGGCCCAGCCGGCCGCGCCGGCCCAGCAGCAGGCCCAGGGCGCCGGCCCGCAGCTCATCAACGTGAAGTCCGAGCCGAGCCAGGCCGACTGGACCAAGGTCTGCGGCAAGGATCAGGGTTCGGGCACCGACGTCTGCTACACCACCCGCGACTTCGTGTCGGATAGCGGCCAGCCGGTGCTCGCCGTCGCGATCTACGACATGAAGAATGCTGCGACGAAGCAGGAGGTGAAGGTCGTCCGCTTCCTGCTGCCGCTCGGCCTGATGCTGGCACCCGGCATGCGCTTCGATGTCGACGGCAAGGAAGTGACCGGCGGCAAGTTCGCGGTCTGCTTCCCCAACGGCTGCTTCGCCGAGGCCGGCGGCGTCTCGAACGAGCTGATGAACGGCTTCAAGAAGGGCACCACGCTCAACGTCCGCGTCCAGAACCAGACCCAGCGCGAGGTGGTGTTCGCGGTGCCGCTCACCGGCTTCGGCAAGGCCTTCGACGGCCCGGCCATCGACCCGAAGGTGCTGGAAGAGCAGCAGAAGAAGCTCCAGGCCGAGATGGAGAAGCGCAGCGAGGACATGCGCAAGAAGCTGGAGCAGCAGGGCTCGGCCGGCGCCGCCCCGGCGCCCGCAGCCCCGGCCGCCAACGCCGCGCCGAAGTAAGTCGCGCCGTTCAACGGATTTCGGAAAGAAAGCCCCGCCGTGCTCGCCACGGCGGGGCTTTCTCGTTCTCGGAGCGGACCGCACGGCCGCTTCCCGATCGCCCAAAACGAAGGGCGGGCCGCAACCTCAAGGAGCGTCGTGCGTTCAGCCTGTCCCAGATCAGCCGGGCGGCCACAGTCAACCGCCAAGTTGTCGTTAAGGATGTTTCGCCGAGCCGCCTTCGGGATAGCGGGAGCAATGGTGACGAAACGCACCGCGCAATCCCACTGCACAAGGTTAGGGGTTATTTAACGGATCACGGCGGCCGCGAAGGAGCCGCAACGGAGTTCAGGCAATGAGCCAGCGCATCGAAGACATCAAGTTCATGGCGACGATGACCTTCGTCACCCTGTTCGGCACCTGCCTCACGGCGCTGGTGGGCTGAGCCTCAGCCGGTCCAGGCACCGTCCGATCCGGAGGCTCCTTTCATGGCCCGGATCCGTTAAGAAGCCGCTTCCACATTTTTCCCCTTGTGGGGATGTCGCCGGGACCAAGCCCGGCCGGAAGCGTGAACCGTGCGACACATCCACGTCATCGGCATCGGAACCGGCAACCCGGAGCACCTGACGATTCAGGGCATCCAGGCGCTGAAGGCGACCGATGCGGTCTTCGCCCTCGACAAGGGGGAAGCCAAAGCCGGCCTTCTCGGCGTGCGCCGCCAGATCTGCGACCGCTACATCGAAGGGCGGCCCTACCGCTTCGTCGAGGCTGCCGACCCCGAGCGCGACCGCCGCCCGGCGGATTACGGCGTGGCGGTGGAGGACTGGCACACGGCCCGCGCGGCCGTCTACGAGGGGCTGATCACCGAGCATCTGCGCGAGGACGAGCGGGGCGCTTTCCTCGTCTGGGGCGACCCGTCCCTCTACGACAGCACGCTGCGGATCCTGGAGCGCGTGCTCGTCCGCGGCCGCGTCGGCTTCACCTACGACGTGATCCCCGGCATCACCAGTGTGCAGGCGCTCGCCGCCGCCCACCGCATCCCGCTCCACCGCATCGGCGAACCGGTGCGGATCACCACCGGCCGGCGGCTTCGCGACGGCTTGGGAGATGGCTTGGGCGACGGCTTGGGCGAGGAGCCCGGCGCCACCGTTGTGATGCTCGATGGCGACCCGCGCTTCGAGGGGCTCGACCCCGCGCTGACGATCCACTGGGGCGCCTATCTCGGCACGCCGGACGAGTTGCTCGTCGCCGGCCGGCTCGGCGACGTGGCCGAGGAGATCCGACGGGTGCGCGCGGAGGCCCGCGCCCGCCACGGCTGGATCATGGACATCTATCTGCTGCTCAAGCCCGCTCCCTGACACCACCGACGTCACCCCTCGCGCTGCGACATAATGTCGAGGCAGGAAAGCACTCTGCCGCGAACGGGCCGCTCGAAACCGATTTCTTCCGCCCCTGCCGTCCCCGGCAACAAGGGCCGCCTCCCGACGCTTTTTCGCCCTGGCAAAGGCCTTGCTTCGCCGCTCTCGCGATGGACACTTCTCGGATCGAACGAGAATCCGAACCATCCTGTGGGGGCGAAGTATGGCGGCTGGCTCGCGGCGGGTCATGCGCGGCGCTGCTTGGCGCGGGGTTGCCTGCGTCTCGGTGGGGCTGGCCGGGGCCCTGATGGCGGGAATCCTGCTCTCCGTCCCAGGCCGGCCGACAGGTCCGCGCGGAGCGATCGGCCCGGTCGGCGGCGGGCTTACCACCCGCACCGAACTCCACGCGACCGCGCCGGAAGCGCCCGCGACCCGCATCGTTCTCGGGCCCGGCGAACGCGACATACGCCTGTTCGGCGAGCTGACCGAGGGGGCGGCCGAGCGGCTCGCCGGGCTGCTTGCGGCTCACCGCGCGGTCGAACGCATCCATCTCACCAGCGAGGGCGGCCTGGTCGATGAGGGTGCGGCCATCGGGGCGCTGATCGCGGAGCACGGCCTCGTCACCTACGTGCCGGATTACTGCGTCTCCGCCTGCACCCTGGCCTTCGTGCGCGGGCGCGAGCGGCTGGTTCTGGCGGAGACGCGGCTCGGCTTCCACGCGCCCTACGAGACCGGTCCGTTCGGCGTCGAGATCGCGGCCGATAGCGCGCCCGAGCGCGCCGCCTACCTCGCCGCGGGCGTGAGCGCCGATTTCGTCGAGGCCGCCCTCAAGGTCCGGCCGGACGACCTGATGATCCCCGACACCGACACCCTGATGAGGGCCGGCGTCGCCACCGGCCGGGTCGATGCCTACCGCTTTCCCGATTCCACCCTCGACGCCGGCGCCGACCCGGAGCGGGCCCGCTCCGCGATCCTGCGCGACGTGCCGCTGCTGGACGCGGTGGAGGCCGACGCGCCGGGGACGATCGCGCCGATCGCCGCATGGTATCTCGACGGCTATCGCCGGGGCCGCTCGGAGGGGGACGCCGTCGATGGTGTCCGCCGGATGGCGGCGCAGGCCGTGGCGCGAAGCCTCACCGAGGCCGACCCGGCCGCCCTGACCGATCTTGGCCGGATGATCCTGCGGACGATGCAGCGTCAGAACCCGGATCGGAGGCGGATCTGCGCGTCGGCCGAGGACGGGGTCGGCGCGGTGCTGACGCGGCCACGCCTCGGCGCCGGACAGCTCGCCGAGGGACGGGCGGTCCTGTCGCGGGCTCTCGGATTGAGGGCGACGGAGGCTGCGCTTCAGCCCCTCCGGGAGACGCCACCGAGGCAGGTCGCAAGCGCGGCGGCGACGGTGGGGGCCTCACCAAAGCCGGCGCGCGGGCGCGGCTGCTCGGCCCTGCGAAAAGCCTTCGCCGCAGCCCTGGCCCGCCCCATGCCGGAGGCGGCGCAGGCCCTGCGCCCGCTCCTCTTCCCCGCGCCGCCGGCACGCCTGCGCCCCGCGCTCGAAGCCTCCGCGCAACCGCGATAGATCCCGGCGGCCGCGCCGGTCATACCAAATTCGGTTGCTCCCTTCGGGATGGCGAATTTGGGCTTCGCTCAAACGCCGCGCGGGCTTGCCGATACGGTTCCGCTTGAATCGAGCGGAAACCGTATCAGTGCACCTGCCGTCCGGTGCCGCGGAGATGGCGGGCAAGCTCGTGGCCGACCTCGACGGCGACCTCGTCGACGAGGCGGGCCAGGGGCGGGTTGCGCAGGCCCGCCACCAGCCCCTTCATCGCTGCCGCATGGTCAGCGAGACGGTTGGCCTGTCGCTGAGCTTGGTGGACCTCCGAATCGACCGGCCGGCGCCCTTCGGTCAGGTCGAAGGCGAGCCCCTGGGTCGTGAGGGCCCCCGTTTCGGGATCGCGCCCGCTCCGCCCCATCAGCCGCAGCCAGCGCGGACCGTCGGGGCCGGGCCGCGTGCGGAACTCGGCTTCGAACGGTCGCCCGTCCTCCCCCGCTGCCCGCAGCACGCTTTCCAGCCGGACTGCGTCCTCGGCCTCCACCGCCGCCAGCGCCAGCGTCAGAGGCGCTCCGGCCGCCAAGGCTGCCGGTACCGCCAGGAGGCGTGCCAGGACCGGAGACAGGGCGAGCCGGTTGGAATTCGGATCATGAGCCCAGGCACCGAGGCAGGCGGAGCCGGCGAAGGCGGAAGGAAGGTCAGGTTGAAAAGCCGTCATCTCAAGGCACCGGCATCACGTCCGCAGGCATGCGCAACCGCAGCCCGGGCCTCTCAGGGAGCCCCAGCATCGACCCGACGAACGCAGAATTTGCCGCCGATACGGCGAAAATTGCAATCTCAAGTGAATTTTCTGCGGCAAATCCTGCCTTAAGTTACGATAACGGAATGCAACCGCCCTCGTAAAGCGCTGAGGTAACGGAACTGGAAAAACCCAACCTCAAGTCAACAGAATGAGAGTCGAGGCCGGCCCCGGCCTTAACGGGTGGTTAACCATGTTGGGCGAAATCCGGGGTCTGGGCAGCCCCGGCATCACAGGACCGGCAGCCTGACGAAACCGAGAACGGTGGGGTGGCCGGCATGAAAGCGATCACGTTCGTCACGCAGAAGGGGGGCAGCGGCAAGAGCACCCTGTGCATCTCGCTCGCAGTCGCCGCACAGGAAGCCGGGCACGCAGTCTGCATCCTCGAGATGGACCGGCAGGCCACGATCACCGACTGGCTCGATCACCGCACCGCCGACGGCCCCGAAGTGGCCCAGATCGACGCCACGCAGATCGACCTCGTGATGGAGCGGCTGGCAGAGTCGTCCTACGACTACGTCTTCATCGATACCCCCGGCATCGATTCCAACGGCACGCTCTCCGCGATCCGCGCGGCGGATCTGTGCATCATTCCCTGCCGGCCGACCCCCGCCGACCTGCGCGCCTTCAAGCCGACGCTCGCCGCCGTCTACCGCCTGGAAAAGAAGTTCGCCTTCGTCCTGAACCAGACGCCGCCGCGCTCCTACCGCATCCGCGACGCCGCCGACGGGCTCGCGGTGCTCGGCATCCTGCCCGACGTCAACATCGTGGCACGCAACGACCATCAGGACGCCATCGGCGTCGGCCAGGGCGTCACCGAGTTCAATCCGAAGGGTCAGGCCGCGGGCGAGGTGCGCCGGCTGTGGAGCTGGATCGAGCGCCGCATGCAGGCGACCGGGCAGCGGACGAGCAAGGCCGTGACGGCCAAGGATACGAGAAAGCATGTCAAGGCCGCCTAAGCTCGACCTCGCCTCGATCGTCGCCTCCGCCGGCCCGGCCGGCGGGCCGCGGAAGGGCGCAGCCCGATCGGCCGCGAAGGCGAACGCCCCGACCGGAGCGGAGGTCGTCCGGCTCGATCTGGCGGCCTCGGCGCCTGCTGCACGGGCCGGCACCCTCAAGGAGCGCGCCAAGCAGATGTCGGTCTATCTGGAGCCCCCGGTCTACGACCAGCTCCGGGATCTGGCCTATGCCGAGCGCACCAAGATGCACGCCCTGATGCTCGAAGCCCTCGACCTGCTGTTCAAGCAGCGCGGCGCCCGCTCCATCGAGCAGGTGCTGGGCGAGAACCCGCGCTGAGAAACGGAACGCGCGGCGCAGCTTTCCGCTCGATTCCTTGAGAATTTTTGCGTGCGCAACGCCCCGGCTCACCCGCCGCCCGGCCACCCGTTCAGCCTTCCTTTACCGCGTCCGGACGATCCTCTGGGGACGGCCGGGCGTCTGTTCCGGCTCGGCGTAGCGTGATCCCCTGAGGCCCAGCTTTCCGCGGCCTTGAGGGAACTCTGTGGCGTAGGCGGGGAGCGGGCGAGCGACATGACTCATGTCATGCCACGGGATTTGGCATCGATCGGGACGGCCGCGGACGCTCCGACGCGGGGTGCGGCGGCGGTCCTGCGACCGGCCCTGCAGCTCCTGGCGGTCTGCGCGGTGGCGCTGACGACCGCCAACTGCGCCAACAACCCGGCCAAGCTCGCGGGCGGCGCGTCCTCGGGCAGCGAGATCGATCCGAAATACGGCGTGAAGGCGAGCCGCCGCCTCTACAACGAGGGCGACGTGATCCCGAAGGGGGGCGGGCGGCGCTTCTCGGGCAAGCCCTATGTGGTGGCGGGCAAGACCTACGTGCCGCGCGAGGATGCCCGCGGCTACATGCGCGAGGGTCTCGCCTCCTGGTACGGCAGCGCCTTCCACGGCCGGGTCACCGCCAACGGCGAAGTCTTCGACCGCCACTCCATCGCCGCCGCACACCCCACGCTGCCGCTGCCGAGCTATGTCCGGGTGACCAACCTCGACAACGGCCACTCGATGATCCTGCGCGTCAACGACCGCGGCCCCTACCATGCCAACCGTCTCATGGACGTGTCCGAGGAGGCGGCCCGCGCGCTCGAATTCCACCGCAAGGGCACGGCGCGGGTGCGCGTCGAGTATGCCGGCAAGGCCTCGGTCGCCGGCAGCGACGATCGCAAGCTTCTCGCGACCCTGCGCACCGACGGCCGCCCCGCCGCGATCGGGCGTGCGCCGGTCATGGTGGCCGATCTCGGCCCCTCCGAGCCCGAGGCCGCGCCCGAGCGGCTCGAACGCGCCTCCCGCGCACTCGCCTTCCGTCCGGCGGGCGAGCGCGACGACGACGCGCCGGAAACCGCAGCCCCGGTCGCGCGCCCGGCCCGGTCCGCGCCGATCGTGCTCGCCAGCGCGGCGGTGGCCGTCCCGGCCGCCCTGCAGCCGACCGCCGCCCGCGCCGCGCCGTTCCGCCCGGCTCCGGTGGCGCTCGCCGCCGCCTCGGCCAAGCCTGCCCCCGAACCGCGCCGCATGATGGCCGAAGCCGGCCGCTCCGCACAGCCGGCACAGGGCCGGCACAAGGATGCGACCGCTCCAGCCCCGGCGCGCGTGGCCTCCACTCCGGTGAAGGGCACCTCCATGCCCGTCCGTACTGCGCAAGCGGTGCCGATGAAGGCGGCGCCGGTTCAGCAGGTCGCCACCAGGGTCGCCTTGAAGCCCGTCGGCAGAACCGTAGCGCCCGAACCGGCCCAGCGCGTGGCGGCGATGCCCCCCACTGCGAAGCAGGCGATGGCCAAGCTCGCCGGCGGCGTACCGGCCGGCACCGCGTCGAAGCCGGGGATCAAGCCCGCCGCCAAGACGGCCGGCCAGACGGCCAGCAAGACCGCCGTGGCGCAGGCCCCCGGCCATTCCGGCCTCAAGCCGAAGCGCTCGCAGGTCGCGGCGGCGAACTGATACGGTTTCCGCTTGATTCAAGCGGGACGCTGATCAGTGAGCCCGCGCGGCGCCTGAGGAGAGTACCCATCGCGCGAGAGCATCGTCCTGGATATCGGATCCACTACGATGCTCTAGACTTTTGTTTTTGCATCATCTTCTTCCGAAAACCGGCAATCCGCTTTCGGGATGATGCTTTAGCGCGATGGGATCCCGCCGAAGCCCAAATCCGCTATCCCGACGGGATCAATCGGATTTGGCATGACACCGCTTTGCCGGCAGGGCCGTCGCTCGCTGCGATCGGCCCGCAGCTTCCTCGAACAACGGCGCCCCAGCCTCCGCAGACCGTCGTCTGTGATGTTCGACGCCGCCCAGGCGGCTTCGAGCGAAGGCCCGGCTTCGCCGAGCCGAGGCGTAACGCGGGCCGAGAAGACTACTCGGCCTTGGCGTTCACCTCGAGCTTGTCGAGGACCGCCGCCGGGGTCGGGGCGGTGCTGACATCGACCATGCCAAGGCCCTCGCCGCTCTTCGCCTTGGCGCTGATCGAGAGGCTGCCGGGCTTGGCGACGAACTTGCCCATCGCCGCGCCGATCGCCTTGGCGGCGGCCGAGTTGCCGAGGATCACCGGCACGCCGATCACGCTCGCCGTGACGTATTCCTTGCGCAGTTCGTCGGGCTTGAGGCTCAGCACCTTCGCCTGGGCGTCGATGAAGCGCTCGAACAGGCCGCCATTCTCCAGCGTCAGGTCCAGCGCCTTGGCGGTGGCCGAGAGCATGGCAAAGCCCGAGACCGCAGCATCGGGATCGAACACCTCGGGGCCGATGCCGCCGAGCGTGGCGTTGAGATGCAGCCGGCCCATATCCTTGCCGGAGAGCGACAGCGCCTTGAAGCTCAGCTCGCGCTTGTCCTCGCTCCAGGCGGTGTCGGCCGTGGCATCGAGATCGAGGTCGCGGTAGCCGTAGAGCCCGAGCGAGCCGAGACCGGGAACGCCCTCGACGGCGGAAGTCGGCATGGTGAGGCCGCTCAGGGTGAAGCGGGTCTCGGTCGGCACGCCATCCTTGGGCGGCCCAAAGCTCATGCTGGCGCCGCGCAGGCCGATATGGAGCGGCGGGAGCGGAACCCGATTCGGCGCCTTGAGCGGATCACCCGAGGCGGCCGGGGGCACGACCGCCACCTGCGCGAGATCGAGCCCGAGATCGGACAGGGTCAGCGTGCCGATGACCGGCGTCAGGCGGCGCAACTCCGCCTCCTGCAGGTCCGGCGCCGGAGCCGCCCCCTTCCCGAGATCGGTACCGGCGGGGAGCGGTGCCTTCGCGAGACGGCGAAGGGCGGCGATGGTCGGCTCCAGGGAGAAGCCGGTTAGGGAAAGGCGGGCGATCTTGCCCTGCGCCTCCTTGGCTCCGAAGCCGATCTCGGCAAGCGTGATGCCGGCCTCAGCTCCGCCGGCATAGCTCATGCGGCCGATGCTGAAGGAGAGCGGGTCATCGCCCTTCACCTCCTTCACGGTCAGGTCCGTCGCCTCCAGGCTGCCGACCGAGACCGATTCGGCGAGATCCGCGAGCAGGCCGGCCGAGCGGGCGCGCTTGGCCCGGTCGTCCTCGGCCAGCCCGCCATCGCCCAAGGCCTCCACGGCGCCGCGCCAGGTTGCCGCCGTCTGGCGTCCGGCGAGGTCGCGGCCGGTCAGACGGGCGATCGACACCGTGGTGCCGCGCTCGTCGATGAAGGCGATGCTTTCGACGGCGAGTGCCACGTAGAGGCGCTGGAGCGGGCTGCTCGCGTCGCCGGCCTCGCTGTAGAGGCGTGCCAGTGCGGTGAGATCGACCTCCTCGGCGCGGATGCGGCCGTAGCTGCCGCTGCCCGCCTGGGGCGCGCCCTCGACGGAGAGCGTCGCACCGGCCGCCGTCAGTTCGCTGATGCGCCCCGCCCGGATCGTGCGCGCGGCCACGTCGCGGTAGGTGACGACCTGCCGCCGGTCGCCGTCGCGGCGCTCGACGCGCAACTCCGGCATGGTGAGGCTGCCGGCATCGAGGCGCTGAAGCCGAGCCGGCCAGAGATCCTTGACCGGATCCTTCGCGTCTTTCGCGTCGGCCTTGAAGATCGCAAGCAGGTCGTCGCGGGAGAGGCGCGTGCCGCTCACCGTGACCTTCGGCGCGGTGACGAGCGTGTCGCCGAAGGCGAGGCTCACGTTGTCGAGCACAAGATCCTGGACCGCGGACGCCGCCTCCTGTGCCACGGCCGGCGCCGAGGGCGCGGGCCCTGTCAGCAGCGCGACCGCGCAAGCCGAGGCGAGCAGTGCCCGCATGAGGACGGGACGGCGCGTCGATGACGTCATGGCTGGATCGGATCGCAGGCTGGCGGGAGATCGGAAAAGGGCCGTGAGACTTCCATCCCTGCCGGTTTTCCACAGGCGTGGCAATTGCGCCGGTGCCACGGCAGGTCAGTCACTCGACGCCGCTTGCGCGGGCCCATGGCGCGAAGAGCGTCGCGCGGAGCGGGCTTTTCGGGGCTTGAGCCCCGGAAAGCGTCGAGCGGAGCGACAGCCCAAAGCGTCGAGACTGTCGGCGGAGGCGGTCACCGGCGCCTGAGGCCCGAATGGTGATCGCCCCGCCCGCGATTTTCGGATCGCGTCCTCAGATCGCGAAGGAGGTGCCGCAGCCGCAGGAGGCGGTGGCGAGCGGGTTCTCGATCTTGAAGGACTGGCCGATCAGGTCGTTCACGAAGTCGATGGTCGCGCCGCCCATATATTCGAGCGAGACCGGATCGACGAGCACGGTGGCGCCGTCGCGCTCGATCACCACGTCGTCGCCCTCGCGGGCGCTGGTGATGTCGAAGGCATACGAGAAGCCCGAGCAGCCGCCGCCGTTCACGCTGATGCGCAGCGACGAACCGGGGGGCTCGGCACCCATGATCTCGTTGATCCGCTTGGCGGCGCGGGCGGTGAGGTTGATGTCGGCCATCGTGGCGCGGCCCCGTTTCTCGAACCGGTGTCGTGAAGGTGAGGGCCCGCGATTGTCGCGGGCTCCCCCTTACCCAAGATATGGGGTGCAACGGCCGGCCGCAACGCGGCTGCGGAAGGAAGGGTTGAGCAGGTGCGGCAGAACGGCGAGCGCTGGCGGGCGCCCTACGCCACCGATCCGGCGGCGACCCGCGGGCGGCTGATCCCCGAGGCGTTCTCGCCCACCCGCAGCGACTTCCAGCGCGACCGCGACCGGATCATCCACTCCACCGCCTTCCGGCGGCTGAAGCACAAGACGCAAGTCTTCGTGCATCACGAGGGGGACCATTACCGCACGCGGCTCACCCACAGCCTGGAGGTGAGCCAGATCGCCCGGGCGCTCGCCCGCGCGCTCGGCCTCGACGAGGATCTCGCCGAGGCGCTGGCGCTGAGCCACGACCTCGGCCACACCTGTTTCGGGCATACCGGCGAGGACGCGCTGCATGCCTGCATGGCCGATTACGGCGGCTTCGACCACAACGCCCAGGCGTTGCGCATCGTTACCCGGCTGGAGCGGCGCTATGCCGGCTTCGACGGGCTCAACCTGACCTGGGAGACGCTGGAGGGGCTGGTCAAGCATAACGGCCCGCTGCTCGACGCCTCCGGTGCGCCGATCCCGCGCTACGCCGCCGACGGCATCCCAGCGGCCGTGCTGGAATACAATGCGGCCAACGACCTCGAACTGTCGCGCTTCGCCGGGCCGGAGGCGCAGGGCGCGGCGCTCGCCGACGACATCGCCTACGACGCCCACGACCTCGATGACGGCCTGCGGGCCGGGCTGTTCGATCTTTCCGACCTTGCGGCCGTACCGTTCCTGTCCGGGCTGCTCGACGAGATCGACACCCTGCATCCCGGCCTGGAGCCGTCGCGAAAGATCCATGAGCTGGCGCGGCGCGTCATCACGCGCTTCGTCGAGGACGTGATCCGCGAGGGCGAGGCGCGCATCGCCGCGCTGGCGCCGGGAAGCGTCGGCGACATTCGGGCCGCGCACGAGCCGGTCATCGCCTTCTCGCCCGCCATCGCCACGGCGGACGCGGACATCAAGCGCTTCCTGTTCGCGCGGATGTACCGCCACCCGGAAGTGATGGCGGTGCGGGCCAAGGCCGCGACCATCGTCGACGACCTGTTCTCGGCCTTCCGTGCCGACCCCGCACGGATGCCGGCCGAATGGTCGGAAGGTCTGGGGAATGCCAGCGAGGCCCGCCTTGCCCGGCGCATCGCAGACTACATCGCCGGCATGACCGACACCTACGCGGTGCTGGAGCACGGCCGGCTGTTTACCGCGACACCCAACCTGCATTGGAGCCCGCCGAGCCGCGGCCTGCCGCTGACCGAGCCGTGAGGCGCCGCCAGCCGAAGGCTCACGATCTCATTCGCAGACGCAGCCCGCGCCGTAGCCGGTGTTGTAGACCGGCGCGTAACCGGTGGTGACGGGCGCGTAGCCGTAGCCATAGGCCGGTGCCGCGTAGCCGTAGGCGGGCGCGCCGTAGCCGTAACCACCCCAGCCGCCGCCCAGCGCGCCCCCGGCGAGCCCGAGGCCCAGCCCGAGCCCGGCACCGGCCAGACCGATCCCGGCCCCCGCAAGGCCGAGGCCGGCACTCCGTCCGTAGCCGCGGCCGTAGAAGCCGCGCGCGGCATGGCTGCGATAGGCGTAACCACCACCATAGCCGAAGCCGCGATGCCGGAAGCCGCCGCGATGGCCGGCGAACCCGCCGCGATAACCACCGAAGCGGCCGGCGTGACCGAAGCGGGCGCCATAACCGTGATGACCGTAGCCGCCATGATGGCGCCCGCCGCCGACATAGCCGCCATGGCCGCCGAACTCGCGGGCCTCGACGGTTGCGGGAGCGAAGGCCAAGGCGGCGAGAGCGGTAGCGGCGAGGGCGAAGGACTTCATCGGGCGGTCTCCATGCAGGATCTTGCTCCGACAACGCCGCCGTTCGCGCCCTGCGTGCAACGGTGCATTCTACCGAGAGAGCGCCCTGTCCCCGCACGAAAGGCAGCAGGGTGCCACGCAGGGGCCAGATATGACGGAGGACCGATTGAGCACCGACCGCACCACCGCGCGCGATACCCGCGTCGCCTATTCCCGGCTCGTGCCGCTGACGACGCGCTGGGGTGACAACGACGTCTACGGGCACGTCAACAATGTCGTCTACTACGCCTTCTTCGACACGGCGGTGAACGGGATCCTGGTGGAGGTGGGCGCCCTCGACATCGCCCGTTCCCCCGTCATCGGCCTCGTGGTGGAGACGGGCTGCCGCTACTTCGCTCCGGTCGCCTTCCCCGACCGGATCACCGCCGGCGTGCGGGTGGCCCATCTCGGCCGCAGCAGCGTACGCTACGAGATCGCGATCTTTCGCGATGACGAGGCGGAGGCGGCCGCGCAGGGGCACTTCGTCCACGTGTATGTCGACCGGGAGACGCGCCGGCCGGTGCCGCTGCCGGAGCGGCTGCGGGCGGTGCTGGCGGAACTCGCGGTCGGCCCGGAGGAGGCGCCGTGACACTCCCGCCCGCCATTGCTATGCCGCCCCGGACGGTTCCGGCCGCCCGACGCGCGGGTGGGCCGGCTCGCGGCAACGACGAACACCTGAGCCTCATGAACATCTTCGCCCTCTTCGAGACGCGCGTGCGCGAGGCGCTCGAATCCCTCACCCGCTCCGGCCGGCTGCCCGAGGGGCTCGACCTGTCGCGCGTCGTGGTCGAGCCGCCGCGCGACGCCTCGCACGGGGATCTCGCCACCAACGCCGCCCTGGTGCTGGCGAAGGAGGCCAAGCAGAACCCGAAGGCGCTCGGCGAGGCGCTGGCTGAAGAACTGCGCACCGATCCCCGCATCGTCGAGGCGAGCGTAGCAGGGCCCGGCTTCATCAACCTGCGGCTCGCGCCGGAGGTTTTTCAGGATGTGATCCGTACGGCGCTTCGCGAGGGCGAGGCGTTCGGGCGCGGACACATGCCGGGCGGCCCGGTCAACATCGAGTACGTCTCGGCCAACCCCACCGGGCCGATGCATGTCGGCCACGGGCGGGGCGCGGTGTTCGGCGACGCGCTCGCCAACCTGCTGGCCGCCGCCGGCCGGCCGGTGACGCGCGAGTACTACATCAACGATGCCGGCGCGCAGGTCGATGTGCTCGCCCGCTCCGCCTACCTGCGCTATCGCGAGGCGCTGGGCGAGACGATCACGATCCCCGAGGGGCTCTATCCCGGCGACTACCTCAAGCCGGTGGGCGCGCAACTGGCGGAGACGCATGGCCGGGCGCTCCTCGACCGGCCCGAGCACGAATGGCTGCCGCAGGTGCGCCGCTTCGCCATCGACGCGATGATGGCGATGATCCGCGAGGATCTCGCGGCGATCGGCATCCGCCACGACGTGTTCTTCTCGGAAGCCACGCTTCAGGGCGAGAACGGCGGCCAAGGGGCCAACAAGGTTGCGGAGCTGCTCGCTGCGCTGCGGCAGAAGGGCCTCGTCTACGAGGGGCGCCTGCCGCCGCCCAAGGGCCAGTTGCCCGACGATTGGGAGGACCGGGAGCAGACCCTGTTCCGCTCATCCCAGTTCGGCGACGACGTGGACCGGGCGCTGCTGAAGTCCGACGGCTCCTTCACCTACTTCGCCTCCGACATCGCCTACCACCGCGACAAGTGGCTGCGCGGCGCCAACGAGCTCATCGACGTGCTCGGCGCCGACCATGGCGGCTACGTCAAGCGGATGCAGGCGGCGGTGAAGGCGGTCAGCGACGGGCAGGCCCGGCTCGACGTCAAGCTCTGCCAACTCGTGCGGCTCTTGCGCGCAGGTGAGCCGGTGAAGATGTCGAAGCGAGCCGGCGAGTTCGTGACGCTGCGCGACGTCATCGACGAGGTCGGCCGCGACGCGATCCGCTTCATGATGCTCTACCGCAAGAACGACGCGACGCTGGATTTCGACCTCGCCAAGGTGGTGGAGCAGTCGAAAGATAACCCGGTCTTCTACGTGCAGTACGGCCACGCCCGGCGCTTCTCGGTGCTGCGTCAGGCCCGCGAGGCGATGCCCGGCGAGGACCTTTCGCCCGCGGCGCTGCTCGCCGATGCGGACCTGTCGGTGCTCACCGATCCCGGCGAGATCGAGATGATGCGCCTGATTGCACAGTATCCGCGGGTGCTCGAATCAGCGGCAGCGGCGCATGAACCGCACCGAATTGCGTTCTATCTCTATGAAACGGCGAGTTCGCTGCATAGTTTCTGGAACAAGGGCAAAGACTTGCCGCAATTACGGATTGTTAATCCAACCGACAGAAAGTCCACCCGGGCCCGCTTGGCCCTCGTGGAGGCCTTGGGCGGCGTTCTTGCCTCCGGCCTCGCGGTTTTGGGCGTCTCCGCACCCGATGAGATGCGGTGACCGAGGACGGCTGTTGAGAGGATGAGGCCATGACGGGACACGCTTCGCGCGCGACGGTCGACTTCGATGCCTTCGAGCGCGAGCTGCGTCAGACGTCGCAGGAGGCGATCCGGGGCAAGGCTCCGCAGGCCGCCCCCAAGGGCGACCCGCTCGCCGAGCTTGCCCGCATCGTCGGGCAGGACGATCCCTTCCGCGCCCTGCTGGAAGCGCGGGAGAAGGGCGCCGCCCAGGAGGCGGCTCCCGTGACGCGCGGATCGGAGACGGGCCGTCCGGCCCGCGTCGAGCCGACCTTCGTGGACGAGCCCGCCCACGACCCGACCAGGAATCAAGCGCACAGCCAGGCGCATGCCGACGCGCAGACTCAGACCCCCGGCCAGTCCCAGAGCCCGGCGGACGCCTTCGACCAGTATCTCGCCTCCGTCGAACAGGGCATGTACGCCGACGGCACGACCGATCCGGCGGCCTTCGCCGAGGCCGACGAGACTTACCGGACGCGGTCAGCGGAGCGTCCGCGCGCCCGCAACCGCCTCGTCCAGGTCGGTGCCGGCCTCGCCGTGGTCGCCGTCTGCGTCGGCGGTGCCCTGGCGTGGCGCGGCACCCATGGCGGCGGCAGCGGCGGCCCGATCACCGTGCTCGCCGACAAGACCCCGCTGAAGGTGCAGCCGGCAGCGACCGACGGCGTCGAGATTCCCGACCAGAACAAGCAGATCTACGACCGCAACGCCAAGGACGGTCAGATCAAGATCGTCAACCGCGAAGAGCAGCCGCTCGACGTCAACCAAGCCGCCCGCACCGCGGCCGCCCGCAGCGACGGCGGCGAACCGGGGCAAGGCGGGGCGACACCCGGCAACACGTTGTCCGACACGTTCGGCGAGCCGCGCCGGGTACGCACCGTCTCGGTCAAGCCGGACACCCCGGTCCACCAGCCGCCTGCGCCCGCGGCCGAGACCGCCCAGGCGCCGGCTTCGGCGATCCCGACCATGACGATGCCCGACGCCTCCGCCGCGAACACCGCGACGCCGGCCTCGGAGCCCCGCCGTTCCGCCTCGCGCACCCTGGCCACGGCGCCGGCGACCACGCCCGTCGCCGAGGCACCGTCTGAGACGCCCGCGGCACCCGCCGCGCGCCCGAAGGCGCAGCAGCGCGTCGCCTCCGTCTCGCCCGAGACCACCGCCAGCACCTCCGAGCCGTCTCCCGCCTCCGGCTCGCTCACGGCGCCGGTCAGCGGCTACTCGGTCCAGCTCGGCGTGCGCGGCAGCGAGAGCGAAGCGCGGGCCGCCTTCCGTGAGATGCAGGGCAAGTACAGCCAGCTCTCCGGCAAGCCCGAGCTGATCCGGCAGGCCGAGGTGAACGGCAAGACCCTGTTCCGCGTCCGCGTCGGGCCGCTCGCCAAGAACGAAGCCTCCAGCCTGTGCAGCGCGCTGCAAGGTGCGGGCGGCCAGTGCTTCGTCGCCAAGAACTGAGCCGACATAACTGAGCTGACACTGCGCTTGTTATCGGCCGGTTTCGGCAAATCCCCGGAACCGGCTCGACTGCGCGCATCCCATCCGACTCCTCATCCTGAGGTGCCCGCTGACGCAGGCACCTCAGGATGAGGGCGTGAGTGGGATCGACGCCGTGCTCGGCAAGCCCTTTCGCCCGTTTCGCCCCGTCCGAGGAACGCCGGCTCCATGACCTCCGCGAGCATGACCTCCGCCAGCACGCCCCGCGCCGTCATCCTCGGCTGTTCCGGCACGGCGCTGACGCCCGAGGAGGCCGCCTTCTTCCGCGATCTGCGGCCCTGGGGCTTCATCCTGTTCAAGCGCAACATCGGCACGCCGGACGACGTGCGCGCCCTGACCGCCGCCTTGCGCGAGACGGTGGGGCGGGCGGATGCGCCGATCCTGATCGATCAGGAGGGCGGGCGGGTGCAGCGCATGGGCCCGCCGCACTGGCCGAAATATCCCGCGGGCGGCCGCTTCGGTGCCCTCGGCGATGACGCCGCCGACATCGCCCGGCTCGGCGCCCGGCTGATGGCGCACGACCTCGCGTCGGTCGGCATCAACGTCGATTGCGCGCCGATGCTCGACGTCCCCGTCGCGGGCTCGGACAACATCATCGGCGACCGGGCTTACGGCGACACGCCGGAGCGGGTGGTCGAACTCGGCCGCGCCGTGGCCGAGGGGCTGATGGCGGGCGGCGTGCTGCCGATTATCAAGCACATTCCCGGTCACGGCCGGGCGACCTGCGACAGCCATCTCGACCTGCCCGTGGTCGAGGCCGACCGGGCGAGCCTGGGCGCGAGCGACTTCCGCCCGTTCCGGGCGCTGGCCGACCTGCCGCTCGCCATGAGCGCACATGTGGTGTTCACCGCCCTCGATCCCGAGCAGCCCGCCACCCTGTCGGAGCGCGTGATCCGCGAGATCGTGCGCGGCGAGATCGGCTTCGACGGCCTTCTGATGACCGACGACCTGTCGATGCACGCGCTCCAGGGCCCGTTCCGCGCGCGTGCGGAAGCCGCCTACCGTGCCGGCATCGACGTCGTTCTCCATTGCAACGGACGCATGGACGAGATGCGGGCCGTCGCCGAGGGCGCGTCCGATCTCGCGGGGGAGGGCGCCCGCCGGGCCGAGGCCGCACTTGCCCGCCTCACGCCGCCGGACGCCCTCGACGTGGTGGAGGCCCGCGCCCGCTTCGAAGCAGCCTTCGCGATCGCATAACAGCGACCACACCGCCTCTTTTCCGGCCTCGAACGCCGGCAGCCGCTCCCGCGGCCTTGGCTTTCGCGCCGCGGCGCGCTCTACGCGCCCGATGGTCCAGCGATACGCCCGGCAACGAGGCGGAATGCGACAAAGAAGGGCAGGCCCTGCGCGGCCTTTGCCCGCCTGTGCGCCGGGCACTGCTTGTGTTCGCGCCACGCGATCCCTAGGTTCGCCCGAATTCAAGTGGAGGCGCCGCCGGAGTTGGTGCGGTGCAGGAGGTTGCCATGGGCAGCATGAGTGTCTGGCACTGGGTCATCGTGGCGGTCGTCGTCATGCTGCTGTTCGGCCGCGGCAAGGTGTCCGAGCTGATGGGCGACGTCGCCAAGGGCATCAAGGCCTTCAAGAAGGGCATGGCCGACGACGAGACCCAGCCGAATACGGCGACGAGCGTTCCCCCGGTGGGCCCGAACGATCCGGTCCGCACGCTGCCGCACCAGGGTGCGCCGGGTACGGCCCCGCAGCCGCCGCATGTTCAGCCGCACGTGCCGGCGGGCGACCACAAGGCCGTCTGACCGACAGGCTCAACAAGGGGCGTGCAAGGGCTGCAACGGCTTTCGGGCACGGTTGAAGATCGGCTCCGGGCAGGATAGCGCGGGCCGCTCGCCCGTCCTCGACAGGCGCGGCCCCGCGGGACGGACGACGCAATGCTGGACATGAGCTGGGGCGAGGTGATGCTGATCGGCGGCGTCGCCCTGATCGTCATCGGGCCGAAGGATCTGCCGAAGGCCCTGCGCACGCTGGGCCAGATCACCACCAAGGTCCGGCGCATGGCCGGCGAGTTCCAGTCGCAATTCAACGAGGCGATCCGCGAAGCGGAGCTGGAAGAGGTCCGCCGCGACGTCGAGGGCGTCAAGCGCACCGTCGACGCCGCGCGCCCGACCTTCAACCCCGTGGACACGATCCGCAACGAGATCCGCAGCGCGGTCGAGAGCCGCCCCGGCTCCGGCAGCAAGGATGCCGGCGCGAAAGATGCCGATGTGAAGGACGCGGGCCGCTTCGACGTGCCGCGGCCGACGCCCGGCCAGCAGGCCGAACAGATGCACGCTGCGCCGGCACCCGCTGCCCCCGTCGAGACCTCTCCCATCACCCCCGGCACCAAGCCCGAAACAGGCCCGACTCCATGAGCGACGAGCGCGATGAGGCCGAGATCGAGGCCTCGCGGGCCCCCCTTCTGGAGCACCTGATCGAACTGCGCTCGCGACTGATCAAGTCGCTGATCGCGTTCATCGTGATGTTCTTCGGCTGCTTCTTTTTCTCGAAGCAGATCTACAACATCCTGGTGCACCCCTACGTCTCGATCGTGGGGCCGCAGAACGCCGAGCTGATCGCGACCCACTTCCTCGAACAGGTCTTCACCAACATCAAACTCAGCGTGTTCGGCGCGGGCTTCCTGGCCTTCCCCGTCATCGCCACGCAGGTCTACGCCTTCGTCGCGCCGGGCCTCTACCGCAACGAGCGCCAGGCCTTCCTGCCCTACCTCGTCGCGACGCCGATCTTCTTCCTCCTCGGCGCGCTGGTCGTCTTCTTCCTGGCGATGCCGCTCCTGATCCAGTTCTCGGTCTCGCTGCAGCAGATCGGGCAGCCGGGCGAGGCGACGATCAAGCTCCTGCCGAAGGTCGACGAGTACCTCTCGCTGATCATGACGCTGATCTTCGCCTTCGGGCTCGCGTTCCAGATGCCGGTGATCCTCACGCTTCTGGGGCAGATCGGCGTGATCGACGCGGCCTTCCTGCGGGAGAAGCGGCGCTACGCCATCGTGCTTGTGTTCGTCGCCGCCGCGGTGCTGACGCCGCCGGACGTGATCTCGCAGCTCTCGCTGGCGATCCCGATGCTGCTTCTCTACGAGGCCTCGGTGTTCTCGGTCGCGCGCATGGAGAAGATCCGCGCCGCCCGGCGCCGGGCGCAAGGAATTGAGGACTGATCGAACGCCTGCCGGAACCGGCATCTGAGGAGAATATAAGCAAGATTGCGCATCACCATTTTGCGCGCAATCTTGAAAGACTTCCGCCCCGCACCACCCTTCTCCGACCTCAAACGGAGAGAGTCTCATGTTCCAGACGATGCGGACTGCCCTTGTAGTCGCGGCCCTGACCACGTTGGCGGGTGCGGCCCAGGCGGCGGAGCTTCAGCGGGTGCGCGGCACGATCGAGAAAAGCGACGCCGGCACGGTCACGATCAAGACCACCGACGGCACGTCCGAGACGGTGCAGGTCGGCGGCGCCAAGTTCGCCTGGGTGGTGAAGTCGAGCCTCGACCAGATCAAGGAAGGCACCTTCATCGGCACCGCCACCAAGGGTGAGAACCCGATGACGGCGCTCGAAGTGGTGCTGTTCCCCGAATCCATGCGCGGCACGGCCGAGGGCCATTACGGCTGGGACGCGATCCCCGACCACACGGCGGGCGGTAGCGGGCCGGTGGTGAAGAGCTCCATGACCAACGGCACCGTGAAGGCCTCCGGTGCGGGCGCCAGCGCGGGCGGCGCGCCGAAGGTGAAGAGCTCGATGACCAACGCCACCGTGGCCAGCAGCAATGCCGGCTCCGGCAGCGGCGGCGAGCGCACGCTCACCGTGACCTACGACAAGGACGGCTCGAAGACGATCGTGGTGCCGCCCAAGGCGCCGATCGTCGCCTTCGACCCCGCCGACAAGTCGATCCTGACGCCGGGCGCGAAGATCTTCGTGGTTACGGCCAAGGACGGGGCTAAGCTCGAAGGCAAGCTGGTCGCCGTCGGCAAGGACGGCCTCACCCCACCGATGTAATTCCGAGTCACGACCGTCCCTGGCTTGGCGCCAGGGACGGCCACAGGGGCCGCGCCGCCGCCGTTGCAGCGAGGGCGAGTCCGAGGAGCGAGACGAGGGCGGCCAGGGCCGGCAGCTCCGCATAGCCCGCGCCCAAAGTCAGCGCCGTGCCGCCGAGCCAGGCGCCCATGGCGTTGCCGAGATTGAACGCCCCCTGGTTCAAGGTCGAGGCGAGGTTCGGGGCGTCGCTGGCCGCCTCCAACACCCAGACCTGAAGCGGTGAAACCAGGGCGAAGGCGAGCCCGCTCCACAGCACCAGCACCGCGAGCGCAGGCCAGGTAAAGGGCGCGACCAGCGAGAACACGACGAGCACCGCGATGAGGCCGGCAAAGCTGCCGAGCACCGTGCGCATCAGGCCGCGGTCGGCGAGCCAGCCGCCGGCGAGATTGCCGACGGTGAGGCCGAGACCGGCCGCGAACAGCGCCCCCGTCACGCCGCCGGGCGTCAGATGCGTCACGGTGAGCAGGAACGGCGCGATATAGGTGAAAACGGTGAAGAAGCTCACCGAGGACAGGGTCGAGACCAGCATCGGCCGCAGCACCGGCCAGCGCCCGAGCGCCCGGAATTCCCGTCCGAGGCCGCCCCGCGTGCCGGGCATCCCGCCGGGCAGGGCAAGCGCGATGGCCGCCCCCGCCACGAGCCCGATGCCGACCACCGCCCAGAAGGTCGAGCGCCAGCCGAACGCCTGTCCGAGCGCCGTTCCGAGGGGCACGCCGAGAACGTTGGCGAGCGTCAGCCCGGCGAACATCAACGAGACGGCCTGCGTGCGCTTCTCCCGCGGCACGAGGTTGCGCGCGACGATGGCGCCGATGCCGAAGAAGGCGCCGTGCGCGAAGGCGGTGGCGACCCGCGCGGCCATCAGCCATTCGTAGCTCGGCGCCAGGGCGCAGGCGAGGTTGCCGAGGGTGAACACCGCCATCAAGGCCAGCAGGGCGGCTTTGCGCGGCAGGCGCGCGGTCGCCATCGCCACGAGCGGCGCGCCGATCACCACACCGAGCGCGTAGCCGGACACGAGGTGGCCCGCCTGCGGAATCGAGACATCGAAGTCGCGCGCCATCTCCGGCAGGAGGCCCATGATGACGAACTCGGTGGTGCCGATGCCGAAGGAGGCGACGGCGAGCGCGAGGATCGGCAGGGATACCATGCAGTATGCTCCGGGCGGCGCACGTGTTGCGCCGCAATACAAGCGCCGCAACATGGTCATCCCGGACAGACGCGACAGGCGCGTGACCGGGAGGCAGCCCTGCGCTCACATCAGAACGGCCGCGCCACAGGGCCCGGACCCAGCTTGGACAGCATGCCCTCCAATGCGCTGCCAAATGTCGATGAGTGCAAAAATAATCTCCCTGCCTTGACGTGGATTGCGAGAGAACTTTCCTCCGACCCAGAAAAACAACGCAAAAACAATCCGTTGATTTGCCCCACCCCAGATCCCTAAATTTCAGGACAACAACGTCCCCACAACGCTCCGCAGCTTTTCGAAGATTCGAGGCCTGAAACGCTCCGTCCGGAGAGTTCTGGCACCGCTCTTTTTTGTCTGCGGTCCTGCCTTGGATCTTTCGCGATGCCCGCACGGATCGTTGCCTTCTCCGGCAACACGCACCGCCCCTCCCGCACCCGCACCCTGGTCGAGGCGGTCGCTGCCGAATTGTCGCGCCAGCGCTCGATCGACCTGAAGGTCTACGATCTCGTCGATGCGGGCACCGGCATCGCGGTTGCAAGCCGTTCGGCCCTGCCGCTGCCGGCGGCACGGATCGTCGAGGCGATCGAGACGGCCGACGCGCTGATCGTCGGCTCGCCGGTCTACAAGGGAAGCTATGCGGGGCTGTTCAAGCACCTGATCGACTTCGTCGCCCCCGAGGCGCTGATCGGCAAGCCGGTGGTGCTCACCGCGACCGGTGGCGGGCCGCGCCACGCGCTGGTGGTCGAGCACAGCTTGCGCCCGCTCTTCGGCTTCTTCTCGGCGCAGACCGCGCCGACTGCGGTCTATGCCGGCGACACCGAAATCGTGGAGGGCCGGGTCGCCGACGAGATCGTGCGCAACCGCGTGGCGCAGGCCGCCGCCGAACTCGCCCGGCTCCTCGACGTCGCGCAGGCCGCCTCTGCGCCGCTGGCGACGGCCGCAGCACGCTGAGATGGCAATGCTCGACCGCCGCCGCCTTCTCGCGGCCGGCCTTGCCGCGGCCGGCTCCGCGCTCCCGCTCCGCCGTGCCCGCGCAAGCGAGCCGGGCGTGCTGCGCATCGGCTACCAGAAGAACGGCATCCTCGCCGTCGCCCGCGAGCAGGCTGCGATCGAGGCCGCGCTGAAGCCGCAGAACATGGCCGTGCGCTGGGTCGAGTTCTCCTTCGGCCCGCCGCTTCTGGAAGCCCTGAACCTCGGCGCGATCGATTTCGGCCAGACCGGCGACGCCCCGCCGATCTTCGCCCAGGCCGCGGGCGCGGGTCTCGTCTACGCGGCGGCACAGCCGGGCGGCGGCTCGGGCTCGGCGATCCTGCTGCCGAAGGGCTCCGCGATCGCCTCGCTCGCCGACCTCAAGGGCAAGCGCGTCGCCTTCGCCAAGGGGTCGAGCGCGCACAACCTCACCGTCGCCGCCCTGGAGAAGGCGGGTCTCGGCTACCGCGACATCACCCCGGTGCTGCTCGCGCCGGCCGACGGCGCCGCGGCGTTTGCCGGCGGGACGATCGACGCCTGGACGGTGTGGGATCCCTACTTCGCCATCGCCGAAGAGGGCCAAGGCGCACGCATCCTGGTACAGGCCCCGGACATCGCGCCGACAAACAACTTCTTCCTGGCCAACAAGACCTTCGCCGAGGAACGAGCCGACGTGCTCAAGGCGGCCATCGCCGCGCTCGGCACGGTCGCAGTCTGGTGCGAGGGCAACCGCGCCAGCGTCGCGGCGAGCCTGTCGAAGATCACCGGCGTGCCGCTCGCCGCCACGCGCCGCGCGGTGGATCGCATCCACTTCGTCATCGCGCCGATGGATGCGGCGGTGACCGCCGAGCAGCAACGCATCGCCGACCGCTTCCACGCCATCGGCGTGATCCCCCGCCCCGTGCGGGTGTCCGACATCGTCTGGACGCCGCCCGAGACCGCCAACAAGACCTAAGAACAACGGGTGAGCCGAACCATGGCCGATTCCGCCGCGATCCGATCGCTCCCCGGCCGCGCAGACCGCGCCGAGGCCGCCGCACCGCTCCAGCGCAGGTCGTCGCGCCTACCGACGGCTAAGCTGCTGCCCTGGCTGGTGCCGACCCTCGTCATCCTCGGCTGGCAGGCGGCGGCCTCGTTCGGGCTCGTCTCGACCCGCTTCATGCCCGCTCCCCTCGATGTCGCCGCCGCGGGCTGGCGCCTCGCCCAGACCGGCGAACTCTGGGAGAACCTGTGGGTCAGCTTCGCCCGGGCGGCCGCGGGCTTCCTCATCGGCGGCGGCATCGGGCTGACCTTCGGTCTGGCCAACGGCCTGTCGAACCTCTCGGAAAAGCTCACCGACACCACGCTGCAGATGGTGCGCAACGTGCCCCACCTGTCGCTGATCCCGCTGGTGATCCTGTGGTTCGGCATCGACGAGGGGGCCAAGCTCTTCCTCGTGGCGCTCGGCGTGTTCTTCCCCGTCTACGCCAACACCCTGCACGGCATCCGCTCGGTCGATCCGCAACTGATCGAGATGGGCCGGGTCTACGGCATGAACCGGCGCGAGCTGTTCTGGCGCGTGGTGCTGCCGGGCGCGCTGCCCTCGATCTTCGTCGGCGTGCGCTACGCCCTGGGCATCATGTGGCTGACGCTCATCGTCGCCGAGACGATCTCGGCCAATTCCGGCCTCGGCTACATGGCGATGCAGGCCCGCGAGTTCATGCTGGTCGATGTCGTGGTGCTGGCGATCCTGATCTACGCCGGGCTCGGCAAGATCGCCGACAGCCTGACCCGGGCGCTGGAACGCACCTGCCTCGCCTGGAACCCGGCCTACCGCAACGCCTGATTTTTCCGCGAGTGAACCCCATGTCCGCTGCCCTGCGCGTCGAGGACGCATCTGCGAGAGACCGCGACGCCGGCCTCGCCATCACCCTGCGCGGCCTCTCGAAAAGCTTCGACGGGGGGGCGCCCGTCATCCGCGGGCTCGACCTGCACGTGCCCGCCGGCCAGTTCGTTGCCGTGGTCGGCCGCTCCGGCTGCGGCAAGAGCACCCTGCTGCGCCTGATCCTCGGCCTCGAGGAGCCGAGCGCCGGCCGCGTGACCATCAATGGCGACCGGAATTCGAAAAGAATCATGTTCCAGGAGCCGCGGCTGCTGCCTTGGGCGCGGGTCTCCGACAACGTCGCGGTCGGGCTCGGGCGGGAAATCGGCCGTGCCGAGCGGCGCAAGCGGGCGCTCGCCGTCCTCGACGAGGTCGGGCTGGCCGACAAAGCCGGCAACTGGCCCGCGACGCTCTCCGGCGGCCAGCGCCAGCGTGTCGCGCTCGCCCGCGCCCTGGTGAGCCGCCCGGCGCTGCTGGCCCTGGACGAGCCGCTCGGGGCGCTGGACGCGCTCACCCGCATCGAGATGCAGGCGATGATCGAGCGGATCTGGGCGGACCAGGGCTTCACCGCGATCCTCGTCACCCACGATGTCGGCGAGGCGGTGGCGATGGCCGACCGCATCCTCGTGGTCGAGGAGGGCGCCATCGCGCTGGACGTCGCCGTGGACGTGCCCCGTCCGCGCCGCCGCGGTGACCCGGCGCTGGCCGAACTCGAAGGCCGCATCCTCGACCGGCTTCTCGGCCACGGCGCCTGACCTCTTCTTTCGTTTATTCGGAGCGTACCCCATGACCGCCCAGAGCCGCCCCCCCGCCGACGGCAAGACCGACGTCCTCTGGTTCCTGCCGACCCATGGCGACGGCCGCTATCTCGGTGCCTCGGAAGGCGCCCGCGACGTCTCGCTGCCCTATCTGCGCCAGATCGCGCAGGCCGCGGACGACCTCGGCTATTACGGCGTGCTGCTGCCGACCGGCCGTTCCTGCGAGGATTCCTGGGTCGTCGCCTCCGCGCTGGCCCCACTGACGCAGCGCCTGCGCTTCCTCGTCGCCGTGCGCCCCGGCCTTCAGGAGCCCTCGGTCGCCGCGCGCATGGCAGCGACCCTGGACCGGATCTCGGACGGGCGCCTCCTCATCAACGTCGTCACCGGGGGTGATCCGGTGGAGCTGAAGGGCGACGGCGTCTTCCTCGACCACGACGAGCGCTACGCCGTCACCGACGAGTTCCTGCACATCTGGCGCGGACTGATGGCCGGCGAGACCGTGAACTTCGCCGGTCAGCACCTGCGCTCGGAGAACGGCCGGGTGATCTTCCGCCCCGTCCAGGCGCCCTATCCGCCGCTCTATTTCGGCGGCTCCTCGCCCGCCGGCATCGAGGTCGCGGCCGAGCATTGCGAGGTCTACCTGACCTGGGGCGAGCCCCCGGCCGGCGTCGCCGAGAAGATCGCCAAGGCGCGCGAGGCCGCCGAGAAAAAGGGCAAGACCTTCTCCTACGGCATCCGTCTGCACGTCATCGTCCGCGAGACGGAAGGCGAGGCCTGGGAGGCGGCGGACCGTCTGATCTCGCGGCTCGACGACGCCACCATCGCCCAGGCGCAAGCCACCCTGAAGCGCCAGGATTCCGTCGGCCAGAGCCGGATGATGGCGCTGCACGGCGGTGACCGGAACAAGCTCGTCGTCTCGCCTAACCTCTGGGCCGGCGTCGGCCTCGTGCGCGGCGGGGCGGGCACGGCTCTGGTCGGCTCGGCGGATCAGGTCGCCGACCGGATGAAGGAGTACATCGATCTCGGCATCGATCGCTTCATCCTCTCCGGCTACCCACATCTGGAAGAGGCCTACCGCTTCGCCGAGCTGGTCTTCCCCAAGCTCCCCTTGCGCGCGACCACCGGCACGGCGCCGAGCACGGCCCGCAACAACGGCCCGTTCGGCGAGGTCATCGCCAACGACATCGTGCCGACCCGCCGCGTCAGCGCCCACTGATCGGGGAGTTTCGTCCGATGAATGCTCGCACCCGCTCCGCTTCCATCCCGGCGTCGCTGCTGCCGCGCCTGTGGCTGGCGCTCGCCGCGCTGATCTTTGCCAGCCTGACGCTCGCCGCCCATGCTGACGAGCGGACGGTGCGGATCGGCTACCAGAAGTACGGTACGCTGGTGCTGCTGAAGGGCCGCGGCAGCCTTGAGCCGAAGCTGAAGGCGCTGGGCTACCGGGTGCAGTGGTCGGAGTTTCCCTCCGGCCCGCCGCTGATGGAGGCGCTGAACGCGGGCGCGGTCGATTTCGGCTCGGCGGGCGAGACCCCGCCGATCTTCGCCCAGGCCGCGAGCGACGTGCTCGCTTACGTCGCCCACGAGCCCGCCGCGCCGAAGGGCGAGGCGATCCTGGTGCCGAAGGCGAGCCCGATCCAATCGGTCGCGGACCTGCGCGGCAAGAAGGTCGCGCTCAACAAGGGCTCGAACGTCCACTACCTGCTGGTGCGCGCGATCGAGGCGGCAGGCCTGACGCTCGCCGACATCACCCCGGTCTACCTTGCGCCCGCCGATGCGCGGGCGGCGTTCGAGCGCGGCGCGGTCGATGCCTGGGTGATCTGGGATCCGTACTTCGCGGCGGCCGAAGCCGGCGGCAACGCCCGGGTGCTCGCCGACGGCACCGGTCTCGTGCCGAACCACCAGTTCTACCTCTCCTCCAAGAGCTTCGCCGCCGAGAACGGCCCGGCGCTCGACGCCATCGTCGCCGCGGTCGCCGAGGTCGATGCCTGGGCCAAGGACAACACCGATGCGGTGGCCAAGGAACTGAGCCCCTCCGTCGGCATCCCGGCGCCGATCCTGAGCCTTGCCCTCAAGCGTCAGACCTACGGCATCCGCCCCCTCGACGAGGCGGTGACGCGGGAACAACAGCGCATCGCCGACACCTTCCACGGGCTCAAACTCGTGCCGAAGACGGTCGACATCGCCGGGGCCGTTCGCAAGCCGGGCAGCTGATCTTTCGGTACGCGCGGCCTCGCTACGACCCTCTCCTCCCGAGCAAACCCGAAAAGTCCCCATGAACCGCCGGTCCGCCGCCCGCCTCGTCCTCGCCGGCCTGACGCTGGGTCTCGCCCTCGGCCGCGATCCGGCCGCAGCGGAGGAATCCACCCTGCGCATCGGCTATCAGCGCTCCTCGGCGCTGATCGCGCTGCTGCGCGAGGACGCGGCGCTGGAGACGGCCCTGAAACCGCTTGGCGTCACCGTCTCCTGGCACGAGTTCACCAGCGGCCTGCCGATCATGGAGGCGCTGAACGTCGGCCGCATCGACGTCTCGGCGGATGTCGCCGACACCGTGCCGGTCTTCGCACAGGCGGCGAATGCCCGGATCACCTACATCGCGCAGGAGGCCGCCTCGCCGGAAGCTCAGGCGATCCTCGTGGCGGGCGATTCCCCGCTGAAGACGGTCGCCGACCTCAAGGGCCGCAAGGTCGCGGTCACCAAGGGCGCCGGCAGCCACTACCTGCTGCTCGCCGCGCTGAAGGCGGAGGGGCTGCCCTTCAAGAGCATCAACCCGGCCTACCTCACCCCGGCGGACGGGCGCAGCGCGCTGGCCGGCGGCAGCGTCGATGCCTGGGTGGCGTGGGACCCGTTCCTCTCCGCCGCGCAGATCCAGGCCGGGGCGCGCATCCTGCGGGACGGCACCGGCCTCTCGGCCTACAAGCGCTACTATCTCGCCTCCGACACCTACGCCGAAAAGCGCGCCGACGTGCTGACCCTGCTCGTCGCCAAGCTGCGCGAGGCCGGTGACTGGGTAAAGGCCAACCCGGACCCGGCCGCCGCGCGGCTCGGCGCCCTGTGGAAGATCGAGCCCGAAATCGTCAAAAGGGCCAATGCCCGCCGCTCCTACCGGGTCGAGCCGGTAAGCCGCGCGGGGTTGGCCGAGCAGCAGACCATCGCCGACGCCTTCCGCGCCGAGGGGCTGCTGCCGCGCGCCGTGGATGCGTCCGCGCTGCCGGTCTGGGAATCGCCGTCACGCTGATCGAGGGAGCGTCACGCAAGAGATCGAACAGGATCGAACACGATGACCCGTCAGGCAAGCCTGCCCCCCATCGCCGTGATCGGCGCGGGGTTCAGCGGCACCATGGCCGCGCTCCAGCTCCTCTCGGCCCTGCCGCCGGAGCAGCCGGTGCTGCTGTGCGAGCGCGGCGGCAGCTTCGCGCGTGGGCTCGCCTACGGCACCGGTAACCCGGCCCACCTCCTCAACGTGCGCGCCGCCAATATGAGCGCCTTTCCGGACCGACCGGGCCATTTCGAGGAGTGGCTCTCCGGCGCCGATCTCGGCGAGGGCGTCGTGACGACGTCGGCCGGCACCTTCGTGGCGCGGGGCCACTACGGCAGCTACCTCACCGACCTGCTGACCGCGGCCGTCACCGGGCCGGGGCTGCCGCGTCTGCGCCTCGTCAACGACGCGGTGACCGATCTGGAGCCGCGGGCCGGCGGCTTCCTGCTGCACACCGAAGGCGGACAGACCCACCGGGTCGCCGGCGCCGTGCTCGCCATGGGCAACCTGGCCTCGGCCGCACCCAAGAGCCGCCACAGCCTCGACCCCTGGGCCCCGGAAAGCTTCGGCCGCCTGCACCCGCACGCGCCGGTCCTGATCGTCGGAACCGGCCTCACCATGCTCGACGCCGTGGCGAGCCTGCGGGCGCAGGGCTTTACCGGCGCGATCCTCGCCCTGTCGCGCCGGGGCCTGCTGCCGAACGCCCACGCCCCCGCCGACCTCTGGCCTACGCCGAACCTGAGGCCGGCCGACTTCGCCTCCCTGAGGCGGCTCCTCGCCCGCATCCGCTCGGACGTCGCGCGGGCCGCTGAACTGGGTATCGGCTGGCACGGCGTCATCGACGCCCTGCGTCCGCTCACCGATACGATCTGGCGCAGCCTGCCGCCGCGGGAGCAGGCCCGGTTCCAGCGCCACCTGCGCCCGTTCTGGGATGTGCATCGTCACCGCACCGCCCCACCGGCCGCGCAGACCATTGCCGACGAGATCGCCCGCGGCGCCCTGACGGTACGGGCCGGGCGCCTGATCGAGATCGAGGACGAGGCGTCGCAGGCGGTGGTGACGCTGCGCCTGCGCGGGGCCGAGCGCCCGGAGCGCCTCGCCGTCCAAGCGATGATCGACGCCACCGGCTTCGGTCATCTCAAAGAGAACCGCGACCCGTTGCTGCGGCGCCTGTTCGAGCGTGGCCTCGTGCGTCCCGGCCCGTTCGGGCTCGGCCTCGATGCGGGGGTGGATTACCGGGCGGTCCACACCGCGGCGGGGGAGGGCGGGGGACCGCTCTGGATCCTGGGGCCGCTCCTGCGCGGCATCCTGTGGGAATGCACCGCTGTGCCCGACATCCGCAACGAGGCCGCGGAACTCGCCGGCCTCGTCGCCGCAGCCCTCGACCGCGCGGCGGCGGCGTAGCGCACCCTCCTTCACGTCGTTCGGCAAAGCGTCCCGAAGCGCCGGAGAGCCTCGCCTCACCGGCGCTTCACGCATTCGTGAGGTGTGGTCGGGTCCCTGTCCGATCGCCCCGCATTCTCCGCTTCCAGCGCAAACCTCTGCCCGGCCTACGGTTTCTCGCGCTGCAGGCATGGGCCCTCTCGCGCCGGCTCACAATTCGGAATCGTTCTAAAGAGCTTGATCCAAGTTTGGAGTTGTTCTAATTAAAGGTCGTGACGGCGGGACGTCTGGCGCCGAACGGCCCCGACGGCAGACCTGCCAACGAGCAACGAACGAAAACCGGAGAGACATCATGGCCACCTCGAGCAACGCTGCCTGCCAGAGCTGCCGCTTCTTCGACGACCACAAGACCAACGGCGCCCAGGCCGCGGGCGACCAGGGCCTTTGCCGCTTCAACCCGCCGGTGAGCCAGCCCGACGCGCAGAGCCAGGGCCTGTGGCCGGTCGTCGCCTCCAAGGATTGGTGCGGCCACTTCACCGCCGACCTCGCCCCGGCCGAGTAAGCTCGGTTCGACCAGACTAATCCGAAAGGGCCGGTGCCACGTGCACCGGCCCTTTTCGTATGCGTGGTGCGAAGACGGGCGAATTGCGTCGCAACCGCCCCGCGGCGGTCATGATCCGGTCACCTTCCGATTCGATGGCTGCGGCGAAGGGGCAACGGTCCGTGAGCGGGCGGCCCAATCGTCAGAATGAACGGTGCGGCCCGTAACCGCCGCCGCGCCCGAGTGGGGATGTTTGCATGATCTTCGGACCGATCGGTGCGCGCGCGCCTTTCCTCCGCACCGGCCGCGTCGTGGCCCTCGCCGCCGGCCTGGCTGCCCTGTCGGCGGTTCCCGCCCCGGCCGCCGCGCCCGCGCATGACCCGAGCGGCACCTGGCTGACACAGGACGGCAAGGCGCGTATCCGCGTCGAGAAGTGCGGCCCGCAGGAGAAGAACCTGTGCGGCTACGCCGTGTGGCTGAAGACGCCGCTCAACGACGAGGGCAAGCCGCGCATCGATTTCCGCAACCCCGATGCAAAGAAGCGCACCCGTGCCGCGCTCGGGCATCAGCTCATCCTCGGGCTCAAGCTGAACGAGGATGCCCGCTACGAGGGCAAGATCTACAACGCCGAGGACGGCAAGTTCTACGACGTCACGATCTGGTCGGACGAGCCGGAGGAGCTGACGGTCAAGGGCTGCCTGATCGCCTTCCTGTGCCAGTCGCAGACCTGGAAGAAGGTGACCGACGCCCAGCCCGGCCAGCTCACCGGCCCGACCAATGGGTCGAACGGCCCCCGCGCCGATGCCGAGTGGGCGCCCAAGGCCGCCCCCGGCACGGCCGCCAATGCGCCCGCCGCCACCGGCAGCGCGGGCCCGGCGACGAAGCCCGCGCCGAAGCCCGCCGCCCCCAAGACCCCGGCGGCACCGGCCCCGGCGCAGTAACCGGCCCCCAAGAACCGCTCAGAAGACTGCCGCGATCGGAATGCCGGATCGCTTTCGCAGCCCGCGAAATCGGCTCAGGACGTCGGGGCCGCCACCCGCTGGCGCAACCCCGCGATCACCGCCTTCAGCATCTCGGCGCTCGCCTCCTCCGTGATGCCGCCGGGTGCGCGCGCGGCGTAGATCCGCTCGTGCACGAAGGCGAGCTTGGCGATCACCGACGGCGTCAGCGTGAACGGATAGAGTGGTGGCTGCCCCATGGAGCGGCTGAGCGAGTTCACCGCGTAGGTGAGCGGGATCCACGCCTCGACCACCCGCTCGAAATCCGGCGTCTCGTAAGGGTCGAAATCGATGCAGGTGGCCGGGGCCGCCGGCTCGGCCTTGGCCCGAAGCTTCGGCTTCAGGCGAATCTCGAAGGCGCTGCCGGTCTCCAGCGTGTCGATGATGTGGAGGTAGTGGGCGAAGGTCTCGGCGAAATCCTCCCACGGATGGGCGGTGGCGTAGGACGAGACGAACGACTCCTCCCAACGCGGCGGCGGCCCCTCGGCGTGATGGCGCTGGAGCGCGGCCCCGTAATCGGCGCTCTCGTCGCCGAACAGGGCGCGAAAGGTCGGCAGGCTCGCGTCGTAACGCACCATCAAGTTCCAGAAGTAATGCCCGATCTCGTGGCGGAAATGGCCGAGCAGGGTGCGGTAATACTCGCCGAACAGCTTGCGGCGGCGTTCCCGCTCGACGTCGTCGGCCTCGGCGATGGACAGGGTGATGAGCCCGTCGAGATGGCCGGTCATCACCGGCGGTCCGGCGGATTCGGCCAGGAAATCGAAGGCGAGCCCGTCGGAGTATTGCTCCCGCGTCACCAGCGGAAGGTCGAGGCGCAGGAGCGAGTAGAACAACCGGTGCTTGGCCGCCTCGATCCGGCGCCAGCGGTCGAGATTGGTCCCGACGCCCAGGTCCGGCACCATCCGGTTGTGGCGGCAGGCGACGCAGAACGCTTCACCGGATTCCGCCGGCACCATCCAGTTGCAGGCGTCGTGGGCCGCGTTGGCGCAGAGTCGGTACTTGCGGCCCGGATGCGCGTAGGCGCGGAACAACGGCCCGCGCCCGTCCTCTCCGCTGGGCTCCAGCGCCGAGATCTCGTGCCGGTCGCAGACATAGCCGAGCCGCCGCTCACAGCTCTCGCAGACGGTGCTCTCGAACGACACCGGCTGGTCGCAGGCTTGGCACTGGAAGATTTTCATGGGAGGCCCCCGCTCCGGCCGCCGCGGGATGCCTACAAGAACCGGGCCGCACCGTCGCTCCCGCGGCTTCCGCGGCTTCCGCACTTACCAAGGGTGCGAGCCGGACGAAGTTCCATGCCGGCCGGCGGCCACTGCACGGTTCTTGCTATCCCGATTGCTCCTTCCGGCCGCATGAACTGTAGTAAGGCATGCAATCGGCGGCCGAGCGCACCGCCCGCTCGTTCGAGACCATCGCAGAAGCCTTCGGAGCCTCCGTGTCGATCCAAGCCGCCCTGCACCACGTCACGCATTACCGCTACGACCGGCCGATCGCGCTGGGGCCGCAGACGATCCGGCTGCGCCCGGCGCCGCATGCGCGGACCCGGGTGCCGGCCTACGCGTTGAAGGTGACGCCGGAGAACCACTTCATCAACTGGCAGCAGGATCCGGCCGGCAACTGGCTCGCCCGCCTCGTCTTCCCGGAAAAGACCACGGAACTGCGCATCGAGGTCGATCTCACCGCCGACCTCGCGGTCATCAATCCGTTCGACTTCTTCGTCGAGCCCTACGCCGAGCGCCATCCCTTCGACTACGAGTCGGATCTGAAGGTCGCGCTCGCGCCCTACCTCGTCCTCGACGACGCGCACGGGCCGGAGATCGACGCCTTCCTGACGCGCATCCCCGAGGAGACCCACACGGTCACCTTCCTCGTGGCGCTCAACGCATTGCTGCGGGCGGAGGTGAATTACGGCGTGCGCATGGAGCCCGGCGTGCAGACGCCCGCCGAGACGCTGAACCTGCAGAGCGGCTCGTGCCGCGATTCCGCGTGGCTGCTGGTGCAGGTGCTGCGGCGCCTCGGCTTTGCCGCCCGCTTCGTCTCGGGCTACCTGATCCAGCTCGTGCCCGACACCACCGCCGTGGATGGCCCGACCGGCACCACGACCGACTTCACCGATCTCCACGCCTGGGCCGAGGTCTACCTTCCCGGCGCGGGCTGGATCGGCTTCGACGCCACCTCCGGCCTGCTCACGGGCGAGGGGCACATCCCTCTGGTCGCCACCGCACATTACAACGCCGCCGCGCCGATCTCGGGGCTGGCCGAGCCGGCCAAGGTCGAGTTCGCCTACGAGATGACGGTCAGCCGCGTGGCTGAAGCCCCGCGCATCACCAAGCCGTTCTCGGACGAGGTCTGGACCTCGATGGACGCGCTCGGCGAGCGCATCGACGCGGATCTCGCCGAGCAGGACGTGCGCCTGACCATGGGCGGCGAGCCGACCTTCGTTTCGGTGGACGACTTCGAGTCGCCCGAATGGAACGTCGCCGCCGTGGGGCCGACCAAGCGGGGCCTCGCCGACCAACTGATCCGCCGCCTGCGGAACCGCTTCGCGCCCGGCGGCATGCTGCATTACGGCCAGGGCAAGTGGTATCCCGGCGAGAGCCTGCCGCGCTGGGCCTTCGCCCTCTACTGGCGCAAGGACGGCGTGCCGATCTGGAAGAACGCCGACTTGATCGCCGTCGAGGACGGCCCAAAGACCGCCACCATCACGGATGCCGAGCGGCTGATCGGCACGCTCGCCGAGCGACTCGAACTCGCCCGCTTCGTCTTCCCGGCCTACGAGGACGCCGTGTACTGGCGGACCCGCGAGAGCGAGCTGCCGGCCAACGTCACGACCGCGGAACCACGGACCGGCAGCCCGGAGACCGATGCCCGGTTCGCGCGCGTGTTCGGGCGCGGCCTCGACGCGCCCGTCGGCTACGTGCTGCCGCTGGCCAACCTCGCGGCGGGGGAGGGCCGTGCCTGGATCTCGGAGACCTGGAAGTTCCGCCGCGGCGGTGCCTACCTCAACCCCGGCGACTCGCCGCTGGGCTTCCGCCTGCCGCTCGGCTCGCTGCCCTACGTTCCGCCGGATTCCTACCCCTACTACCACCCGCAGGACCCGCTCGAAGCCCGCGGCGACCTGCCCGTCGAACCGGGCGGCCCCCGGGACGCCCCCCTGACGAAGGGCGCCGACCGGGCCAACGGCGCCGGCATCGAGGGCGTGGCCGTGCGCACCGCGCTGTCGGTCGAGCCGCGCGACGGCGTGCTCTGCGTGTTCATGCCGCCCGTGGAGCGGGCCGACGACTACATCGACCTCGTCGGACATCTCGAACGCGCCGCCGAGAGCATCGGCCAGCCGATCCACATCGAGGGCTACGAGCCGGCCTACGATCCGCGTCTGTCGGTCATCAAGGTCACGCCCGATCCCGGCGTGATCGAGGTCAACGTCCACCCCGCCGGCTCCTGGCGCGAGGCGGTCGCGATCACCCGCGGCCTCTATGAGGAGGCGCGCCAAACGCGCCTGGGCGCCGAGAAGTTCATGATCGACGGGCGCCATACCGGCACCGGCGGCGGCAACCACGTCGTGCTCGGCGGCGCGACCCCGTCCGACTCGCCGTTCCTGCGCCGGCCGGATCTCCTGAAGAGCCTCGTGCTGTTCTGGCAGCGGCACCCGTGCCTGTCGTACCTGTTCGCCGGCCTCTATGTCGGCCCGACGAGCCAGGCGCCGCGCATGGACGAGGCCCGCCATGACGGGCTCTACGAATTGGAGATCGCGCTGGCGCAGGTGCCGGAGCCGGATGGGGCCAACATCCCGCACTGGCTGGTGGACCGGTTGTTCCGCAACATCCTCGCCGACGTCACCGGCAACACCCATCGCGCCGAGATCTGCATCGACAAGCTGTTCTCGCCGGACGGCGCCACGGGCCGGCTCGGCCTGCTCGAATTCCGCTCCTTCGAGATGCCGCCGGACGCGCGCATGAGCCTTGCCCAGCAGGTGCTGTTGCGGGCCATCGTGGCGTGGCTCTGGCGCGAGCCGCAGACGGGCGGCTGTGTCCGCTGGGGCACGGCGCTGCACGATCGCTTCATGCTGCCGCATTTCCTCTGGGCGGACTTCCTCTCCGTGCTGGAAGACCTGCGCGGCGGCGGCTACGACTTCGACCCTCAGGCCTTCGCGGCGCAAGCCGAGTTCCGCTTCCCCGTCTTCGGCCGGGTGGAGCAGGGCGGCGTCGGCCTCGAATTGCGCCAAGCGCTGGAGCCGTGGCACGTGCTGGGCGAAGAGGGGGCCGCCGGGGGAACCGTGCGCTTCGTGGATGCATCCGTCGAACGGCTTCAGGTGAAGGTCGAGGGCTTCGTTCCCGGCCGGCACGTCATCGCCTGCAATGGCCGACGCCTGCCGATGACGCCGACCGGCGCCAGCGGCGAGGCGGTCGCGGGCCTGCGCTTCAAGGCGTGGCAGCCCGCCTCCTCGATGCACCCGACGATCCCGCCGCACGGGCCGCTGACCTTCGACATCTTCGATGCCTGGAGCGGCCGTTCGATCGGCGGCTGCCGCTACCATGTCAGCCATCCGGGCGGGCGCAACTACGACAGCTTTCCCGTCAACGCCTACGAGGCGGAGGGGCGCCGCCTCGCCCGGTTCGAGGCCATGGGCCACACACCCGGCCGCCTCGCGATGCCGGCCGAGGAGCGTACGGGCGACTTCCCCCTGACCCTCGACCTGCGCACGCCCGCCCCCCGATGACCGCCGGAGCGCTCTCCGTCGAAGTGGTCACCGGTTCGTCGCAAGAGAGCGCGGCAAGACAAGAATCCGGAGGCGCCCTCGCGGACGGGCCAACGCCCGACGCCTCCGCCTGGGCGGCCGACGACGCGGCCGCACGCATGCGCCGCTGGACGGAAGGCTACGCGCCCCGCCCCGGCCTCGCCGACGAACTGGTCGATGCGGGGGGCAACCTGCGCGGCGGCTGGCCGCGCTTTCTGGAGCGTCTCGCCCGGCTCGACGACCGCGAGGTGGCCGCCCGCTTCCTCTCCGCCGAGCGGCATATCCGCGACGCGGGCATCTCCTACCGGGTCTACGGCGACGGGCGCGAGCATCCCTGGCCGCTGGGCTCGCTGCCGCTCGTCATCGACGCCGCCGACTGGGCGGAGCTGTCAGCGGGAATCGTCCAGCGCGCCGGCCTGATGGAGCGCATCGTCGCCGACATCTACGGCGCGGGCCGGCTCGTCGCGGACGGGTTTCTGCCCGCGGGCGTGGTCGCGGGGCATCCCGAATATCTCCGGCCCGTCCACGGCATCGCCCCGCCCGGCGGGCGCTGGCTGCCGATCTACGCGGCGGATGTCGGACGCGGCCCCGACGGGCGCTGGCAGGTGCTGGCCGACCGCACCCAGGCGCCCTCCGGCCTCGGCTACGCGCTGGAGAACCGGATGGTGCTCGCCCGCGCCTTCCCGGACCTGTTCGCCGACCTTCATGTCGAGCGCCTGCCCGGCTTCTTCCAAGCGTTCCGCGCCGGATTGGCGGCGGCCTGCGCCCGCACCGACCCGCGCATCTGCCTGCTGACCTCGGGGCCCTACAGCAGCACCTATGTCGAGCAGGCCGCGCTCGCGCGCTATCTCGGCTTCCTGCTGGTGGAGGGCGACGACCTCGTGGTGCGGGACGGGCTCCTGCATGTCCGGACCATCGCCGGGCTCAAGCGCACCGATGCGGTCTGGCGCCGGATCGATGCCGATTATCTCGATCCGATGGAGCTGCGCTCGGATTCGCGCCTCGGCGTGCCCGGCATCCTCCAAGTGCTACGCCGGGGCGGTGCCGTGGTCGGCAACATGCCGGGCTCCGGCGTGCTCGAATCGGCCGCGCTCTCACCCTACCTGCCCGCCATCGCCCGGCGGCTCACCGGCGAGGAATTGCGGCTCACGGGGCCCCGCACCTGGTGGTGCGGCGATCCGGACGGCCTCGACCACGCGCTGGCCAACCTCGACCGCCTGACGCTGCGCGCCGCCGCGACCCCGGTGCGCGGCCCGGAGCGCGACGCGATGCTGGCCGGCCCGGCACTCGACGCCGCCCGCGCCCGCGCCGTCGCGTCCCTCCGCGAGCGGCCGTTCGACTGGGTGGCGCAGGAGCCCGCGCCGCTCTCGACCATGCCTGCGTGGCAGGACGGGCGGCTCGTCGCCCGCCCCTTCGTCATGCGCGTCTTTGCCGCCGCCACGCCCGACGGCTGGCGCGTGCTGCCGAGCGCCTTCTGCCGCGTCGCCGAGCACGAGGGTGCCGACCCGAGCGAGATGCGCGCCGGCATCCGCTCTGCCGACGTCTGGGTCCTGTCCGACACGCCCGTGGATACGCCGACCCTCGTGCACACGAGCGCGCCGCGCATCCGCCGCATCGCCGGCCACCTGCCATCGCGGGCGGCCGACAACCTGTTCTGGTTCGGGCGCTACCTCGAGCGGGCGGAAGCGGTGATCCGCCTCGTCCAGGCCCATCTCGGGGTGTTCAGCGAGGCGATCGCGGCCGACGCCTCCGGGGCGGAGGGCGCGCCGACGGCGCTCGCCATCCGCGCGCTGCTCAAGGATTGGGGCGCGGTGAGCGCGGTCGATCTCTCACCCGCGGCCGTGGCCGGGGAGGCGCTTTCCGGCAAGACACTTCCCGGCAAGACGCTCCACGGCTCGGGCCTCGCCCATGTGCTGGAGGCCCGGCGCATCGCCGCCTCCCTGCGCGAGCGGCTGCCGGCCGAATCCTGGCGGGCGCTGGCCGACCTGCGCGACACCCTGGCCTACACGGAAGCCTGGGCGCCCACCGAGGCGCAGCTCTTCGGCAAGGCCGAGCGGGCGCTCGGCCATCTCGCCGCGCTCACCGGCCTGATCCACGAGAATATGGGCCACGCCGCCGGCTGGCGCTTCGCCGATATGGGCCGGCGCATCGAGCGGGCGATCAACACCTGCGGTTTCGCGGTCCGCTTCTGCGGCGAGGAAGCCGGCGCCGAGGATCTCGGCGTGATGCTCTCGCTCGCGGATTCGCAGATCGCCTACGGGGCGCGCTACCTCGTCGGCGTGAGCCGCGATGCGGTCTGCGACATGGCGGTGCTCGATCCCCACAACCCCCGTTCCGTCGCCTACCAGATTCAGGCGATGGTCGCCCATCTCGACGCCCTGCCGGCGCTCGCCGCCGACGGGCTGCCCGAGCCGCACCGCCGCCGGGCGCTGGCGCTGGCGGCCACGCTCCAGACGGCGGAGGCCGCCGCGTTCGACGCCGAGACCATGGAGCGGTTCGAGGCGGATCTGGAAGGCCTCGCCGACGGGATCGCCGGCCGCTACTTCCCCAACGGCCCCAATGCCCTGCGGCCCGAGAAGCTCACGGGTCTCGCTTGATCTACAGCCTGCGTCACCTGACGACCTATCGCTATGCGCGAGCCGTCCGCTTCGCGCGCTGCAACCTGCGCCTTCGCCCCCGCGACGGCGAGGGGCAGCGGGTGCTGGACAGCGCGCTTCACGTCACGCCCACGCCGACCAGCCGTCTCGAGCGGCGCGACTTCTTCGGTCTCGATACGCTGACCCTGACCCTCGACGAGCCTCACCGCGAATTCACGGTCGAGGCGGTCTCACGCGTCGCCGTAGAGCGGCCGGCTCCCCCGCCGCCCGAGGCGGGCCAGCCCTGGGAGGCCGTGCGCGCGGCGGCCGTTGCGCTCCCCTCGCTGGGGCCGGACGGGCCGGCGCATTTCCAGTTCCGCAGCCAGCGGGTGCCGCTCGAACCGGCAGTGACGGACTATGCCCGCGTCAGCTTTCCGCCGGGGCGCAGCGCCTATGGCGGTGCGGTCGAGCTGATGCATCGCATCCGCGAAGATTTCCGTTTCGACGCCAAGGCGACCACCGTCTCGACGCCGCTGGCGGAAGCCTTCGCCCTGCGAGCCGGCGTCTGCCAGGACTTCACGCACGTCATGATCGCCGGCCTTCGCGGCCTCGGCCTGCCGGCCGCCTATGTCAGCGGCTACCTGCGCACCCGGCCGCCGGCCGGGCGGCCGCGCCTGCGCGGGGCGGATGCCAGCCACGCCTGGGTCGCGCTGTGGTGCGGGCCGGAGGTGGGGGAGAGCGGCTGGATCGGCCTCGACCCGACCAATGCCTGCGTCGTACGCGACGACCACATCGTCGTGGCACGCGGGCGGGATTACACCGACGTCGCGCCGATCGACGGGATGGTCGCTTCCGCCGGGGCACAGAAGCTCACCGTCGAGGTCGACGTCATCCCCGAGGACGAGGCAGCCTGAGGGGCGTTCTCAGCCGGAGACACCGGCCCGGAAGAGCCGCCCGTGCTCGGTCCAGGCCACGACCAGCAGGGCGAGGCCGCCGAGCAGAGCGTAGCCGTAGGCCACCGGCATCACCGTGCCGTCGAAGGCGTGCCCGATGATGAAGCCGCAGAAGGCGCCGAGGATCGTGGTGTAGAAGCCGAGGAACGAGGACGCCGTGCCGGCGATGGCCCCGAGCGGCTGGAGCGCCAGCGCGTTGAAGTTCGGCAGGGCGAAGCTGATCAGGAACTGGTTGAGCGCCAGAACCGACAGGAACAGCACCAGCGGCGGATGCCCCTGATAGTGCAGGCCGATGCCGACCTGCACGAGGCCGACCGCGGTGAAGGCGGTGACGCCCGCGTGCGAGAGCGTGCGCATCCCGAGCCGGCGCACGAGGCGGGAATTGATCAGCGTCGCCGCACCCATCGCGCCGGCCACGACGCCGAAGGCGACGGGAAACAGGCCGCCGAGATGGTAGAGCCCGGTGTCGAACACCTGCTGGGCCGAGCCGACATAGCCCATGATGCAGCCCGTCAGCAGGCCGAGCGCCGTGGCGTAGCCGATCGCCGCGCGGGTGCGCAGCACCGTCAGCAGCGCCTGCCCCGTCGCCCCCAGCGAGAGCGGGCGGCGGTACTCGGGATGCAGCGTCTCGGGCATGCGCAGGGCGAACCACAGGGTGAGCACGCCGCCGAGCACCAGCATCGAGACGAACACCCAGATCCACGAGCCGAGCAGCAGCATGGTCGCGCCGATCGCCGGCCCGAGCATCGGCACGATCAGGAACACCATCATGATGAGCGACATCACGCTCGCCATCTCGCGCCCCGAGAAGCGGTCACGCACGATCGCCGTCGAGAGCACCCGGCCGCCGGCCGCGCCCATGCCCTGGATGACGCGGGAGGCGAGCAGCCACTCGTAGCTCGGCGCCAGCATCGAGAGGATGCAGCCTGCGGTGTAGATGCCGAGGCTGATCAGCAGCGTCGGCCGCCGCCCGAGCGCATCCGAGACCGGCCCGTAGACGATCTGCGCCACCCCGAAGCCGATCATGTAGACGTAGACGAGGAGCTGCAGGCTGTTGGGGTCGGCGACCGAAAACCGCTCCTGGATCGCGGGGAAGGCCGGCAGCAGGTTGTCGATCGACATGGCGGTGACCGCCATCATCAGCGCGACGATGCCGACGAACTCGGCAAAGCCCGGCCCGGCCCAAGGCGATGGACTCGAAGGGGACGGGCTCGCCGGCGTGCCCGCGGGCACACGCGGGGCCGCCCCCGGCAAACCGCCCGGCGAGGCTTCGGAGGCGGGGCTTCCGAGGGTGGGCCGAGGGGAGGGTGTCACGGTCGCGGATGCTCTCAGGGGCAGCACCCGGCTCGAGACCGGGCGCAGCGGGACAAACGGTGGCCTGTCGTAACGCGGAGGGGGCTGGTGCTATCCCTCCCTCGTACGGGTGGGAGGGTCGCCTGCGACGGCGCGCCTATTTCGGCGTCCCGTCGCCCGCGGCCATCGCCGCACTGAGCCGGGCGTAGTTCTGGGTCACGAGGGCGATGTTGGCCGGCGACGGCTTTTCGGGCTCGCCCGCCGCGAGCGCCGCCTTGATCTCCTCGACCGCCTCGGCCTTCTCCTTGGCGGGCATCGCCTTGTCGGCCTGGAGCGCGGCCAGTTGCTTCTTCAGCAACGGCGTTGCGCCGACATAGCTCTTCGTGTCGGGATCGATCCCGCCGAGCACCGCATCGACGGTGTCGCTGGCGTCCTGAAACGCTTCGAGGCTGGCAAAGCCGTTCCGCTTCACGATCGCCTCGGCCTGGGCTTGCGCCTGTTCCTCGGCCTTCGGATCAGGCTTGTCGGGCGCCGTGCCGGGCAGCCTCGCGAGTTCGGGCTGGGCGACGAGGAGGCCGTCGATCTGTCCTTGCGTCAGCGCGATCGCCTTGCCCGGCTCCGGCGCGGCGGTCTCGACGGGTGCCTTGCCCTGCGGCGAGGCGGTCGGCTTCGCCTGGGCGAACGCGACGCCCGGAACCAGGGTGGTTCCGGCGAGGAGGGCGGAGAAGGACGCGGCGAACAGGCTGCGCGATCGGATCGTCATCATCGTCTGCCTCTGGTGTCTCGTCGGCGGCGCCGAGGAAAACCCCGCAAGCGCGGCGGCTTTCGCCCGCGCCGGGGGCTTGTCGCAACGGGTCGCGGCGAAAGCGTGATGGCATCCGGGGGATGGCCCGCTCCGTGCGCTGCCGCATTTGCCACGCCGCAGCCGCAAAGCCGGCCTCTGCTTTGCGGCCAAGTTCGTTGCCAAGTTCGTTGCCGATCGTGAGGAGACAGGAGCCCGTGAGCGATGCCCCTGTGAACCATATCCCCGTAAGCCCGCGCCGCGCGCGGCACGCCCGTGCAGCCTGGCTCGCCGTCGCGATCGCGCTGGCCACCCTGGGCCCGGCGCGCGCCGAAAACGATGACGCGGCGCGGAACCTCGTCGCCCCTTACGTCGAGGCGGGCCTGTTCTCGGGCGTCATCCTCGTGGCCCGGGACGGGCGTCCGGTCTTCCGCCAAGCCTACGGACTTGCCGACCGCGAGTGGGAGATCCCCAACACGCCCCAGACCCATTTCCGCATCGGCTCGCTGACCAAGGCCTTCACCGCCGCCGCCGTGCTGAAGCTCGCCGAGGCCGGCCGGCTCGGGCTCGACGATCCCGTCCGCCGCTGGGTTCCGTCCGTGCCGGAGGCCTGGGCGGGGGTGAGCCTGCGCCACCTGCTCCAGCACCGCTCCGGCATCATCAACTTCACGGCGCTGCCGAACTACTACGACCAGATCGCGCGGGTCGATCACACGCCCGCGCAGATCGTGGCGCTGACGGCGGGCGACCCGCTGCTGTTCTCGCCGGGCGAACGGTTCGAGTACAGCAACACCAACTACGTGCTGCTCGGGATGGTGATCGAGGCCGCCTCGGGCCTCTCCTACGAAGGATACCTGCGCGAAACCCTCCTCGCCCCGCTGGGGCTGAAGGCGACGGGCTACGACGACCTCACCGCGATCCTGCCGCGGCGGGCCGCCGGCTACCGGCGGGGGCGGGCGCAGTGGCGCAACGCGGTGCCGATGGCGGCGAGTTCGGCCTATGCCGCGGGCGCGCTCTATTCCACGGTCGACGACCTACTGGCCTGGGACGAGGCGCTCGCCGGCCCGCGCCTGCTCTCCGAGGCCTCGCGTGCGGCGATGTTCGATGATCGCGGCACCGGCTACGGCCTCGGCTGGTTCGTCTCCCGCGCCTTCGGCAAGCCGGGGGACAAGGCGAGCGGCCACCGCGTCTTCGGCCATGCCGGCGCGATCCCCGGCTTCCTCTCGATCAACGACGTCTATCCGGACGACCGGCTCACGGTGATCGTGCTCTCGAACACCGAGACCGCGCCGGCCCAGAAGATCGCCCGCGACCTCGCCGCGCTCCATCTCGGCCATTACGCGGCGCCGGAAGCCATCGTGCTGGAGGACGTGATCCTCGACCGTTACCCCGGCACCTACCGCCTTGGCCCCCGCGCCTTCCTCACCGTCGCCCGCGACGGCCGGGGCCTGACGGCGCGGGCGGAAGGGCCGGGAATGCGGGAGCCCGCCTTCCCCTTCGTGCCCGAGAGCGACCGCACCTTCGTCAGCCCCGTCGCCGACATGCGCCTCACCTTCGAGACGGAGCCCGACGGCACGCCCACGGGGGTGATCCTGCATCGCGACGGCCGCGACCGGACCGGGCCGCGCGTGACCGCGGAGGAGGCGCGAGCCGTGCTCGCCGAGCCGCCGCGGGAGCACCGCGAAGTCGCCATCGACCGCTCCGGCCTGGCGGCGCTCGCCGGCCGCTACGCCCTGGGGCCGGGCTCCGAGATCGCGGTGACCGTCGAGGACGGGCGGATCTTCGCGCAAGTCACGCGGCAGCCGCGCAACGAGCTGTTTCCGGAGGGCGAGCGTGCGTTCTTCCTGCGCGCGGTCGATGCGCAGATCCGCTTCACCGCCGACGAGACCGGCCGCGTCACCGGCCTGACCCTGCTCCAGAACGGCTACGAGACCGACGCGCCCCGACGGCCCGACGAGGGGGCCACGATCCCGCTTCTTGGACAAAGGGCGGGGTCGCCAGGGGACCCGAAAGGGTCTAACTGATGGAGCCGCAGCCGCCCCCGGCGGCCGGCAAAACAATTGCGAACACAGTCAAGTCGGCGGCCACCAGAAGCCGCGTTGGACAAAAGTCCACCTTGATCGGACGGGGCGACTGCTCTTGTCTCCCGCGGAGACGCGGCAACACCCGCGACACAAGACCGGCGACAAGAGCGGTCAACGAACAAGCGCAACGGAGGAAACGCGATGAACAAGCCCGAATTCCTGGCGGATGCCAAGACGAAGTCGCCGTTCTCGGCGCGCTACGACAACTTCATCGGCGGCCAGTGGGTCGCGCCGGCGAGCGGCCGCTATTTCGAGAACACCTCCCCCATCACCGGCAAGGTGATCTGCGAGGTCGCCCGCTCCGAGGCGCAGGACATCGAGCGGGCGCTCGACGCCGCGCACGCCGCCAAGGATGCCTGGGGCCGCACCGCGCCGGCCGAGCGCGCCCGCATCCTCAACAAGATCGCCGACCGGATGGAGGACAACCTCGATCTGATCGCGCTGGCCGAGACCTGGGACAACGGCAAGCCGATCCGCGAGACCACCGCCGCCGACATCCCGCTCGCCATCGACCACTGGCGCTACTTCGCGAGCTGCGTGCGGGCGCAGGAAGGCGCGATCTCCGAGATCGACCACGACACCGTGGCCTACCATTTCCACGAGCCGCTCGGCGTCGTCGGCCAGATTATTCCGTGGAATTTCCCGATCCTGATGGCGGTGTGGAAGCTGGCCCCCGCGCTCGCCGCCGGCAACTGCGTGGTGCTCAAGCCCGCCGAGCAGACCCCGGCCTCGATCCTCGTGGTGATGGAGCTGATCGGCGACCTGCTGCCGCCCGGCGTCATCAACGTCGTCAACGGCTTCGGCCTGGAGGCCGGCAAGCCGCTCGCCTCGAACCCGCGCATCGCCAAGATCGCCTTCACCGGTGAGACGACCACCGGCCGCCTCATCATGCAGTACGCTTCGCAGAACCTGATCCCGGTGACGCTGGAACTGGGCGGCAAGTCGCCGAACATCTTCTTTGGCGACGTCGCCAACGAGGACGACGACTTCTTCGACAAGGCGCTCGAAGGCTTCACCATGTTCGCCCTCAACCAGGGCGAAGTCTGCACCTGCCCGAGCCGCGCGCTCGTGCACGAGTCGATCTACGACCGTTTCATCGAGCGCGCGATCAAGCGCGTCGAGGCGATCACGCAAGGCTCGCCGCTCGATCCGGCGACGATGATCGGCGCGCAGGCCTCCTCGGAGCAGCTCGAGAAGATCCTGAGCTACGTCGATATCGGCCGCCAGGAGGGCGCCGAGTGCCTCACGGGCGGCGCCCGCGGCACCCGCGACGGTGAACTCGCCGACGGCTTCTACATGCAGCCGACGGTGTTCAAGGGCCACAACAAGATGCGGATCTTCCAGGAGGAGATCTTCGGGCCCGTCCTGTCGGTCACGACCTTCAAGGACGACGAGGAGGCGCTCTCGATCGCCAACGACACCCTCTACGGCCTCGGCGCCGGCGTATGGACCCGCGACGGCACCCGCGCCTACCGCTTCGGCCGTGCCATCCAGGCCGGCCGCGTCTGGACGAACTGCTACCACGCCTACCCGGCGCACGCGGCCTTCGGCGGCTACAAGCAGTCCGGCATCGGCCGTGAGACCCACAAGATGATGCTCGACCACTACCAGCAGACCAAGAACATGCTGGTCAGCTACTCCTCGAAGAAGCTCGGGTTCTTCTAAGCTTTCATTCGAAAAGTTCGAGACCGACTTCAGCCCCGGCCGCAAGGCCGGGGTTTTTTGCTTTTCGGGATGCGCTTGCGGAACGAGCCCGATGTCTCTGCCCGGTCGCGGGGGTGTCTTTTCACCGGCCCGCCCCGGAGCAGACCCTATCCCATCGAGGGCCCGGCGTCCCTACGATGCGGACGGCAGCGCCTCTCGTGCCGGAGCCCAGTCTCGAAGGCCGGTCGCTTCAGCAGCTCCCCGATCACTCCTCCGCGGAAGCGGCGGAAGGGCAAACCTCGATGTCATCGTCCGGTACCGGCCCGGCGGAAGAATATTTTCATACAACGAAATATAAGACCAGGGCTGCGTTCGATCGCGATCACTATAATTCTGAAAACAGGGATAAATAGCATCCGAATGTCCACTCGACTTTACGTTCCATTATCAAACGCAGGATAGACATCATAGGGGATTGACCTGGGGCGAAAAATGAAAATCAGCATCAAATCAATACTTGTCAGCATATTCGCTATCTTGACGATCGTATCCGCTATCCAGGGAATCGTTTCGATCAAAGCCCTTCAAACGAATGGCGAGAGCACGAACGTCATCATCACCAATGCAATTCCGTCTCTCAATCAGGCGGGCCGCATCAACAGGCTCATCCTGCAGGTCAGAACAACTCAGCTGCGCTTCCTGACCGCGCCTAATGATGAAATCAGGAAAGAAGACCTTGCCTTGGCGAATGAGTTGATCGAGGCGCGCAGCTCCGAGATCGCCAAGTATAAGGCTCTCGTCGCCAGCAGCGCCGAGCAGGCTGCCTACGACGACCTCATCCAGAGGGTCGACGTGCTGAAGCAGGACTGGTCCAACCTGCGGCGGCTTGCCGAAACAAACATCGAGCAGGCCTTGGTGATGTTCCGTACGGAGAACCATACGCGGTATCGCGCCGCCGCCGCCGCCGCGACCCGGCTCGTCGATCTGAACTTCGAGGCCAGCAAGGCCGCCGGAGAGGCCGCGCAGATCCAACAATCTGAGGCGATCCGCACGGCCGTCACGATGCTGGCCGTGGGCCTCGTCGTCACGATCCTGGCCATGGCGTTCTCCATCTTCGGCGTGGCCCGGCCGATCCAGCAGATGACGGGCGCGATGCGCGACATCGCGAGCGGCGATACCGAGCGGGAGGTTCCGTCCAAGGGCCGCCGGAACGAGATCGGCGAGATGGCATCCGCCGTCGAGGTGTTCCGCACCAACCTGATCCATACGCGCAAGCTGGAGGAGGACACCGCTCTCGCCCGCGCCTCGGCGGAGGAGCAGCGCAAGGCCGGCATGCGGCAGATGGCCGATCATTTCGAGACGATGGTCAGTGGGATCATCGGCATGGTGACCTCGTCCGCCAGCCAGTTGCAGGCGACGGCTCAGAGCATGTCGGGAACGGCCACCGAGACGGCATCGCAATCCCTGACCGTGGCGTCTGCGGCCGAGGAGGCGGCGGCGAACGTGCAGACCGTTGCCGCCGCAGCCGAGGAACTGGGCGCATCGGTTCAGGAGATCGGCCGCCAGGTGGCGAGTTCGGCGGATCTGGCCGAGAGCGCGGTCGGCGAGGCCGACCATACGGCGGTGCTGGTGCAGAACCTGTCGAACGCCGCCGCCCAGATCAACAACGTCGTTTCGATGATCTCGACGATCGCCGGTCAGACGAACCTGCTGGCGCTGAACGCGACGATCGAGGCCGCCCGTGCCGGCGAGGCGGGCCGCGGCTTCGCCGTCGTCGCGACGGAAGTGAAGGAACTCGCCACCCAGACGTCGCGCGCCACCGACGAGATCGCCGCCCAGATCGGCACGATCCAGGGGGCGACCGGGCAGGCGGTGGCCGCGATCGGCGGCATTGCCGGCCGCATCAGGGAGATCAACGGCGTGGCGTCGAGCATCGCCGCCGCGGTCGAGCAGCAGGGGGCGGCGACCCAGGAGATCGTGCGCAACGTCGCCCAGGCCGCGATCGGCACCGGCGAGGTGACGACGAACATCAGCAGCGTGGCCGGTGCGGCCGAGGAGACGGGGGCTGCCGCGAGCCAGGTCCTGAGCGCTGCCGCGGAGCTGTCACGCCAGTCCGAGACCCTCTCGACGGAGGTTCAGCGCTTCCTCGCCACGGTGCGGGCCGCCTGATCGAAGCGCAAAGCCGCATCGGCACGTCCGAGCGGCACCCGAGGCCCCCGTCGCGCTCGCGCGATGGGGGCTTGCGCAACCGCGCCGCGCGGCCCCGGACAGCGCCAGGATCAAGCCCCGCGCGCCCGGATCTCCCTGGCCTCGCCCCCCTCCACCAGCACCTCGGCCGGCATCGGGTGGCTGAGGAAGCCCGTGGGGCTCGCGGTAAGGCCATAGGCCCCCGATTGCAGCACCGCCACGAGGTCGCCCTCGGCGAGCGGCGGCAGGGGGGCGGCGCGGGCCAGCATGTCCAGCGGCGTGCAGAGCGGTCCGACCACGGCGGTGGGCGCCCGTTCCACCTCGGCCCCCTCAACCACCGCGGCAAGCGGAAAGTCGCGCTTGACGATCTGGCCGAGATTGCCGCTCGCGGCGAGATGGTGATGCATGCCGCCATCGGTGATGACGAAGCGGCTGCCGCGCGATTCCTTCACCGCCAGCACCCGCGCCACGTAGACGCCCGCCGGCCCGGTGAGGTAGCGGCCGGGCTCCAGCACCACGCGGGCGCTCGCCAGCCTCGGGTCCGCCCGCAGGGTGGCGATCAGATCGGGCAGACCGGCCCGGATCGCACCGAGATCGAGGGCGGTGTCGCCGGAGAAGTACGGGATGCCGAGGCCGCCGCCGAGATCGATCGTCTCCAGCGGCCGCCCGATCCTCCCCGCGATCCGCGCGGCAAGCCCGAGCCCGTAGGCCCACTGGCCGAGGAGGGTGTCCGCCTTCAGCCCTTGGGTGCCCGCGAACAGGTGGAGCCCGATGAGCCGCAGGCGCGGTGAGGCTTCCACCGCGTCGATGGCGGCTTCGATGTCTTCCTCGTCGAAGCCGAACGGCGAGGGCTTGCCGCCCATCCGCATCGCCCCGCCCTGCGCGGTCGCGCCGGGATTGACCCGCAGCGCCACCCGCACCCACACGCCGTGGCGCTCGGCCGCCGCTGCGACGCGATCCATCTCCTCGCGGTTTTCGAGATGGATCTCGCCGATGCCGCCGCCGATCACCCGGTCGAGGTCGGCCGCGCCCTTACCCGGACCGGCGAACAGGATCTTGTCCGCAGGGACGCCCGCCCGGATGGCGGCCTCGAACTCGGCACCGGAGGCGATCTCGGCCCCCGCCCCCTCCTCGGAGAAGACGCGGATCACCGCCGGGTTGGGGTTCGCCTTGACCGAAAAATCCACCTCCGCGAAACCGGCGAGTGCCGCGCATAGCGCCCGGTAGGTCCGGCGCATCGTGTCGGCGTCGTAGACGAAGAGCGGCGTGCCGAACTCTTGTGTCAGCTCAGTCAGCGGCAAGCCGCCGACCTGGAGCACGCCGCCCGCATCACGGATAAAATTCTCGGCGATCAGCGCGGCGGCGAGGTCGGGTGCGTCAGCCATCGGCCTAGATCTCCGCCGCCGCGCGCTCGGCAGTGAGGCGCTTGTAATCGACCTTGCCGTTGGGCGTGGTCGGCAGCGCGGCCACCGCCTCGATGGTGCGGGGCACGAGGTGGGGCGCCAGCGCGGTGCGCAAGGCCTGCAGCACGTCCGCCGTGCCCGGCGCGCCCTCGGCGGGGACGGTGACGGCATGGATACGCTGGCCGAGGCTCGGGTCGGGCAGGCCGATCACGGCGGCGGCGCGGAAGGCGCCCGTCTCCATCAAGGCCGCCTCGACCTCGGTGGGGCTCACGCGAAACCCTTGCGTCTTGATCATCGTGTCCTCGCGGCCGATGAACCGGAAGAAGCCCTCAGCATCCTCCACCACGAGGTCGCCGGAGCGGCAGACGAGATCCGGTTCGGCTCCGGGCGGCGGGAACGGGTCGGGCACCAGCACGCGGGCGGTGTCCTCGGGCCGCTTCCAGTAGCCCAGCGAGACGGTGGGGCCACGGTGGTGCAGGATGCCGGGCTCGCCGGGTCGCGCCCGGCGCCCTGCGAGGGTGATGGCGAAGATTTCGGTCTCGGGTATGGCGCGGCCGATCGAGTCCGGCCGCCAGTCGATCTCCTCCGGCGGCAGGTAGGTCGAGCGGAAGGCTTCCGTGAGGCCGTACATCAGCACGACGGCCGTATGCGGCAACCGCGCGCGCAGGCGCTCGATCGTCGGTAGCGCAAGGCTGCCGCCGGAATTGGTGATCGACCGCAGGGCCGAAAGATCCGCCTTGGCCAGATGGGGTGCTGCCCGTGTCAGCAGCGTCCACAGCGTCGGCACGCCGGCCAGCACGGTGATGCGGTGCGCCTCCAGCGCCTGCACCACGTCGTCACCGAGACGCGGCGTCAGCAGCACGATGCGCGCGCCCTGCTCGATGCTGGTGAGGAGCTGGTTGAGGCCGTAATCGAACGAGAACGGCAGCACCGAGAGAAGGCGGTCGCCGGGGCCGATGCCGAGATAGGTCCGCACGATGCGGGTGCCGGCGATCAGGTTGGCGTGGGAGAGCATCACGCCCTTGGGCAGTCCGGTCGAGCCCGAGGTGTAGAGGATCGCCGCCAACCCCTCCGGCGCCGGCTCGCCGGGTTGGAGGGCGGCGCCGTCGTCACCGGTTTCCCCGTCCAAGATTCGCAGATCCGCGAGATCATCCAGCGCGCCTTCGAGCCCAGCGGCGTGGGCGGCATCGGTCAGCAGCACCCGCGCGCCGCTATCGGCGACGATATGGTGGACCTGACGCGGGCGTAAGGATGGGTGGATCGGCACGAACACGCCGCCGGCCGCGCTGGCGGCAAAGATCGCGACGCATTCACGGATCGATTTCGGCAGCAGGATCGCGACCCGGTCGCCGGGCCGCAGGCCGTGGCGCGCCAAGCGCTCCGCCAAGGCGGCGACGCGGGCCCGAAAGGCGCCGTAGGTGAGGGTCTCGCCCCCCTCGACGATCGCGGGGGAATCGTCCGCGCCGGCTCCTTCGAGCAGGTGGTGCAGCAGCGTCGGGGCCATGGGACGGGTCAGGCGCGGATCAGACGTCGGAACGCCGGTCGTCGATGAAATGGGCCAGCGTGTCGACGCTGGCGAAGTTCGCGAGGTCGAAGCTGTCCTCGTCGACCTCGACGCCGAAGCGGTCGCCGAGATGCATCATCAGGTCGAGGATGCCGATCGAATCGAGCGCATCGCTGGTCACAAGGGAAGTCTCCCCGGTGACGGCGCCGGAGGGAAGGCCCGGGTTGCGGGCCGCGATGAAGGCGAAGATCGCCTCCCGCACGTCGGCCATCGACTGAACCACGGCTTGGATGCCCCTCGATCCGTCCTGTGCTGCTCTCGGGTTGCGGACTTAAGCCCAACGCTCGGGCAAGTCCATGGTGGGCCAGCCTAGCACACGCATTTCGGCTTCAGACTTGGGGCCAAACTCTTGGAGGCTTATTTTTCCGAGCGAAATCCCGCGCCGTGAATTGCAAACGCGAAAATCCGCGCTACGTTTGCGAGTGAGGGCCCGCGGGTGGCCGCCCGCGAGCCCTCTTATTGGACCAAGGTTACATCAGCCCGAGCGTGATGGTCACCGACCACTCACCGCTCGGGTTTTTCGTGATGGTGATCCGCAAGAGCGGTATCATCAGCACATCGCTCACCCCCTTCCCGTCTGCCTACTCACACGACAGCGGTCGGCTAAGCCGCCATAAGCTCCGCGAGCCACGGAGCCGTCGCGACAGGAAGTTTCGCGTCCAACGATGATGAGTATGGAGGCGCTTTAGCCAACTTCAACCGCTTTCATCGACTCGAGAGCGTATGTTGGGAGAGCTGTGGCAAAAATGCACTCGCCAAGCGGCGCGCGCATGCCGTCCGAACATTCGAAGTCACAGCGACAATTTTGCAACCCAAGGCGGACCGCCTCATTCCGAGATGCTGAGCGCTGTCATATTCCCAATTACCCACACGTAAAACTCATTAATTTATGACTATAAAATTCCACTGCTTTCGTTGGATATTTTAGCTTTTATCAGAACTCACGACTGAATATCGCATCCTGCCTGTCGCACCGTTATTTTGGGCTCACCTCCGGCGATGCTGAATGATAATCGCGTAGATAGGTTCAGTTGATCCAGGGTCACGACCTTGCCCTGACGGGCACATGGTCCGCGGAAGATCCCCAGGCATCGGCGGTTTAGCGCGGTCCGCTTAACCCGCGATTCACGCTGCCCCCCGAGGCTTCCCGGCATTCCTTCTCGCCCGGAGTCCTCGGCCCGTGTTCGGTTCAGCCCAGAACGGCGTCCTTCTCGCCGCCCGCCTCCTCATGGCCTCGGCCCTGCTGCCGACCGGCATCGCGCGCGCACTCAACGTCTCCGGCTTCGCGGTGACGCTGGCGGGCGCGGGCTGTCCCGCCCCCAACGCGGTCGCGACGGCCGCGGTGATCGTGCAGGTGTTCGGGCCGCTCGCGGTGATCCTCGGCGTGATGCCGCGGCTCACCGGGCTCGCCATGGCCGGTTTCGTCGCCGGCATGGCCGCCCTGCTGCACCCGTTCTGGCTCCATGCCGGGGCCGCCGCGGTGACCGAGCGCAGCTTCCTGCTCGCCGATCTCGGGCTGGCCGGCGCCTTCCTGATGTACGCGATGACCGGCCCCGGCGCCTGGAGCTGGCGCGGGATCTTCAACTCGGGCGAGGCTCCGGCGCCCGTACGCACCCCTGCCAAGGTGGCGGCCAAGGCGCCCGCGCGGCCCAAATCCGGCGGCGTCAAGCGGACGGGCGGCCGGGCTCCGGCGCGGGCTGCGGCGTAACGGGGGCAAGACTCTGAGGCGAGCCGTCAGCGGGTCTCGGCACGGCCGCAGCGACCCGTCGCTGACCCGAGACCTCCGCGCCCGCATCCGGCGCCAGCCGCCGGAACACGAAGAACGAGCCCGCCGAGACCAGAGCTACCCCGATGAAGGCGAGGGAGAAATCCTCCGCCTCGATCCCGGCATGGCCGTGCCAGGCGGCGGCGCCCTCCAGCGCCAGGGCGCCGATGGAGACGCCGAGGCTCAGGGACAATTGCTGCGCGACGCTGGCCAGACTCGTGGCCGCGCTCATCTCCCGCGATTCGAGATCGGCATAGGCGATGGCGTTGACGCAGGTGAATTGCAGCGAGCGCACGCAGCCGCCGAGCAGCAGCACGCCGACGATGATCCAGTGCGGGGTCTCGACCGTGAACAGCCCGTTGGCGGCGAGAAAGGCGGCGGCGACCAGCGCGTTCGTCACCATCACCCGGCGGAAGCCATAAGCCCGCAGGATGCGCGGGCCGACGATCTTGATGAGAAGGGCGCCGGCCGCCGCGGCGAAGGTGATGAGCCCGGAATGCAGGGGATCGAGCCCGAAGCCGATCTGCAGCATCAGCGGCAGCAGGAAGGGGATGGCGCCCGTGCCGATGCGGAACAGGCTTCCCCCCGTCACCGCCGCGCGGAAGGTGTCGTGCTTGAGTAGGTCGAGGCGGATGAGCGGATGCTTGGTGCGCTTGGCGTGGCGCAGATAGAGCCCGATGAGCGCGAGGCCGCCGGCCATGCAGCCCCAGGAGACGCCGTCCGGCAGGAGATGGCGCCCGGTCGCGGCAAAGCCCAGCATCAGCAGGGCGAGCCCGCCGCCCGAAAGCAGGAAGCCCGTCACGTCGAGCGGCGGGCGCGTCTCCTCGCGGATGTCGCCGAAATACAGGGTCGCCAGCACGATGCCGGCGAGCCCGATCGGGATGTTGATGAAGAAGATCCAGCGCCAGTCGGCATAGGTGGTGATGAAGCCGCCGAGCGGCGGCCCGAGAATCGGGCCGATCAGCGCCGGAATCGTGAGGTAGGCCAGCGCCCCGACGAGTTCGGATTTCGGCACCGAGCGCAGGATCACGAGACGGCCGACCGGCACCATCATCGCCCCGCCGACCCCCTGCACGAAGCGGGCGGCGACGAAGCCGGTGAGCGAGTTCGCGGCGGCGCAGGCGAGCGAGCCGGCCATGAACACGCACAGGGCGGCGCGAAAGACGTTGCGGGCGCCGTAGCGGTCGGCGGCCCAGCCCGAGACCGGAATGAAGATCGCCAGACTCACGAGATAGGCCGTGAGCGCCAGCTTGAGGGCGATCGGATCGACGCCGAGGCTCGCCGCGATCGCCGGCAGGGCCGTGGCGATCACCGTCGAGTCGGTGTTCTCCATGAACAAAGCGGTGGCGACGACGAGGGGGACGATCTGGGCGGGACGCATCGGCAGGGACAAGCGCGCGACGCGCCGAAGGGTTGCGCAGGCGCGCGCGTGAGGCGCGAAAGCGTTGCAGGGAGGCGACTCTATGATTCGGCGTTGCGTGGGGTTGGGATGAAACAACGTGGCTGAACGGTCACAGGCCCGCGGGATACGCGCACCGTCCCCCGCCCGATCCTTCCGGGAGTGCCGGCTTAAGGCTAGGCTTCCGCCCGAAAAGCGATGCTGTCCCGCCGGTCTCGGCAGGATGCGCGTCCCCGAGCGTCTTCCGGCGCCGGCCTCCATCCCGCGAAAGAGCCTGATGCCCCTGCGGTCGAACCTTCGTCCCGGCGTTTCCCGTCTCGCGCTCGCCGCCGCCCTGCTCGCCGGGTTGGCCGGCTGCGGCGACGTGGTGCTCACCGACGGCGGCGCCCTCTCGCGCCGCGACCAGTTCGTGGCCAGCGACGCCGTCGCCTCCGAATCCAAGCTGTTCATCGATCCGACCCTGCCGCAGACGGTACGCACCGTGCGCATCGTGCCGACGGTCTTCTCCGAGGCCGTCTCAGGCCCCGGCCTGTCGCCGGTGGAACGGCGCCTGATCGCCAACGCCGCCGACCGGGCGCTCTGCTACGACCTCTCGCTGCGCTACGACGTGGTGTCGTCGGGGCGCGCCGACCTCACGGTGCGCTCGGCGGTGACCCGGGTCGATCTCACCAACGTGCCGGCCTCCGGCGCGACCGTCGCCGCCACGACGGCGATTTCGGTGGCCGGCCAGGTCGGCGTCGGCTTCGCCAACACGATCGGCCGGATTCCGGTGCCGCGGGTGCCGATCGGGCTCGGCAGCCTGACCATCGAGTCCGAGGCGCTCGACACCCGCAACCGCCAGCGCGCGGCGATGATCTGGGCGGGCGCGGCCAACTCCTTCACCAATCAAGCCCGGTTCTCGGCCGCCAGCGATGCCTACGATCTGGCCGGCGAGTTCGGCCAGGATTTCGGCTCCTACCTCGCCACCGGCAAGGATCCGTTCAAGGGCGAGCTGCAGTTGCCCACCTATGACCGGATCCGCATCACCACGCTCGGCGAAGCGCCCCTCGACCCGGATTGCGAGGCCTTCGGCCGGGCGCCCGGCTTCGACGGCATCCTGGCCGACATGATCGGCCTGCCGCCGGAATGGACCGACAAGGGGCCGGGCGTCTCGGCGGCACGCTGAGCCCGCGTTCGATCGCCCAGGTCAACGCGGATCTCCTCTCCCCGCTCGCGGGGAGAGGGGAGAGCCCGCCTCTTCGGCCGTCTCAAGCCGCCTCGAACAGCGGCACCGGGCGCATCTCCGGCACCAGTACCACGCCCTTGTCGGTGATGCGGATCTGCGGGATCACTGCGAGCGGGATCAGGTTGAAGCCCATATAGGGGATGCTGCAGCCCGCCCGCTCCCAGGCGCGCTTGAGCGCCTTCACCTCGTCCGCCACCGCGCCCACGCGCTTGTCGGAGAGGAGGCCCGCCACCGGCAGCGTCACCATCGCGACGACTTGGCCCTCCTCGACGACGCAGACGCCGCCTTGATGCCCGGCGATGACGTCGAGGGCCACCCGCATGTCGGCTTCGTTCAGCCCCGCGACGACGAGGTTGTGCGAATCGTGGCCGACGCTGCTCGCCACCGCGCCGCGCTTCAAGCCGAAGGCCGAGAGCAGCCCGTGGGCGACGCCGCCGGAGCGGCCGTGCCGCTCGACCACCGCGACGTGGCAGAGATCGTGCGCGGCGAGCGTCGCCGCCCAATCCGCGCCGGGGGTGAGCGCGACGCGCTCATGCGTCAGCTCGATGCCCGGCAGCGTGGTGCGGATCGCGTTGACCGTGCAGGGCGCGGGCGGCAGCGCCGGGATCAGCGCGGGAACGGGATCGGGCAGGCGGACCGTGGCGTAGGCCGGCGCCGGGTAGCGGTAGGGCCGGGCCAGCGCCTCTTCGAGCCGCGGCGTCGGTTTACGGTCCTCCACAACCTGCACACCGCCGTACCACGTCGCCTGCGGGACGAGATCGTCGTTCAGGAGCACGAGGTCGGCCCGGCGCCCGCCGCCGAGGCCGCCGACCTCGCCGTCGAGGCCGTAGCGGGTGGCCCCGTGCAGCGAGCCCATCGCCCAGGCGGCGGGTTTCGGAATGCCGCGCGCCACCGCCTCGCGCACCACCCAGTCGAGGCCGAAGGCGAGGAGGTCGTCGGCGTCGCGATCGTCGGTGCAGGCACAGACCCGCTTCCAGGCGGCGCCGTACTCGGTGACGGTGCCGATCGCCTTCGGCAGCGAGTGCCAGGGCGTGGTGGGCGGCCCCCCGCGCAGGAAGATCCAGAGGCCGGCCTCCAAGAGGTCGTCGGCGATGTCGGCATCCACCGCCTCATGGGTGTCGGTGACGCCGCTCGCGGCGTAGGCCGCCACGAAGTCACGGCCGTAGACGTGACCCGAGACCGGGCGGCCCCGTTCCAGCGCGGCGCGGATGATGGCGTGCGCCCGCTCGTCCCCGGCGGCCACCGCGACGAAATCCATCTTCTCGCCGAGCCCGATCGCCTCGGGCCACGCATCGAACAGGGCGCCGATCTTCTCCGCCGTCAGGTCGCCGCCCGCGGTCTCGAGATCCGGCGTGGTGGCGGGCACCGTGCTCGGCACGGTCAGGAAGATGTTGAGGGGCGCCGCGCGGGCATCCTCCAGCATCCATTCCACGCCGTTCACGTCGAGCACGTTGCCGATCTCGTGGCTGTCGCAGACGATCGTGGTGGTGCCGTTGATCAGCGCGGCCTCGGCATAGGCGCAGGCCGTCACCATGCTGCTCTCGATGTGCAGGTGCGGATCGACCAGCCCCGGCGCGATCAGGCCGCCGCGCGCGTCGTAGCGTGGAGCGGCGCCGCGATGGTGGCCCGCCGGCTTCAACGCAGCGATGCGCCCGCCCGCGATCCAGATCTCGCGGTCGGGCAGGATGCGTTCGGAATAGGTCGAGAGCACCCGCGCACCCGTGATCACCAGATCAGGCTCGGCGCGGCCTGCGGCGACATCGGCGAGGCGCCGCGTCATTTGGGCCAGGGGCGCGACGGTGAAGCGGGTGAGGGGTTGGGCGGTCATCGGGGCCTTCCTTGCACGGCTCTCGGGCAGGACGCGCAGGCATCGTGCCACGAAAGGAAGGAAGGGTGCAGCCGCCCGTGACAGATCAGTCGTCTTCGTCCGCCGCATCCCCTGCGCCGGTCTCACCGCGGAAGCCGGTGGCCAGCACGTAGAGCTCGCTCGAATCCGCCCGGCTCGCCTGCGGCTTGACGTGGCGCACGCTGGCGAAGTCGCGCTTCAGCTCGGTCAACAGGTCGCCCTCGGTGCCGCCCTGGAACACCTTGGCGAGATAGGCGCCGCCCGGCGCCAGGATCTCGCGGGCGAAGGCGGCGGCGGTCTCGGCCAGACCGATGATGCGCAGGTGGTCGGTCTTCTTGTGGCCGGTGGTGTTGGCGGCCATGTCGGAGAGAACGAGGTCGGCCCGGCCGCCCAGCAACTCGGTCAGGCGCTCGGGGGCGGAAGGATCGAGGAAGTCGAGGGTGATGAAGGTCGCGCCCGGCATCGGCTCGATCTCGAGCAGATCGATGCCGACGATGCAGCCGCTCTCGCCGAGGATCCGCGCCGCCACCTGCGACCAGCCGCCGGGCGCCGCGCCGAGATCGACGATCCGCTGGCCAGGCTTCAAGAGCTTGAAGCGCTCGTCGATTTCGAGAAGCTTGAACGCCGCGCGGGAGCGGTAGCCCTCGCGCTTGGCGCGGGCGACGTAGGGGTCGTTGAGCTGGCGTTCCAGCCAGCGCTTCTGGGAGAGGGTGCGCCCGCGGCCGGTCTTCACCCGCTGCTTCAGGTCGCCGCGCAGGCCGCCTGTCCCGCCTCGCCGGTCGCTCATGGTCCTGTCCCCAAGCATCGGCACGCGCCGATGCGCTCGCAGCCGCAGGATGGTCCCTATCCCGCCGCAGCGAGCGCGTGAAGCCGGTATCCCGGCGCGAGCTGTGATGAGGACGGCGTAGCTCCCGGATGACGAGCGTATTTGATACGTTATAACACTACGCTCGCTACCTCGGTTCGATGAACGGACCAGGCCCCGAGGAGCGTCGGACCAGGGAGACGGGAATGATCATGGCGGATGACACGCTGGAGGCCGCTACGCGGACGGATGCGGGGGAGCGGACGGTCGGCGCCTGCCTATCCGAGGCGGGCAAGGTGCTGTTGAGATGGGCCGAGACCGTCGGAACCCGCAACGTCGATGCAGTGCTCGCGCTCTACGCCCCCGACGCCATCCTCGTGCCGACGATGTCGGACGACGTCCGGGGCCGCGAGGCTGATCGTCGGCGCTACTTCGAGATCTTTCTCGACAATGACGGCATGAGTTGCGGCGTGACCGTGCAGAAACAGCGGGTGAGCCGAAAGCTCGGCACCGTCGTGATCGGTGGACTTTACACCTTCCAGATCCGCCGCAATGGCGAGGAGACGGTGGTGCCGGCCCGGTTTCTCTTCACCTTCGAGGAAATCGACGGGCGTTGGCTGATAACGGGACACCATTCCTCAAAAGCGATCGAGGATGTCTGATACGGCGCCCACCGGATGAAAGCGGGCACCGTTTCGAGCCCGCGCGGGACATGAAGAGAAATCCCATCGCGTGAGCGCGATGGGGCCCCGCAAAGCGTCAGGTACAGATTACGAAGCGACCAACCGGATTCCGTACCAATCCGATCGACCGGCATCCGCTCTTCACGCCGTGGGCAGAGCGAGGGTCAGCCCGCGGGACGGCCCATCCCTACCGATACCGCCCGCGGCGCCAGACGCCGTCCTCGCGCATCATGTTCATGAGAAGGCCCTCGCGCAGGCCCCGGTCGGCGATGCGCAGGCGCTCGGACGGGAACACCCGGCGGATCGCCTCCAGGATGGCGCAGCCAGCGAGGACGAGGTCGGCCCGGTCGCGGCCGATGCAGGGGTTGTCGGCGCGCTGTTCGAGGCGGGTGTCGAGCAGATCCTCGATCGCGTCGCCGACCTCGTCGTCGCTCATCCAGAGGCCATCGACCCGGCGCCGCTCGTAGCGGGCGAGCCGCAGATGCATGGCCGCGAGCGTGGTCACGGTGCCCGAGGTGCCGAGCAGGTGGAAATAGGGGGCGGTGGCGGCCGCCGCAGCGCGGATCGCGAAGGGGGAGATGAGGTCGCCGACCTCCTCGACCATGCCCTCGAAGGTCCGCCGCGTCACCTCGGTGCCGCCGTGGCGCTCGGCCAGCGTCACCACGCCGACGGGCAGGGAATCCCAAGCGCGGATGCGCAAGGTCGGGTCGGTCGAGGGGTTGGCCGCCGCCCCGTCGAGCCATGCGATCTCGGTGGAGCCGCCGCCGATGTCGAAGATCACGACCGATTCCGCCCGCGGGTCGGCGAGCGCGGCGCAGCCGGTCACGGCGAGATAGGCCTCCGTCTGCCGGTCCACGATCTCGAGGTCGAGCCCGACCTCGGCGCGCACCCGCGCCACGAACTCGGCACCGTTGACGGCAAGCCGGCACGCTTCGGTGGCGATGACCTTGGAGCGGGCCACCGCACGGGACTTCATCTTGCCCCGGCAGATGCGCAGGGCCTCCACCGTGCGCTCGATCGCCGCCTCGGTGAGGCGGTTGGAATTGCCCAGTCCCTCGCCGAGCCGGACGATGCGGGAAAAGGCGTCGATCACCCGGAAGCCGTTGGGCGTCGGCTCGGCGACGAGCAGGCGGCAATTGTTGGTGCCGAGATCGAGCGCGGCATAGGCGTCGCGGCGGCCGTGACGACCGGTCTCGTAGCGGGGGGGGAAGCTCTCGATCGGGCGTCCGCCCGTGACCGTGCGGGAGCCCTCCCGCGATGTCTGCGGGTCGGCGGTGGGGCGGGCCGACACGGCGGCGGCGCTCTCATCCCTCATCGACGCGACCGAACTTCCTGGCGATGCGACCCGGCAAGGCACCGAGCCGTCGTGGCACCAAGGCTACAGGCGTTATTCAGGAACTGCAAAGGCTGGATGGCCGACGTTACACGATTTGCCGCATGGATTGTGCCCGGATGAAATTCGTCCGTGACCTTTCTCAGCCTGGATCCCGCTGCGGCTTCGGCGCTCCGCCCACCGCGTAGCTGCGCCCCTTCCATACCGCCCGGCCGGCCCGTCCCGGGCGCAGCAGCACGTTCCACTGGATCGCCAGCGCCGTGCCGACGGTGGCCGGGTGCAGGAGGATCGTCGCGAGCGGCTCGGCGACCCTCAGCGTGATCGCCGCCCGCGTCGCGAGCGAGACGACGACGACGGCCCCGGCCAAGACGGCGGGCGTGCCGGCGCCCAGCACCAGGGCGGCGGCGAGAACGAGCCAGGGCAGGATATGGCCGCCGAACAGCAGCACCGTCCAGACCGGGAGTGCGGCGGGCGTCGCCATGCCCTCATGCGCGTTCTTCGAGAAGCCGGCCCAGCTCTGGGGAAAATCCCGGTACATCCGGCAGGCGGCGAGCGCGTGGCCCGCGACGAGATCGGTGCGTAAGCCCTGCTCGCGGAACAGCCGCGGCAGGCGCACGCCATCGTGCAGCGAAGTGCGGATCGCGCCGTGGCCGCCGGTGGCGGCATAGGCGTCGCGCGCGATCAGGATCATCTGCCCGCAGGCGGCGCCGAGCGCGGTGCGGGGCGAGGCGCGCATCAGGGCGATCGGCAGGTAGCCGAGCAGCAGGAAATCGATCATCGGCACGGTCAGGCGCTCGCCCAGGGTCTCCATCACCTGCCGGGGCACGCCGCTGACGAGATCGGCACCGCTCCTGACGGCATGGGCGGCCAGCGCCGCCGCGCCCTCGGGCGCCAGCGTTACGTCGGCATCGAGGAACAGCAGGCGCTCGCCGCGCGCCGCCTCGGAGAGGGCGGTGCAGGCGTGGTTCTTGCCGGTCCAGCCCTCGGGCAGGGCGGGCACGGAAATCAGCCGCAGGCGCGGATCGGTGCGGGCGATGCGCGTAACGATTTCGGCGGTCGCGTCGGTCGAGTGGTCGTCGCCGACGATGACCTCGACCGGGACGCCGCGGCTCGCGAGTGCGGCCCGCACCGTACCCTCGATCACGGCGGCCTCGTTGCGGGCGGGGATCAGGATCGAGACGAGCCCGTCGCTCGGTGTGGGTTCGGGGCTGCGCAGGATCGCGAGGTTGACCGCCGCGAGGCCCGCCGGGAGCAGGGCCAGCGCAAGGGCTGCGAGCGCGAGGAGGGTGAGTGTCATCGGGTCCGCGTCTCCTCGGCGTCGCCGTCCCGGTGCCCCGGCTCGAAGCGGCGGCCGGTCAGCAGGGCCGCGAACCGCCGCCAGCCGTCATACACGCCGCCGACCCCGCGCCGACCCGCCAGCAGCGTCTCGAACCGGGCGGAGTCGCGGGCGATCACGTCCGCCGAGAGCCGGTCGAGGGTGGCAGTCAACGCCGCCTCCATCCGGGCGAGGCGCTCGGGGCGGGGCAGTTCGAGCAATTCGGCGGAGGTGAGCGGCGCGCCGAAGGCGAGGAAGGCTTCCGCCCCGCGCTCGTCCCAGAAGGCGTATTCCACGGCAAGCGGCAGGAAGGTCGCCTCGGGCGCGATCTCCGCGAGCCGCGCGACGCCGGGCTTCAACCCGAGGGGGCGGGTCCGCACGTCGGCGAAGCGCCCCTGGGCGGTGATCCAGAGGACGCGGTCGGGTCGCGCGAGGATCGCACGGGAGGCGGACAGGAATTGCGCGCCGCCCCGCGCGCTGTCGAGATCAACGGGGAAGGCGCCCATCTTCCGGAAGATGCCGTACTTCTCCAGCATCGCGGCCTCGATCGGCGCGAAGCTCTCGCGCCCCGGAAACAGCCGGTCGGTGGCCACGACCAGCACCGCCGCGTCCCACCACGAAGGATGGTTGGCGTAGATCACCAACGGCGCCGCGTCCGTGATACCGGCCGGAACGCCCCAGCGCGCGAGGCGCAGGGCGTTCAGATGGCGCCGGACGAAGCGGTCGAAATAAGCGGCCATGAACCGCCAGAGCGGGGCCGAGCGCTCGGGCGGCAGCGGTTTCGCCCGTACCATGACGGAGTGACTCAGGCGGTCTTGCGCAGCTCCGGTTCCCCGCTGCCGCGCAGATCCTGATCGAGGGCGTCGGCGGCGATCCAGCCGGACATCATCACCATCGGCATGCCCGGCCCCGGATGGGCGGCGCCGCCCGCGAGGTAAAGGCCGCGCACCTCCCGCGAGCGGTTGCCGGGCTTGAACGCGCCCATCATACGCCCGTGCGAGGCCAGCCCGTAGATCGCGCCGTTGAGCACCTTGTAGCGGTCGTGGATGTCCTGCGGGGTGAGATGACGCTCGACGACGATGCGCTCCTCGAGGTCCGGCATGCCGCCGGTGCGCTTGAGCTTCTCCAGGATCGTCCGGCGATAGGCCGGAAACATCTTCGACCAATCGTGGTGCGGCCGCAGATACGGCGTGTGGACGAGGACGTAGAGCGCCTCGCCGCCCTCCGGCGCCACGCTCGGATCGGTGGAGGAGGGGGCGGCGAGATAGGCGGTCGGGTCGGGGGCCGGCTCGCCCTTGCGGTAGATGAAGTCGAACTCCTCCTCCGGGTCGCGGGAGAAGACGAAATCGTGGTGGTTCAGGTGCTCGTAGCGCTTGTTCAGCCCGAGATAGAGCACCACGCCGGAGCAGGCCGGCTCGAAGGACTTCTTCTCGTAGGTTTTGCCGACCTCGCCGCCGACGAGTTCGCGGTAGGTGCGCACCGAATCCATGTTGGAGATCACGGCGTCGTAAGGCGTGATGCCGTCGCGGGTGCGCAGGCCGCGGAGCTGGCCCGCGGCAATGTCGAGGCCCAGCACCTCGTCGGCAGGCTTCATCGTGGCGCCGAGTTCGGTGGCGAGCCGCATCAGCCCCTCGGCGACCGCGCGGGTGCCGCCCATCGGGTACCACACGCCTTCGGCCGTCTGCATGTGGGCGATGGCGCAGAGCACCGCCGGCGCACCGTAGGGCGAGGAGCCGACATACTGCACGAAGTGGTCGAGCATCTGGGCGAGGCGCGCATCCTTCACCTTGCCGCGGATCGTGCTCGCGACGGTGGCGTGCATACGCAGGGACAGCACATCGCGGAGCGTGCCGGGGTTCATGTTGGCGCGGATATCGATCGTATCGAACAGATCCTGCACCGCCTTCCAGAAGAAGAACCGCTCCGAGACGCCGTGCAGATGCTCGGAGACCGCGATGAACTTCTTGTAGCCGTCGCCCACCCCTTGGCCGGGCGCGAACCGGTCCATGGAGGCGGCCATGGCGTCCACGTCCTCGATCAGGTCGACGCGCGAGCCGTCATCGAAGAAGCAGCGCCATTGCGGGTCGAGGCGGCGCAGATCCATGTAATCGTGCACCGAGCGCCCGGCCTCGGAGAAGATGCGCTCCAGCACCCGCGGTACGGTGAGGATGGTCGGGCCCATGTCGAAGCGGAAGCCGCCCTCGTGCAGAACCGCCGCCTTGCCGCCCATCCAGTCGTTCTTGTCGTAGACCGTGACGCGATGGCCGCGCGCGGCCGCCACGCAGGCCGAGGCCAACCCACCGAGCCCGCTTCCGACGACCGCGACCGAAGAACCCTGGCTCATTGGAAACGCGTCTCCCGCGCGGCCTGAAAGGAAGGCCGACAAAGCAAAGCTAGATGCGCAGCAGGGCGGGTCAACGTGCCACCCGGTCGCGCTCGGTCCATTCCACGCCGCGGGCTGTGGACAGAGACGCGAGAAAATTGCCGATTTCCCGGCGCCGCTGCCCGGATTCGAGCACGTCCGCGCCGATTCCGAGACGCCAGGCGCGATGGCGGCGGGCGGCGCCCTCGCTCCCGTCGAGATCCGAAATCTCGCCCGCATAGGCTTCGACCGCGGCGGGATCGGCGGCCAGCCCGGCGGAGACGACGTCCTCAGCGCTCAGGCGCAGCATCGCGGCGAGTTCGTCGAGGTCGGTTTCCGGGTGGTACTGCGTGCCCCAGAACAGCCCACGCCCGTAGCGAATCTCGATCGCCTGCACGTCGAGCACGGCGTTCGCCGCGAGCACCCGCGCACCGGACGGCGCGCCGACGACCGCATCGCAATGGATCGCGGGCGCGTCCCAGGCCGGTGCGCGACCGGCCAGCAGCGGGTGGGCGGCTCCGTCTCCCGTGGCGGTGAGGCGCCGGGCGAAACCGTATTCCGGCCCGCGCGGGTTCTCGCCGACATCCCCGCCCGCGATCGCCGCGGCGACCTGCATGCCCCAGCACGAGCCGAAGACCGGCAACCCGGCCTCCAGCGCCGCGCGCATCAGGTCGAGTTGGCGCCGCACCGCCGGCCCGCCATCGGCGAGCCGCAGGGTGGAGCCGGTGAGCACCATCCCGTCGAACCCGGCGAGATCGGACCCGATCCCGGCCTCGGCATCGGCGGGGTTCACCAGCGTGCAGGCCGCCTCGGGTGCGAGGTCGGCGACCACGGCGGCAAAGGCCTGCGAGGTGGTCCGACCGACGGCGGCCTCGCGCTTCGCACGGCCGTCGCGGTCGTTGCCGTCGGCGATCAGCAGGCGCAGCATCGCATTGGTCATGGGGTTGGGGCGGCTCCGAAGGCATCGGGCAAGAAGGCATCCGGCAAGCGTGCCTGCGGATGAGACCGAAGGCCCTGCCCGATCTGCCCGGCGCCGTCGCGGAGACGGGTCGCCACGGGTCAATCCGCCTCAGACCGTCCTCCGGCCCACCACTCCTACGGCCACCGCCAGCCCCGCCACCGCCAGGCCCGCGAGCACACCCCAGGCCGGCAGAGCGGCGGAGACACCCTCGCCGAGGGCGGCCTGGTAAGCCTCGATCGCCCAGGCGTTGGGCGTGAGCCAGCCGGCCTGCTGCAGCCAGGGGGGCATGAGGAAGCGGGGCACCATGCTGCCGCCGACCGCCGAGAGCAGCAGTACGCCGAAGGTCGCGGCCAGATGCGCCTGCTGGCGGGTGGCCGAGAGCGCGCAGGCGGCGAGCGCAAGGCCGGCCGCCATGGCGGAAACGAGGATCGAGGTGACGAGCCAGCCGATCCAGTGGCCGGAGACATCGACGCCGTGCAGCAGAGCGGCGGCGGAAAAGATCAGCCCGGCCTGGACCACGCCCTGGCCGAGCAGGAACAGGAATTTGCCCAGCACGATCACGGGCAGGCCGCCGGGGCCGGCGGCGAGGCGGTCGGCCAGCCCGCCCTCGCGCTCGTCCACCAGGGAGAGCGCCCCCTGCATCGCCGCGAACAGCAGGAACACGGCGGCGATGGCGCCCGCGTAGTAGCTCACCCGCTCGTTGCCGCGCCCGCTCGCGGTGGTGCGGGTCTCGACGAGACGGGTGAAGGAGAACGGCTCCTTCTTCGCCCGCTGCTCGGCGAAGGCCTCGTCGAGGAAGGCGCGCTCGTCCGGCCCGATCTTGCCGGAGCGCTCGACGTCCGCGACGATGCGCGAGAGCACGACATCGGGCAGGGCGTCGTTGAGGGCGCGCTGAAGCTGGCCCAGCGCGATCGGCGTGGCGAGCGCCCGCGACGGGCTCTCGATCAGCAGCACCGGCTGGCGCGCCGCCGCGCTCCCCTTGTCCGTGCCGGCGGGCGCTGCGAGGTCGCTGCGCAGCACCAGAGCCACATCGACTTCGCCCCGGCGCACGGCGCGGACGGCCGCCGCCTCGTCCGCCACGTCAAGGCGGGCGATGCGCAAGGACGGCTCGGCCTCCAGCGCGGTCACGAGGCGTTGCGTGGTGGCGGTGCCCGCGAGGTCGGCAAGCCCGAGATGGATGCGGATGCGGTCGCCGATCGCGCCGGAAAAGATCGCCGCGAAAATCGCGAAGATGACGGTCGGCAGCACAAAGGCCATGGTCAGCGCCGCGCGGTCGCGCACGAGCGAGAGCCACATCACACGGAACGCCGCCGCGATCACGCCGCCGTCTCCAGGCCCGAACGGTCGGTGAGACTGTCGCGGTAGAGGGTTTCCAGGCCGGGGCGGCGCACGCGGATCTCGGCGACCGGCACGCCGGCTCCCCGCAGGGCGGCGAGCAGAGCTGCGCCGTCGAGCCCGCCGACGGCACCGTGGTCGGCGCGCCAGATGCGCGCGTCGCCTGCGAGCGGCGAGAAGCCGGATCGCCGCAGGGCCGCCTCGGCGGCGTCCGGGAGGCTCTCCAGCACCGCCTCGTGCTCGGGCGGGGCGGCCTCGAGCGGGCGCATCAGCGCCGGCAGGGCGCCTTCGAGCCGGACCCGCCCGTCGGCCAGGATAGCGACGCGGTCCGCAAGGCGCTCGGCTTCGGAGAAATCGTGGGTGCTGACGACGAGCCCAGCGCCACCCGCGCGCAAGGTCGCCAGCACCGCGTGGATCGCTGCGCGGGCGTCGAGATCGACGCCCTGCGTCGGCTCGTCGAGCAGGATCAGGTCGGGCTCGCCGAGCAAGCTCACGGCGATGTTGACCCGGCGCTGGTAGCCGCCCGAGAGCGTGGCGACGAGCCGCCCCGCCACCTCGGCCAGCGCACAGCGCCCGATCGCCGCCGCGACCGCCTCGCGCCGCTCCCCGCGCTTCAGGCCGGCGAGCCGGGCGAACACGTCGAGATTCTCCGCGACGGTGAGGCGGGGATAGAGCGCGATCTCCTGCGGCACGAAGCCGATCCGCTTGCGGGTCGCGCGGTCGGCATGGGGATCGCCGTCGAGAATGCGAACGCGTCCGGCATCGGGCTTGAGCCGCCCGGCCAGCAGGCGGATCAAGCTGGTCTTGCCAGCCCCGTTCGGCCCGAGAAGGGCCAGCGTCGTGCCGCGGACGAGGGTGAGGTCGAGCCCGCGCAGGGCCGGACGGCCGCGATAGGCGAGGGCGGCGCCCTCGACGGAGACGAGGGGCGGGGCCTTGCTGTCCATCATCCGCCCGTCAGCGCCGCGGCAGGGGACGGGCGATACGGATCCGTACGGCAGCGCCGGGTTCGCGCAGGGCGAAGCTCGCGCTGGCAAAGTCCGGCCGGGCCCGGCGCGCGACCGCGCCGGAGAAACCGTAAGGCTCCAGCGGCAGGCCGAGCCCGGTGCGATCGAGCCGGCCGTTGCCGTTCTCGTCCTGAAAGGCGGCGACCGCCCAGACGCCCGCGGGCACGTCGGTGAAGACGAAGCGCTCGGCCGCAGCGCGGGCCGGAACGCTCCGGCCGATCGGGCAGGCGGCCTCGCTCAGCCCGCCCTGACACAGGGTGACGTAGACTTCGCCTGCCCCCGGCTCGGCGCCCTCGACGATCACCTCCACGCTCGCCGCCCGCGCCGAACCCGCAAGGGCGGCCAGCACGGCGAGCCCCGGGAGAAGCGCCGCCCGCATCAGCTCGGGTCGCCCTGCGTGGCGAGCGGCGAGGTCGTCGGCAGGTCCGCCAGGATCGCGGGCGCCTTCTCCTTGGCGAGATCCTCGATCAGGAGCCGGGCCGAGATGCGCGCACCCTCGTAGATCACGGGAAGGCCCGAGCCCGGATGGGTGCCGCCGCCGACGAGGTAGAGCCCCGGCCCGAAGCGGTTATGGGGCCGGAACCACAGCATCTGCATGAGGTCGTGGGCGAGGTTGAAGGTTGCGCCCTCGTGCACGGCGAACTCGTCGCGCCAATCGCGGGGATCGACCACGCGCTCGTAGCGGATGCGGCTCTCGATGTCGGGAAGGCCGAGAAGCTTCAGGCGCTCCAGAATCAGCTTGCGATAGCTCGGGCCGACCGCCTCCCAATCGATGCCCGCCTTCAGGTTCGGCACCGGCACCAGCACGTAGAGGGCGGTGTGGCCGGGGGGCGCCATGCCGCCATCGGTGAAGCCGGCGTGCTGCACGTAGATCGAAGGCTCCATCGGCAGCGTGCCGCCGGTGATCTCCTTGATGTTGCGCTCGTATTCCTTGGACAGCAGGATGGTGTGGTGGCCGAGACTCTCGGGCATTTTGCCCTCCAGCCCCAAGTAGAGCATGAACGTCGAGCAGGAGAGCCGGGCCTTGGCGATCTTGGCATCGCGCCAGCGCGGGCGGCGCTTCTCCGGCACGAGATCAGGCATCACCTTGGCGAAGTCGCCGTTCACGACGACCGCGTCGGCCTTCAGCGTCTCGCCGCCGACGACCACGCCGCAGGCGCGCTTGCCCTCGAACAGGATCCGCTCGACCGATTGCCCGAGGCGGATGTCGACGCCCATGCGGCGGGCCAGCCCCGCCATCGCCTCCGAGACCGCGCCGCAGCCGCCGACCGGGTGGTAGACCCCGTGCTCGTATTCAAGGAACGAGAGGATCGTGAACAGGCTAGGGCAGCGGAAAGGGCTCATCCCGAGATATTTGGTCTGGAACGAGAAGGCGAGGCGCACCCGCGGGTCGGCGAAGTAGCGCTTGAGATCCCGGTCCACGCTGCGGCCGGGATGAAGATGGGGCAGGGCCGCCAGCATGGCCGGGCTCGCCATCGATAGAAAATTGTCGAAGGGCTGCTCCAGCACCGGTTTGAAGTAGTTCAGCTTGGTCCGGTTCTCTTCGAAGAATTTCTCGACGTTCTCGGCATCGGCGGGTGCGAGGCGGGCGATCTCGGCCTTCAGCCGCGGCACGTCGCCGGTGGCACGGATCTGACCCGAGACGCTGCCCTCACCCTCGAAGACGAGGTTGTATTGCGGGTCGAGCCGCTCCAGCCGGACATGGTCCTCCAGGCGCTCGCCGCAGGATTCGAAGATGTCGGCGAGGATCTGCGGATAGAGGAAGAAGGTCGGGCCGATGTCGAAGCGGTAGCCGCCCGGCGCCTCGACCGTCTTGGTGCGTCCGCCGACTTGGGCATCCTTCTCAATCAGCGTGACGTGCAGTCCGGCCTTGGCCAGGAGCAGCGCAGTGGCCAGCCCGCCGGGGCCGGCCCCGACGACGATGGTGCGGCGGCCCGACAGGGTACGCAAACCTTCCCGCGACTGCAGCAACGCCCCAAGACTCCCAACCTGACATCGTCGGCGCAATCTTGGCCGGAAGCGGGCCAGGGGCAAGAGGCACGGATTGTCGCGTGCCGCCGGTCTCAACAGGTTCCGGCCATCGATCGGCCGAAACCGTCCGCGTTCAGGGCCGTCGCCGACGAAGCGGGAGCACGGCGGCCGCGCCGATCTGCGGGCCGGTCTCGGCATCGAGATCGGGCACGGCGATGATCGGCGCGCCGCGCAGATCCCGGCGCATGACGATGGCGCCGCGCTCCTCGAGATAGCCGAGCATGCGCCGGGCGCGGCCCGCCGAGGAGGTGCCGTAGGCCTCCGCGAGCGCCGCGTCGGACGGGCAGGGGGAGCCTTCGAGCGCCGTGCGGGCGATGAGCAGGAACAGCCCGGCCAAATCCTCCGGCAGGCCGGCGGCGATCCCCTGCGCCCGCTCCCAGCCGGGTCCTTCCGCGGTGGCCCCCTGGACGCCGGCCCGCGCCACGGCGAGCCGCCGCTTGAACTCGGGCAGCCCCATCGCCTCGCCGCCGATCCGGCGGATGCGGCAGCGGACGGTGAAGTCCTGGTAGAGGGTGGCGGGCGTGCAGGCGGCCGCATCCGAATCCGCGAGCACCGAGGCGAGGATTTCGGCCATCGCCACCTCGCGCTCGGCCGGGTCCATCGGCTCCTCCTCCGGCAGATCCTCGCGCACCGGCGGGCGGTAATTGGCGAGCTGGACCAGCACGTCGGGGCCGGGCGCGCGCACGGGCTTGGGCCGGGGGCTGAGCAGCGGCCGGGCCTCCTCCTCGGCCGACGCCGTCATGATCAAGGCGCGTGCCTCCTCGCCCATGGTGGGCAGGGGGAGCAAGTCGGGGGCGGCGTTGCGGCTCTCGGTCACCGTCGGGCCGATGGCGATGGGCAGCGGGCGCTTCGAGAGTGCGGGACCCAGGCCGACGAAATGCCCGCGGGCGAGGTCGCGGAACATCTCGGCCCCGCGGCGGTCGATGCCGAGCAGGTCGGCGGCGCGCGCCATGTCGATGTCGAGGAAGGTGCGACCCATCAGGAAGTTCGAGGCTTCCGCCGCGACGTTCTTGGCGAGCTTGGCCAGACGCTGCGTGGCGATGATGCCGGCCAAGCCCCGCTTTCGCCCGCGGCACATCAGGTTGGTCATGGCGCCGAGCGACAGGCGGCGGGCCTCGTCGGAGACCTCGCCCGCGGCGGCCGGGGCGAAGAGCTGCGCCTCGTCCACCACCACGAGCATCGGGTACCAGAGCGAGCGGTCGGCATCGAACAGCCCGCCGAGGAAGGCGGCGGCAGCGCGCATCTGGTCCTCGGCGTCGAGCCCTTCGAGGGACAGCACGACGGAGACCCGGTGCTCGCGCACGCGGGCGGCGATGCGCAGCAATTCAGCCTCGTTGCCGTCTGCCTCGACCACGACGTGGCCGTAGCGTTCGGCCAGCGTGACGAAATCGCCCTCGGGGTCGATGATCGCCTGCTGCACGAGGCCCGCGCTCTGTTCGAGCAGGCGGCGCAACAGGTGCGACTTGCCCGAACCGGAATTGCCCTGGACGAGGAGACGCGTCGCCAGCAGTTCGGTGAGGTCCATCGTCCCGGGCCTATCGCCGGCCCGCCCCAGATCGATCTCGTAGCCCATCCCGTACCCCGCTGGCGCCCGCTGCTTCTAACATGCGCGGGCCGGCCAGGGTCCGCGAGGGCCCGAGCCGTCCACAGGCGGGAGGCCGCAGCCGTGCCCCGAGGATCCGGCTTCAGCCCGCGAGCCGCCGTCCGGCCAGATGATGCAGCGCGATCGCCCCCGCCGTCGCGACATTGAGCGAGTCGAAGCCCGGCGCCATGGCGATACGCACGCGGCGGGCGCGGGCCATCAGCGATTCAGGCAGTCCGGGCCCCTCGGTGCCGAGCAGCAGCAGCGTGCGGGACGGCGGCTCGAGGGCGTCGAGGGTCTCGCGGCCACCGGGGGTCAGCGCCAGCGGCGTCAGGCCATGGTGTTCGGCAAGGTCGAGCAGCGCCGCCCCGCTCCGCGCGCGGGCGAAGGGCACGGTCAGCGCCGCGCCAGCCGAGACGCGGATCGCCTTGCGGTAGAGCGGATCGCAGGTCTCGGCGTCGAGCCAGACCGCGTCGGCGCCGAAGGCGGCGGCGTTGCGAAACAGACCGCCGACATTGTCGTGGTTGGTCAACCCGACGAGCCCGACGACGAGAGCCGGCGCAGGGGCGGGCGGGATCAGGGACTCGGGCGGAGGCTCCTGGCCGCGCAGCCCCACCGCCAGCACGCCGCGATGGATCGGAAAGCCCGCGACCGCGCTCATCACGTCCTTGCCGGCGAGATAGACCAGCGGCCCATCCCCATTCAGCAGAGCCGAAAAGCCCGGCCAGCGCTCGGGCGCCAGCAGCACCGATTCCGCGGCGAAGCGGGCATCCCCTGAGAACAGCAGCCGCAGGGTCACCTCGCCCTCGACGATGAAGCGGCCCTGCCGGCCCACGAGGTCGCGCTCGCGCACGTCTCGGTAGGCGGAGAGCCGCGGGTCGTCGGGATCGTCGATGGTGATCGGTTCGGGCAAGCGTTTTTAAACGCGGCCGCCGCCCATGCGCATGGCGAGCGGGTCGGCCTCTTCCTTCTTCGGCACCTTCACCAGGGCCTCGCCGTCGAGCACCACCTCGTCGCCGACGGAGCAGGTGCAGGCGAGCCGGGCGCGGCGGCGCTCGGGGATCAGCTCGGCGACCTCGACCTTCACCTCGACGATGTCGCCGATGCGCACCGGCGCGCGGAAGTTCAGGGTCTGCGAGATGTAGACCGCGCCCGGCCCCGGCAGGCGGGTGCCGAGCACCGCCGAGATCAGGCCCGCGGTGTAGAGGCCGTGGGCGATGCGGGTGCCGAACGGCGTGCGCGCGGCGAAGTGCTCGGAGAGGTGGATCGGGTTGCGGTCGCCGGTGATCTCGGCAAAGCCCACCACGTCGGAGGAGGAGATCTCTTTCTTCAGGATCTCCGTCAGTCCGACTTCGAGATCCTCGAAATAGAGCACGCGCAGTTCGGGCAACATGTCCAACGCCTCCCCGGTCCGGATCGCCGCTCGATAGGCGGCTTGGCTGTCCTTCGGCAGATCTCTCGCCTTGCACAGCCGCGCGTGCAAATCCAGCCGGACAATAGGCCGAGAGGCCCTACGGCCGGGAAGGGCCTCGACAGGGCAGGGTGCCTCGGTCCATCACCGGCCCGCTTCGCTCCACCCCCGGGAACCCGCCGGTGCCTCGTCTCCCGCCCTCGCCGAGTCTGCGCCCGGTCGTCGCCCGCGTGGCGGCGCTGAACCTCGGCTATTTCGGCATCGAGATCGCGGTGGCGCTCGCGATCGGCTCGGTGGCGCTGATCGCCGACAGCCTCGACTTCCTGGAGGATGCCGCGATCAACCTGCTGATCTTTGCAGGAATCGGCTGGAGCGTGCGCAACCGGGCGCGGCTCGGTGCGGGGCTCGCCGGCATCCTGCTGGTGCCGGGCCTCGCCACGGCCTGGGCGGCCTACGAAAAATTCTCGGAATTCACCGCGCCGGCCCCCGTGCCGCTGACGCTGACCGGCCTCGGCGCGCTTCTCGTCAACCTCGCCTGCGCGCTGATGCTCGCCCGCCACCGCGACGGCCATGGCAGCCTCACCCGCGCGGCCTACCTCTCGGCCCGCAACGATGTCGCCGCCAATGTCGCGATCATCGTTGCGGGGCTTGCGACCGCGCTGACCCGCTCTCCCTGGCCCGACCTCGTTGCGGCAGGCGGCATCGCCGTCCTCAACGCCGATTCCGCCTTCGACGTGCTCAAGGCCGCCCGCCGCGAATGGCGTGCCGCAGCCGAGGAGGCGGCACAGGCCCGCGCCTGACGCCTTCTACCAAGCGGAACGGCAGCCGACCCATGGTCGGTTGCCATGCATCCGGCGGACGCTCGCCGCCCCGCAGTCGCGGGGGCAATCGGCAATGATCGGCATCATTGGCGATTGGTATTCCTCTATCTCTCGAACCGACGGACGCCGTGCTGCGCCTCTTTCCCCTCTCCGATCTGCATCTCGAACGTCGCCGCCCGGAGATGATCCCGCCGCCCGAGGCCGCCTTCGACGTGCTCGTCTGCGCCGGCGACCTGCACGAGGGCCAGCCCGAGGCCGGGCTCGCCACGGTGCTGGCGCTGGCGGGCGAGCGGCCGGTGGTACTGGTGCCGGGCAACCACGAGCACTACGCCCCGACCGGTGACCCACGCACCGCGCCCGAACTCCTCGCCGCCCTCGAACGTGAGGTCGCCCGGCTGAATGGGCTGGGGAGCCGCATCCACCTGCTGCAAGGCGGGCAGGCGGCGGTGATCGGCGGCGTGCGCTTCGTCGGCACGACGCTCTGGAGCGACTGGTCGCTCGCCGGGCGCTGGCTCACCGACGACACGCCCGACCGGCCCGACGACCCGGTCGCCTATGCGGCGGCGCGGATGACCGACCCCGTCACCGGATCACGGGAATACCGCGGCTCGATCCGCCGGGCCGACCGCGAACCCTGGTCACCGACCGACGCGATGGAGGCGCACCTCAGAGAGCGGACGGCCTTCCTCGAAATGCTGTCCCAGCCCCACCAGGGCCCGACAGTCGCCGTCACGCACCACCCGCCGAGCCCGCTCGCCGCCGACGCGTTCCGCGACAGCCCCGGCGTGCCGTGGTGGGTGCCGGCCTTCTACGCCACCACCGTTCTCGACGACCTGCCCGACGCGGACCGTCCCGATCTCTGGATCTCCGGCCACTTCCATGCCGGGCACGACCTGCGGATCGGGCGCACCCGCTGGGTTGCCAACCCGGTGGAGGGAAAGACGTTTCGCAACGATCTCATCGTCGAGGTGGGATAGCGTTCACACGGGCGAAACCCGACGCCGGCCTCGTGCGTAAGGCTCCGACTCGCCACAGGCGGGACAAGCCAACAAAAAAACGGGAGATTCGCCATGAACGCCTTCATCGCCGTCGTGCTCGTCTGCGCCAACGGAATCCCGCAGCAGGAGTGCAACGACGAGCGGGCGAGCGAGGTGCGCAAGGTTCGCGTCGCGAACGAACTCGGCTGCACCAACGGCTGGCAGGAGATCATCGCCCGCACCGATCTGCGCGACGAAGTCGGCAAGACGAGCTACCTTAAGACCGAGTGCCGCCGGGTGAAGGAGCCCGAATAGCGCGCACCGTTGCCCCTGCGGCGTCGCCTCCGCGCCGGAATCTGCTATTCAGGCGCGGTCGAGCCCTGACATTCATGTGAGCGCACGTGAGCGGAGGGGATCGGCACAGCGTTTCGCCGATCGCCCGAGAGACTGATGCGCCCGAAATCCGGACTTGCCGCCCTGCGTTGGCCCAGCCTGGGCATGCTGGCCGCCCTGTCCGTGGCCGGGCCGGTCTTCGCCGCCGCGCCCCCGGCCCAGCCGACGGAGGGACCCGGCGGCGTCGGCGACAGGGCCGCGACCATCACCAAGCGCGCGGTCGGCAAGGCGAGTGCTGCAACCTACGCGTTCTACAAGGCGGGCCCGGCGCCCGAAGGCGGGCGGCCGGTGGCGGTGTTCCTCCACGCCTGGGGCGCACCGAACCCGCAGGCCTACGGCGCCTGGATCGACCATCTCGCCCGCCACGGCTGGCTCGTGCTGTTCCCCCGCTTCCAGGAGGTGAACCGCACCCGGCCCTCCGACGCGCCGGCCATCGCCGCGCGCCTGCTGAAATCCGCGCTGGCGGATCTCGCAGGCGACGCCGACGCGAAGCCGGATACGGGCCGCCTCGCCCTGATCGGCCACTTGGCCGGCGCGCCGCTCGCGGCCCACCTCGCGGCGGAAGCCGCACAGGACGGCCTGCCGGCGCCGAAGCTCGTCTATGTCGTGATGCCCGGTGGCATCGCCCGGGACGCCAAGTCCCGCGGCATCCCGCTCGGCGATCTCGACGGCATGTCGCCCAAGACCCTGCTGGTGACGGTGATCGGCGACCGCGACGCGCGGGCCGCCGACGCCGCCGCCCGGCGCATCCTGCGCGACGCCCATTCCGTGCCGCCGGAGCGCAAGCTGCTCGTGCGGGCGCTCTCGGACGACCACGGCTTTCCAGCGCTCACCGCGACGCTCGCCTCGCCCGCCGGGCTCGACGCGGCCTATGACGGCGGCGCGATCAAGCTGCCGCCCGACCCGCCCGGTGAGAAGCCGCCGCCCTTCCGCTGGTCGGCCGACATGTCGCTCTCGGGCGAGCAGACCACGCTGGTCTCGCAGATCAACAACGCCCGCGCCGACAGCCTCGATTTCCTCGCCTACTGGCGCACCTTCGACATGGCGGCGACGGCTGCCTTCGCCGGCAAGGACGCCCAGAGCCTCAAGAACGATCCCGCCTTCAGCGACATGCGCCGCTGGGGCGACGGCTGGCCGGTCAAGCGCCTCGGCGTCGAGACGCCGAAGGTGCCGGCGACGCCCGCCGCCGTGCAGCGCTGAGCGCCCCGAAACCTCAACAGGATTTTTGCAAGCCGATGAAGCTGTTCCACTCGCACAGCTCGCCTTTCGTGCGGAAGGTGATGGTGGTCGCCCACGAACTCGGCCTCGCCGAGCGACTGGAGCTGCTGCCGAGCGCCGTCCACCCGGTCAAGCGCGACCGCTCGGTGCTGGCGCAGCACCCGCTCGCGCAGGTGCCGACCTTGGTCCTCGATAACGGCGAGGGCCTCGCCGACAGCCGGGTGATCTGCGAGTATCTCGACGCAGAGGCCGGCGGCCGGCTGTTCCCGGCCGGGGGCGACGCGCGCTGGCGGGCGCTCAACGAGCAATCCACCGCCGACGGCGTGCTCGATGCGGCCCTGCTGATCCGCTACGAACTGACCGCACGCCCCGAATCCGAGCGCTCGGCCGCCTGGATCGAGGGGCAGACCGCCAAGATCGAGAGCGCGCTGGCGTGGTTCGAGGAGCAGGCGGAGGCTTTGGGCGATCGGGTCGATATCGGCACCATCGCGCTCGCCTGCGCGCTCGGCTACCTCGACCTGCGCTTCTCCGACATCGCCTGGCGCGACGACGCCCCCCGGCTCGCCGCGTGGTTCGCGCGGTTCGAGGAGCGGCCCGCCATGGTCGCGACGCGCCCGCCCGCCGGGTAGCCTATCGGGGATCCTCCGGCTGGCTCGGCCCTTGCTAAGCTTGGGCTGTCCCTGTCGGGAGACCCACCATGCCCGATTTCGTCGCCGCTTCGCTCGCCTCCGCCGTCTTCTGCCTCGCGATCATCGCGCTCAATGCGCTGACCCGCCTCGCACTTCAGACCCCGCTCGCGCCGGACGGGCTCGCCGAGAACGGCTTTCTGCAATATGGTGGCGCGCTGGCGCTCGCCGGGACGACCTACCGGCGGGCGACGCGACTGCCCGGACGATATGTCGGCGAGTGAACCTGCCTCTGCAGGTAAAAGCGTTCCAGCCGAAAGGCTTATCCTGCAACGCTCAGCGTCCGGATGACGTCGCGGACGCGCGCGCTGACGGGGAGGGCGCTCCGCACCGTCAGCGCGAGGCGGAGCCCAGGCAATCCGGAAGCATGAAGATCACCGAAACGAAAAGAGCCTGCCACGAGGCATTCGCGGCAGGCTCCGGATCGATGATGTGCCCCGCCCGCTGCCGGGCCGGGCCGCTTTCCTAGAGCATCGTCCTGGATATCGGATCCAAGATGGTGCTCTAGGCTTTTGTTTTTGCATCATCTTTTTCCGAAAGCCGGCAACCAGCTTTCGGGATGATGCTCTAGAAGTACGACTTCAGCACGCCGCGGCGGCGCACGTCGAGCGTGGCGCAGTGGAACGAGCCGCCGAACGGGCCGTAGGACAGGAACGGCGCCGGGATCGGGTCGAAGCCCCAATCCTTCAGGGCCTTGATCAGGGTCGGCTGGCTCTGGTCGACGACGATCTTCTTCTCGTCGATGGCGAGCACGTTGATCGAGGTCCAGGGCGAGCACATCGAGATCTTGCTCATGAAGCCCTCGACCGGGTCGGGGCGCGGGGCGATCAGCACGTCCCACTTCTTGAGCACCGCCGGCAACTTCTCGACGTCGATGTAGTCGGGGTTGACCAGCACCTTGCCGGGCGCCAGCGGCATGAACGACGAATCGATGTGCATGGGCTGCGGGCAGCGGCTCTCGATCTCGTGGATGCGGAAGCCGGGGCCGAGATGGCGGCGCAGCCACTCGATGCCCATCAGGTTCGTCACGTTCGAGCGGGTCACGAACAGGTCGCGGCCGCAGCGCACGAAGTCGGCGGCGTCGAAGACCGGCTCGAATTCGTTGACCGTGAACTGCATCGGTTCGCCGGCCTTCAGGTTCGGCACCCGGTAGTCGTAGTTGTAGAGGTCATCCGTCAACTGGGGACGCGGTGCGGAGGTCCACCGCGCGCCATTGCGAAAATATTCCTTGAACAGCGAGCGGTAGGCATCGCCCTCGAAGTAGCGCGAGCGCCAGCACATCGGGCTCTCGATGATCTCGTCGCCGATCACGAGATACGGGTCGCGCGGGCAGGCGACGCAGAACCCGCGCGAGGTCCAGCGCGGCGCCTTGAATTTCTTCGAGAAATCGACCGTATCCGGGCGGCGCACCTTCACGCCCTCGCCGGCCAGGATCGAGATGAAGTTGTCGAGCTCGGCCTGTGCGAGCTTCTTCATGAACTTCGGGTATTTCCAGCCGGAGGCGAAGCGGTAGAACGGCTGGGCCGCCCGCGGCAGGTTGAAGATCACGGTCAGGTGGTGGGTCGGGATCGTGGCGCCGTCGAGCGAGCCGACGATCACCTCCTCCAGCGGATCCCACTCGTTCCAGGCCATCACCGGGCTGCGGGTGGCGGGGGAATGTCCCCCCAGCTCACGGCCCTCGTAGCCCTGCGAAAAACCCGTCGACGAGGCGTCGTCGACCAAGGCGGAATCCGCCGTGATCTGCGGCTCGCGATCCATTTGAGGCTCCCTAGAAGCGGCATCGCGCGACAATCGTCGCCAGCGTTCACCGCGGGCGCCGCTTTGCTCCCCGGTGTGTCAATCGGGTGATAGACAGGGCAGATCAAAGCTGCAACCTGCCGGAACGCTTCCCACCACCGGCTAAGCTTCGATGGTCGCTTCGGGTGGGATTTCGACAACACAAGCCTTCGCCGATGATCGAAAGAGGCTGATGAAGCGTCTCACAACTTTGGCATCGATCGTTGGACTGGGCACGGCGCTCGCGCTGTTCCTGTCTTCCGGCGTGTCCGATGTCACCGCCGCGGTCGTGAGCGCGGGCTGGGGCACGCTCGCCGTCGTGCTCGCCCGCTTCCTAGCGGTCGCCTGGGCGGGCCTCGGCTGGCATGTGCTGTTCCCCCGCGGCGCCGGCCCCACCCTGCGCGACTGCATCTCGCTGCGCTTCGTGCGCGAGGGCATCAACACGCTCCTGCCGGTGGCGCAGGTCGGCGGCGACTTCATCGGCGCGCGCCTGCTCACCCGAACGGGCACGCCCGGCGGCATGGCCGGCGCCAGCATGTTCGTCGATCTGATGACCCAGGCGGTCACGCAGCTCGTCTTCACCATCGCCGGGCTTCTCCTGCTGATGCAGATCACCGGCGACGGGCCGATGGTCCGCACCGTCGCGGGCGGCGTGCTGGTCGCCATCCCGGCGCTGGCCGCCTTCTACGTCATCCAGCGCCGCAGCGGTCACCGCCTGATCGAGGCGGCGCTCAGCCGCTTCGCTGCGGGCCGCGAGTGGCGCGCGCTCGGCGCGATCGACGTGCTCTACGAGAACCTGCGTCGCCTCTACGGCAACCGCGCCCGCGTCGGCGCGGCGCTGCTGATCCACCTCGTCGGCTGGGTCATCGGCACCGTCGAGGTGTGGATCGCGCTGAACGCGATGGGCTATTCCATCAGCTTCCTCGACGCCCTGGTGATCGAGAGCCTCGCCCAGGCCGTGCGCGGTGCCGCCTTCGTCGTGCCCGGCGCCATCGGCGCCCAAGAGGGCGGCCTGATCGCCCTCGGCGCCCTGTTCGGCATCCCGCCGGAGGCTGCGCTGGCCCTCTCGCTCGTCAAGCGCGTCGCCGACCTCGCCGTCGGCCTCCCGAGCCTCGCTCTGTGGAACCTGATGGAGCGCAAAGGCGCGGCGCCTGCCGAAACCGACGGCACCGAGACGGTGCGTGAGGGGCTCGGGGCGATCCGGGCGCGGCTCGGCCGCCGCTCGGGCGCTGCCCCGCTCGCCCCGGCCTACGGCTTCTCCGCCGCCCGGAACCCTGCCCCCCTTTCCTCCGACAACGAAGCTGGAGCGCTCCAGAAGTGCGCCTGAACCGCCGCAGCCTCCTTGCCGCCGCCGTGGCGATGCTCGCCCTCACGGCGACGCCGCACCCCGTCCGAGCCGCCGACGATCCGGCCGTGGTGCCGATCCAGCGCCTCTATGCCAAGTTCGAAGAGGCGCTGAAGAACGGCGCGGGCGATCTCAAGAGCCGGCTGGCGATCGTCGGCGAGACCCTGGCCGAGACCTTCGACACGCCCGCCATGGTGCGCACCGCCGTCGGGCCGAAGTGGAAGACGTTCAAGCCCGAGCAGCAGGACGCGCTGACCGAGACCTTCGGCCGGTACTTCGTCACGCTCTACGCCAACCGCCTCTCGCAGGCGGCGGGCGGCAAGTTCCAGATCGAGCCGAAGAGCGAGGAGCGCGGGCCCAACCGTGTCGTCTCGACCCGCGTCTCGAACAAGGACGGCGACGATTCGGAGGTCGATTACGTCGTCAACGCCGGCAACAAGGTGCAGGACGTGCTGCTCAACGGCAATGTCAGCGAGGTCGCCTCGATGCGGGCGAGCTTCGCCGACCCGCTCAAGGGTGGCGCCGACAGCCTGCTGAAATTTATGCGCGAACGCACCGATGGGATGCTCGCCGCCAAAGTCTCGCCCAGACAATAGGGCCAGAGACGAGGGATTGAGAAGCACGCCGCCGGGTCGAACCCGCCATCGATTCGGCAGCAACGAGACCACCGACAAGGCCTGGAGCCGACCGCGACCCGTTTGGGGCGGCGTCCGGGCCTCACCGTCTTCAGACCGCCGCCCGCGGCCCCGCCCCAAGACAGCAGCGAGCAACGCCGCGCCATGGACCTGAACGAGCTGCCAGCCTGGATCGCATCCGTGCTTCTGCTGATGGCGCTCGCCGGTTGCGTCTATGCCCTGCTCGCGGCTTGGCTCGTCGGCCGTTTCGCTGCGCGGCCGTCGCCCGCGCTCGCGGCCGATGCGCCCCGCCCCGGCGTGACGATCCTCAAGCCGCTCTGCGGCCTGGAGCCGGACCTGTTCGAGAACCTCGAAAGCTTCTGCCGCCAGGATTATGCGGGCTCGGTGCAGGTCGTGTTCGGCGTCCAGAACGCTGCCGACCCGGCGGTTGCCGTGGTGCAGCGCCTGCGGGAAGCCCATCCGCGCTTGCGCCTCGACCTCGTGGTCGATGCGAGCCAGCACGGCTCGAACCGCAAGGTCTCCAACCTGATCAACATGTCGGAGCGGATCGCCCACCCCGTCGTGGTGCTGGCCGATAGCGACATGTCGGTGAAGCCCGATTATCTCGAGCGCGTCGTCGCCGCCCTGTCGCAGCCGGGTGTGGCCGGCGTGACCTGCCTCTATCACGGCGTGCCGGGCGACCGGGGCCTATGCGCCCAGCTCGCCGCGCTCGCCATCGACGTGCAGTTCGTGCCCAACGTGATCCTCGGCACCACCTTCGATCTCGCCCGGCCCTGCTTCGGCTCGACCATCGCGATGACGGCCGAATCGCTGGCCCGCATCGGCGGCTTCCGCGCCTTCAAGGACGATCTGGCCGACGATTACGCCATCGGCGAAGCCCTGCGCGCCGAGGGCGGCACCGTGGCGATTCCCGCGCTCACCATCGGCCACGCCTGCGTCGACACCGAGCTGTCCGGCCTGTGGCGGCACGAGCTGCGCTGGAACCGCACCATCCGCAACGTCGATCCGAAGGGCTATGCCGGCTCGGTCGTGACCCACGCCTTCCCGCTGGCACTGCTCGCTGCGCTGATGCCCTGCGCAGGCGCCGGCGCGCTCGCGGTCGCCGCCCTGGCCCTCACCTGCCGCATCCTGCTGTGCCTGCGCATCGAGCGGGCCTTCGGGCTCGCTCCCCACGCCTACTGGCTGTTGCCGATTCGTGACATGCTGTCCTTCATCAACTTCACTTGGAGCTTCGTCTCGGGTGCGGTGACATGGAAAGGTCACGATTACCGTGTGGTTGCGGACGGTACGCTGATTCCGGAGCACGGCCTCGGTCGCGAGTCGCGCGCGACTTCGGTCTAAGCTTCAAACCATTCGCCCTTATACATTCCAACGCTCGAGCCTTGAGGCCTTGAACCCCATGCGCACGCTCTTCCTGCAGGCCCCCACCTTCGACGGCTTCGATGGCGGCGCCGGCTCGCGCTACCAGGCCAAGCGCGAGATCAAGTCGTTCTGGTACCCGACCTGGCTGGCCCAGCCGGCGGCCCTGGTACCGAACTCGAAGCTGATCGACGCGCCGCCGCACAACATCAAGCTCGAAGAGATCGTGGCCCAGGCCAACGACTTCGACCTCGTGGTGCTCCACACCTCGGTCCCGTCCTTCAAGTCCGACGTGAAGACCGTCGAGGCGCTCAAGGCGGCCAATCCGCGGCTGATCGCCGGCCTGATCGGCGCCAAGGTGGCGGTGGATGCCGCGGGCTCCATGGCCCAGGCGCCGTGCATCGACTTCTGCGCCCGCAACGAGTTCGACTTCACCGTCAAGGAAGTCGCCGACGGCGTGCCGATGTCGGAGATCAAGGGTCTGTCCTATCGTGATGCCAACGGCGTCGTGGTCCATAACGAGGACCGCGAGATCATGACGGACATGGACCAGCTTCCCTTCGTCACGAGCGTGTACAAGCGCGATCTCGAGATGGAGAAGTACTTCATCGGGTACCTCAAGCACCCTTACATCTCGTTCTATTCCGGCCGCGGCTGCAAGAGCCGCTGCACGTTCTGCCTCTGGCCGCAGACCGTCGGCGGGCACACCTACCGCACCCGCTCGGTCGCGCACGTCATCGAAGAGATCAAGTATTGCCTGAAGGAATTCCCTCAGACGAAGGAGTTCTTCTTCGACGACGACACCTTCACCGATAACCTGCCGCGCGCCGAAGAGATCGCCCGCGAGCTGGGCAAGCTCGGCGTGACGTGGTCCTGCAACGCCAAGGCCAACGTGCCCTACGAGACCTTGAAGGTTCTGCGTGACAACGGCCTGCGCCTGCTGCTCGTCGGCTACGAGTCCGGCAACCAGCAGATCCTGAACAACATCAAGAAGGGCATGCGCGTCGAAGTCGCGGAGAAGTTCACCAAGAACTGCCACGAGCTCGGCATCGCCATCCACGGCACCTTCATCGTCGGCCTGCCGGGCGAGACGAAGGAGACGATCCAGGAGACGATCGCGTTCGCCAAGCGCATCAACCCGCACACGATCCAGGTCTCGCTGGCCGCGCCCTATCCGGGCACCTTCCTCTACAAGCAGGCGGTGGAGAATGGCTGGCTCGACGTCGAGAACGCCGAACTGGTGGACGAGAACGGTGTGCAGATCGCCCCGCTGCACTACCCGCACCTGTCGCACTCGGAGATCTTCTCCGCGGTCGAAGAGTTCTACCGGAAGTTCTACTTCCGCGCGCCGAAGATCGCCTCGATCGTCAACGAGATGGTCCGCTCGCCCGAGATGATGAAGCGGCGGCTCCGCGAGGGCGTCGAGTTCTGGCACTTCCTCCGCGACCGCAAGGCCGCCGCGTAACGCTGCGCCGCCGGCTCCATTGAGCAAACAAGAAAGGCCGGGCACCCGCCCGGCCTTTCTTGCTTCAAGGGCTCCGCCCTGGACCCGCGAGAGGGCTGGCCCTCTCGACACCCGTGACGAGAAGAATTCCCTTGAAGCGATTGGTCGTCACCGCCGACGATTTCGGCCTCAGCCGTGAGGTCAACGAGGCCGTTGAGCAGGCCCATCGCGGCGGCATCCTCACCGCGGCGAGCCTGATGGTGTCGGCGCCCGGCGCCGCGGACGCCGTCGCCCGCGCGCGGCGGACGCCCTCGCTCCGCATCGGGCTGCATCTGGTTCTGGTCGAGGCGTGGCCGACACTGTCAGCCGCGGAACTGCCCGACCTGACGGATGCGCAGGGGCTGATGCGGCGCGACATGGAGCGGCTCGGACTCGACCTCGCCCTGAAGGCAAGCGCCCGGCGGCAGCTCGCCGCCGAGATCCGGGCGCAGTTCGAGGCGTTCCGCGCGACCGGCCTGCCGCTCGATCACGTCAACGCGCACAAGCACTTCCACATCCACCCGCTCATCGCCGGGATGGTGCTGCGGATCGGCCGCGATTACGGGATGCGGGCGCTGCGGGTGCCGCGTGAGCCGCGCGATCTGCTGGCGCGCGCCGAGCCCGGCTTCCAGGCCAAGCCCGCTCTCGACACCGCGCCGTGGGCGGCCCTGCTGGCCGTGCGGGCCCGTCAGGCGGGCCTGCTGATCCCAACCCGGACCCTTGGCCTTGCCTGGTCCGGTGCGATGACGCCGGAGCGCGTCACCGCCCTGCTGCGCCACCTGCCGGACGGGCTCACCGAACTCTACACCCACCCTGCCACCGCGGGCGGTTTCCCCAGCGAAGCCCCGGGCTACCAATATGCGGCCGAGCGGGACGCTCTGATCGCGCCGCAGGCGCGGGAGGCCGTCGAGCGGAGCGGAGCGGTCCGGGGCGGCTTCTCGGATTTTCTGCCATAGGCGTCCGCGCGAAGGGCGCCGGTATCCGGCCCCATTAAGCGATCGGGCGATTGGATCGGCGTGAGGGAAGGCCGTCGAGCGCGATCGGCCTGGCTCACTGAGGTCGGCTCAGGCGCGATGATGCGCCAACGCCGTCCTCACCCAGGCGATCGTCTCGCCGCAACCCGAGACGAACGCAGGCACGGCGCTCGCATCCGCCATACAGCGTCTCAGGGCCCAGGGCGTGCCGCGCGCGGTCATCGTCGATCGCGCGGTCGCCATGTGCTGCCCGCTCGTGGACCGGGATGAAAGCCTGACGCTCGATCGACAGCGCGAGGCTGTCCGACGCTTTGCCTCCGCGCTGACGAGCCTCGTCTATGATCCCCCCGGCCCGAACGAGGGCAAGAGCGCGTTCATCCTGAGCCTGCCGGTCAAGCCGGCTTTGTCGCTGCAGATCGATGCCGCCGCCGCCAAAACAGGCAAGACTCGCGAGACCTGGATCCTAGAGGCGATCCAGGCCCGGTCGGCGAGCGACTGACGCCGAACCGCCAACCGGACAGGTCCGGCAGCTACTTCGCCGTCGCGTGCTCGCGGGCGACCGTGCCCGGCGGGCGGCCGGCTTCCTTGCCCTCGGGGCGGTCGGCATCCGGCTGCTTCGGCGGCGGCCCGAGGAAGGCCGGGACCACGAAGAAGGCCGCGATCAGCGTGAAGAACAGCGACAGCGCGAGCAGCTCGCCCATGCTGGCGGTGCCGGGATGGCTCGACAGCATCAGCGAACCGAAGGCGGTGCCCGTGGTCAGCGCCGAGAAGAAGATCGCCCGCGTCAGGCTGGAGGCCAGCATATCGACGACGCCGGCCCGCCACGCGATCACGTAGTAGATGTGGAAGGCCACACCTACCGCCAGCATCAGGGGCAGGGCGATGATGTTGGCGAAGTTCAGCGGCATGCCGATGACCTTGAGCGCCATCAGCGTCCACAGGGTCGCCAGCACCAGCGGCCCGAGCGTCATCGCCACGTCCCAGGGTTTGCGCAGTGCGACCGAGAGCAGGATGAAGATCAGCGCAAGCGCCGTCAGGCCCGCCTGCACGAAGGCGCCGAGGATGGTGTAGCTCGACTCGGTCGTGGCGATCGGCGCGCCCGTGGCGTGGGGATCGACCGTCTGCACTTCCTTGGCGAAGCGGCGCAGCACCTCGTCGTCATTCGAGTCGCCCTTCGGGTGGACCTCGATGCGGGCGCGGCCGTCGCTCGTCACCCACTCGGCCTTCAGCGGCTTGGGCAGGTTGTCGAGGGTGATCTTCTTCGGATCGAGCAGCCCGGACAGGCGGCTCATCAGCGTCTTCAGATCGGTGGTCAGCGCGACGCTGGCCGCCTCGCGCTTCTCCGCCGGGGCGGCGGCGAGGGTGTCGAGGGTGCCCGACAGGCGGTCCGCCGCCTTGGCGCCGGCCGAATCACCGTTCGCGATGGTCTTCAGCGCCGCGGCCGTCTCCTTGAGCGCCTTGACGTTCTCCGCATCGGTCGGCGGCGGCGGCTTACGCGCCGGGTTGAGGGCGGGGGCGAGGAGCTGCGCCGTCTCTTGGATCGTAGCGAGCTTCTGATCCTGATCGCGGGGCACGAAGGTGTCGATCGAGATCACCTTGGCGACCGCCTCGAGCCCTTGCAGGCGTTTGGACAGGGCAGGCACCCCATCGACGGTCGGGGCGAGCACGTCGATCGAGTTCGGGCTGGTGGCCGGGTCCTTGATCAGGTCGAGATAGGTCGCGATCGATTCCACCTTCGGGCTGCGAAGGTGCATCGGGTTGGAATCGAACGGCAGCTTCAACAGCAGCGGGATGCCGGCGACGGTGATCAGGCCGACGAAGATCAGCACCCACTTGCGGTGCTCGATGATCCAGTGATCGACGCCCGCCATCCACGTCGTCTCGACCGCCCGCTTCTCACCGCGCGGGTTGAACACCGCGATCAGGGCCGGGAGCAGGGTGAGCGAGAACAGGTAGGCCACGATCATGCCGACGCCGGCGATCAGGCCGAGTTCGGACACGCCGCGGAACTGGGTCGGCAGGAAGGCGAAGAAGCCGGCCAGCAGTGAGACCGCCGCGAGCGTCAGAGACCAGCCGACACCCCGCGCCGCGCCGCGAAGCGCCGCATCGACGCTGCCGAGTTCGTAGCGGTCGGCCCGGTAGCGCACGGCGAACTGGATGCCGAAATCGATGCCGAGCCCGACGAACAGGGCGGCGAAGGCCACCGAGATCGGGTTCAGCTCGCCCACCATGATGAGGCCGAGGGCGGCCGTCACGATGAGACCCGCGAAGGTCGTGATCAGGACCGAGATGACGAGGGGGCCGGAGCGCAGCGCCAACGCCAGGAACAGGACGATGGCGGCGGTCGTCAGCGAGTAGTTCAGGAAGGCGTCGTCGGCGAGCGTCGCGAACTCGTCGTCGGCCACCGCCACCGGCCCGGTCAGGCGGATGCGAAGGCCGTGCGCCGCGTCGATGTTCTGCTCGGCGGCCACGCGCCGGATCAGCTTGGTCGCCTCGCGGCCCGGCTCCAGGGCGTTGTAGTCGAGCACCGGCTGGATCATCACGAACTTGCGCTTGTCCGTGGTCTCGCTGCGTCCGCCCGCGAGCAGGGTCTGCCACGACATCCGGGCGCGCTGTCCGTCGAGGGCCTTGCGCAGGGTCTCGTCGATCTGCCCCATCGGCTGGGCGAGGTCTTCGAGCTTGGCGTCGCCGCTCTTGACGCCCTTCACGCCGAGCGAGAGCACTCGCATCACGCCTCGCAGAGACGGGTCGGCGGCCAGCGGCCCGAGAAGGCCCTGTTGCTCGATCAGCCGCTGCGTCGTCTGCTCCAGCTCCTCCTGCGACATCAGCAGCAGGCCGTTGCGGTCGAAGAACGGGCCGCCGTCGGGCCGGTAGACGGTCTCGATCTCGGAGCGGTGCGACTTCAACGCCTCGGCGAAGCGCGCGGCGGCCTCCTCGGCGATCTCCGGCGTCTCACCGTCGATCACCGCGGCCACGAGGTTCGTGCGCTGCGGAAACGCCTTCTCGAAGGCGATCTCGTCCTGGCGCCAGGGGACGCTCGGCTCGATCAGCCGCTCGACATCGGTATTGATGCGGAACAGGTGAGCCGCCGCGCCTGCGCCCGCGACCGTGAGGAGCGCCGCAGCCACCAGTACCAGCCAGCGGCGCCTGACGGAAAACGCGACGAGACGTTCGATCACGTAAAACCCTGTCTGCCTAACGATCCGACCTGTCCCCGCGTGACGACGGCCGGGACGCTTGGTCCCGTTCTCCCCGCGACACAGGACGCGGCGTCCTCAGCAGGCGGCGACGCGCCGAATCGATCCTCGTCTTGGCCCGCGGGACGTGACCCTCGCGAGCGGGAAACCGGGAAGGGCGCCGACGGCCGGCGACCCTCTTCCGGTGAACACGGAACACGCGAAGAGCTTGATAGAGACTCCACGCCGATCATTCGTGTCGTTGGGGCGCTACCTACTTGCCCCGGCGAGGGAATGCAACGCGCCCCGGCAAACCGGTCGGATCCGGCGGCGGCGGTGCGATTGCGCACTGCAACCGGATTGTGCGAGGACATTGCTTCGCACAAACATTCCGGACGATGTCGGCTTCATGACGGGGCAGCGGACGCCGCACGAGAAATCGTGAACATGTTTCGCCCGCTTTCGCCCCTTGCGGTTGTCCGTGAAGAGGGACGGTCAAAAATCTGCCGCAGAATGCGGAAATCAGACGATCATTCCCGGTTCGGATCGCGCGACCACCGGCTTCGTCCCCGAAGCGGGTGGCCGGCCGCGAGACCGGTACGCCACACTCCCCCGAAATCGCGCTCCCCGCGCGTCCTCTCGGAACGGTTCCAGCCTAATGCGCTGGAACTCCTGTCCTTCTCACGCTAAGCAGCCCGGCTAAGTCCGGAACCCGCGCATCCAAGGAGCCGCGTCTTGGGAATCCCCATACGGTACGTCGCGAAGATCGGCGGTTACATCCTCAAGCAGCACATCACGGGGCGTAAGCGCTACCCGCTCGTCATGATGATGGAGCCGCTGTTCCGCTGCAATCTCGCCTGCGCCGGCTGCGGGAAAATCGATTACCCGGACGAGATCCTGAACAAGCGCCTTCCGGTGGACGAGGCGCTCGAATCCGTGCGCGAGTGCGGTGCACCGGTGGTCGTGATCGCCGGCGGCGAGCCGCTTCTCCACAAGGATCTGCCGCAGATCGTGCAGGGCATCATCGCGCAGAAGAAGTTCGCGATCGTCTGCACCAACGCGCTGCTGCTCGAGAAGAAGATCAAGGACTACAAGCCGAGCCCGTATTTCACCTGGTCGATCCATCTCGATGGCGACAAGGAGATGCACGACGGCTCGGTGTGCCAGCGCGGCGTCTACGACAAGGCGGTGGCGGCGATCGCGAAGGCCAAGGAGATGGGCTTCCGCGTCACCATCAACTGCACCTTCTTCAACAATTCCTCGCCGGACAAGATCGCCGACTTCTTCGATTCGGTGACCCGCATGGGCATCGACGGCATCACCGTCTCGCCGGGCTACGCCTACGAGCGTGCGCCGGACCAGAAGCACTTCCTCAACCGCAAGGCGACCAAGGACCTGTTCCGCGGCGTGTTCCGGCACGGCAAGGAGAAGGGCCGCGAGAAGTGGACCTTCCAGCAGTCGGGCCTGTTCCTCGACTTCCTCGCCGGCAACCAGACCTATCACTGCACCCCGTGGGGCAACCCGACCCGCACCGTGTTCGGCTGGCAGAAGCCCTGCTACCTGCTCGGCGAGGGTTACGCGGCGACCTTCAAGGAGCTGATGGAAGAGACCGACTGGGACGCCTACGGCACCGGCAACTACGAGAAGTGCGCCGACTGCATGGTCCACTCGGGCTACGAGGCCTCCTCGGTGGTCGATTCGGTCAAGAAGCCGTGGAAGCCCCTCGTGCACGCGATCCGCGGCATCAAGACGGAAGGCGACATGGCCCCCGAGATCAACCTCGAAAACCAACGCCCGGCCGAGTTCGTGTTCTCCCGCAACGTCGCCCAGAAGCTCTCCGAGATCAAAGCCTCGGGCGTCGACACCAAGCAGGAAGCCCGCAAGCGCACCGCCGCCTGAGCGACGCGCTCCTTCGCTTCCAATGAAAGACCCGCGCGGCACCGGCCGCGCGGGTCTTTTCGTTTCGAGGCGTCGCGTTTGAGATTTCTCGCCTCGCGGATAACGCGCGCGCTGCCGCCATCGCGACGCAGGGGCCGCGACAGGGGAGCCCCGCAAGGCGGTCTTACAGCAGCCCGAGTCCCGGTCCGAGCCGTGCCCGGCAGCGGGCGAGCGCCGCGAAGGCCGCCGAGGAATCGCGGCCGAGCCGAATCAGCTCGCCGATCCGGGCTTGCCCGCGCAGAAGCGCACCGAGCACCGCCCGGATGTCCGGCTCCCCCTCCGGCGTCAGGGCCGAGGCCGCGAAGGCGGGCAGGGCGCGTCCGGCGGGGTCACAGACCACCCGGACCGCCGCGAAGGGGAGGGCGTGGCGTGCGGCGTAGGCGGCGGCCACATGCGATTCCATATCGACCGCCAGGGCGCCGGTGCGCGCATGCAGCGCCGCCTTGTCGGCAACGGTCATGACCGCGACCGCAGAGCCCACGAGGCCGCCTGCAACGACGCGGTCCGGCGAGCCGGTCAGGCGCTCGGACAGGCGGCGGGCAAGCTCGGGATCGGCCGGGAAATGCTGGTCCGCGTCGAGATGCGTGCCGACGACGATGTCGCCCGGCCGCAGGGCTGGGTCGAGCCCCCCGGCGATTCCGAAGCTGACGACCGCGCGCAGATCACCGGGAGACCGCCGGTCGAGTGCGGCCCGCAACCGCTCGGGGTTGCCGCCGGCCTGGATCGTCTCGACGCCCGGCCCGGCGGCGATGCGGGCCTCTCGGGCCAATCCCGCGACCGCGAGGACCGCTCCGCCCGTCACGGCGCCGGACGCCACCGGATGCTGAATCACCGCGTAACGGTGTAGATCGAGGCGCCCGCCGCGATGGGCGAGGCCACGGTCGAGAACACGCTCAGCACCTTGCCGAGTTCGGCGAACGGCGAACTCGACACGTAGACGAGGTCGCGGTTCCGCATGCGGAAGCTCTGGGTCAGGAACATCCCCTGTGGGTCGCGCAGATTCACCCGGTACACCACCGGCACCTGCGGAGAGGACAGCAGCGGCGAGTTCGGCCGCAGCCGCCGCACCACCGCTGCCGGCTCGTAGCGGAAGATGAACACGCCCGCCGGATCGGCCTGGAGTTCGCGCAGACCGGAGGCGCGTGCCAGCGCCTGCGACAGCGTCAGCCCGTCCGCCGAGAACGGCACCTCGGTGGTGTTGCCGAGCGCCCCCACCGAGAGGAAGGTCTGCGGATCGCGCACCAGGGTCAGCGTATCGTTCGGCCGCACGTAGATGTTCTCGCGCGGGTTGGAGACCACCGTGGTCATCGGCACGGTGACGGTGCGGTTGCCGCGCGACAGGCGCACGAAGGTCTCGGCCACCGGGGTGCGCACGCCGCCGGCCTGGGCGATGACGTCGAGCAGGCGGTCGCCGCGGCCCGAGAGCGGCACGCGCATGCCGGTGGCCGCCTCGCCGGTAACGGTGACCGATTGCGAGACCGGCTTGGTGACGGAGACCAGCACCTGCGGCTGAATCGCCTTGCCGGCGAGTTCGGTCTCGATCAGCGCCTGGACATCCTGGGTGCGGCGTCCGACGACCTTGATCCGGCCGGCGTAAGGAACGGTGATGCCGCCGTCGGGCCCGACCACCTGCTCGGGGATCGTGGCGGACTTCGATCCCGCCGAGAAGCGGTCGGAGACGAGCGGGCCGGAGAACAGACCGCCGGCCCCGGCCTCCCAGACCTGAACCGCCACGTAGTCGCCGACGCCGATCACCGGCTCGAGCGCGGGGCGGTTGTCGCCGAAGGTGACGAGGAGGCTGTCGAGGGGGCGGGTGCGCAGGGCCTCGACGAGGGCGGGGGTGATGTCGATGATCTCGTAGCGGGCGAACAGGCCCTCGGCGGTGGCGACGTCGGCGCCGCCTTCGATCGCCGAGGTGGTCGGCCCCGCGGCCGGCAGGATGGAGCACCCCGACACCGCCGTAGCGGTGAGGAGGGCAATGGCTAGAGCGCGCATTCAGGCCGCCTGACGGTTTTTCTCATCGGGGTGGGTAGCTGAAACCGGCCAAGCTGTCCGTGGCGAGGCCGCCACACCGGGCCGGGGAGCACGGAATGGGGCCGCCTTTCCCCGCAGCCCACACTGATCCCGCCCTCATCGAGGCGAGGCTCGACGAATCGCAAGAAGGGCGGAGAAGAGGCGAAGGATGGTCCTGGCGCCGAACTCCGCTACCTGTCTGCATCCGGCCAAGCCTGCGCCGCCCGATCCAGGACAGGGCAGGGCGTCCGGCGCTGGCCCACATTGCTCCTTCAAGGCGTTGGATGACCGCTCCCCGATCCTCCGCCCCGACCGTCCTCGTGGTGATGGGCGTCTCGGGCTCCGGCAAGAGCACCGTGGCCGCGCTGGTGGCCGAGCGGCTCGGCTGGACCTTCGCCGACGGCGACGATTTCCACACGCCCGAGAGCATTGCCCGGATGCAGGAAGGGCACCCGCTCGACGACGCGGCACGTCAGCCCTGGCTCGGCCGCATCCGCGCCTGGATCGACGCGCGGGTCGCGGCCGGCGAGAACGCCGTGGTCGCCTGCTCGGCCCTCAAGCGGGCCTACCGCCGGACCCTGATCGGCGATCCCAGGCGGGTGCGTATCGTCTTCCTTGAAGGGAGCCGGGCGGTCATCCAGGACCGGATTCTGGCGCGGCACGGCCATTTCATGCCGGCCTCGCTCCTCGACAGCCAGTTCGCCGCCCTCGAACCGCCCGGCCCGGAGGAAGACCCGATCACCGTCGGCATCGAGGACGGGCCCGACGCCATCGTTGCGGCGGTCGCCACCCGCCTCGACATCCCCGCGGGCGACATCTGCGGATAGGAGAGAGCATGGCCATCGCCCTCGTCGTCTCCGACGTCGACGGAACGCTCGTCACCGACGGCAAGCGGCTCACGCCGGCTGCGATCGAGGCGGTGCGGCGGCTCGGCTCCGCCGGGATCGGCTTCACCCTGGCCTCCAGCCGCCCGCCGGCCGGCCTGCGCCACCTCGCCGAGGCGCTCGACCTGCGGCTGCCGCTGGGCGCCTTCAACGGCAGCACCGTTTGTACGCCCGATCTCCGGCCGATCTCGGAGCGGCTGATCCCCGAATCGGTCGCCCGCGAAGCCGCCGCGCGCCTCGACGCGGCCGGGATCGACCTCTGGGTGTTCGCGGACGGCGCCTGGAACCTGCGCGACGGCCAAGCTCCCTATACCGACCTCGAGCGCCGCACCTTGCAGACGGAGCCGAGCGTCGTGCCGGACCTGTCGCCCCTGCTCGGCCGGGCGGCCAAGATCGTCGGCGTGAGCCGCGACCATGCCGGCCTCGCGCGGCTGGAAGAGGCGCTCGCGGCGGAGCTGGAGGGGCGGGCCGCCGTGCATTGCTCGCAGCCCTACTACCTCGACGTGACGCCGCCCGGCATCGACAAGGGCAGCTTCGTCGCCGATCTCGGCCGGCAGCTCGGCGTCCCGCGGCAACGAATCGCCACGCTGGGCGATGCGGCCAACGACATCGCCCTATTCCGGGAGAGTGGGTTGTCGATCGCCATGGGCAACGCCGCCCCCGCGGTCCGGCAGGCGGCCTCAGCGGAGACCCGAAGCAACAACGAGGACGGTTTCGCCCGCGCGATCAACCGGTTCGTGTTCGGGGACACCTGAAATCGGCGCCCACGGCCAGGCGGAGGGCTGTGCCCCTTCTGCGACAGGGTCGCCGCCGCGGGTGTCAGCATCCGCAGGGAATTGCCGGGACTCCACGTTCCCGCCTCATTTGGCCCCGACCCAGGACAGACAAACTGAGCCGTAACGAGTGACCCTCGCCCGGCTCCCGCGGCACCCGCCCCCTCTCGAGAGGGAAAAGCGCCGGCCAACGGGAGACGGAGCGAGGCACCCCAAACGACCGGGTCCCCCATGCGTCTTGTCCTCGCCGCCCTTCTTGCCGCCGCCCCGGCGTCGGCCTTCGCCCAGGAGGCGGCACGGGACAACATCGATGCGCTGATCGCCGAGCAGGCCCGGGCCAACAAGGTGCCCGAGGCGTTCGTCCATCGCGTGGTCAAGCGGGAGAGCAACTACAACGCCCGCGCCAAGGGCGGCTCGGCGCTCGGCCTGATGCAGATCAAGCACGCCACGGCCCGCGGCCTCGGCTATACCGGCGACGCGGCCGGGCTCTACAATCCCGAGACCAACCTGAAATACGGCATCGCCTATCTCGCCGGCGCCTACCGCGCCGCCAAGGGCGATCTGGAGCAGGCCTACCGCTACTACAACCGCGGCTACTACTACGCCGCCAAGCGCCTCGGCATCGACGCCACCCCGCCCGACGCCGAGAGCGCGACGACCGTCGCTTCGGCCACGAGCCCCGCCACTGCGAATGCCCGGTCAGCCAACGGCTTCGACGGCATGTTCGCCCTGCGCGGCAATGCGTCCGCCGCGGGCACCCAGCAGGCGCTGGCCTACGCCGCGCCGGGCCCCGGCCCGACCGACGCCGTCGAGGTGCCGCTGCCGCCGCGCCGGCCGACCGCTCTCTCTGCCGAGCCCTTGCAGGTCGCGAGCCTCGCCCAGCCGACCGCTCCGCAGCCGCAGGCCTCCCTCCAACCGCAAGCTGCTACCGCGCAAGCCGCCGCCCCGCAGGTCGCCGCGGCGCAGGCGATGACCGCCGTGGATGCCGTCGAGGTGCCGCTGCCGCCGCGCCGCCCCTCCGAGACCGTGCTCGCGGCGATCCCGCGTCCGGCGATCGCCGTCGCGGCGCGCAAACTCGCCGAGCCCGCCCCGATCCGGGAGGCCTCGGCCGCCCCCGTCACGCCTTGAGGCGATAGCCTGTCCATCGAGAAACCGGCACTCCGGAGCATCGTCCCGGATCCGGTATCCGGGACGATGCTCCAGTCTGTTGTTATTGCATCGTCTTTTTCCGAAAGCCGGTAGCCACCTTTCGGGACGATGCTCTAGCCAGTCGCCGTTCCTGCGGTTATACAGCCCGCCTCGAATCTCCGTTACTCAACGCGGTGCCATCGGCGATCCTCGGACATGAGGATGCCTTGGGCGCCCTTTTTGCCTGAGGTACACTCCCATGGCCGTTCCGAAGCGAAAGACCTCCCCCTCCCGCCGCGGCATGCGCCGCTCCGCCGACGCCCTCAAGGCCCCGACCTATGTCGAGGACAAGGACTCGGGCGAACTGCGCCGTCCGCACCACATCGACCTGAAGACCGGCATGTATCGCGGCCGTCAGGTTCTGAAGGTGAAGTCCGCCGAGGCGTAAGGAAACCACCCGAGCGCCGACCGCCTGATTTGGGCCGGAACGGCGCAGCGAGTGTCCTGCCAAAATGCGAAGAACCGGCCGTCAGGCCCGTTTTGCGAAGGCCGCATTCCGCGCGTAGAGCGCGGTTGCGGCCTTCGTGCGTTCCAGGCGTGCGGGACGCAAGGCGGGATCGGCGCTGACGATCAGTTGGGTCAGAAAGCCCGCCATCGGGCGGCGCCCCCGGATGCGGGGACCGGTGCCGATGGGCGTTTCGGCAACGAGGGCACGCGAGGACGAGTCCAGGCGGGCGCCATGGTCCTGATCGGCACAATCGGTCTCGAAACGGTCCATTTGCGTCACGCCTCCGGCCTCGCACGCGTTCTCGTGCAAAGCCGGGGCCGACGTTAACCGGATCTTAACGATCTGTCTCGCCCCACCGGGCGCGACTTCGCCCTCTCGCCGGCGTCGCCCGACAAGAGAGGCGGCAACCGTCCTTCGGGACGGTGCCCTACTTGCGCGCCAGGGACTCGAGGCGGGCCTGCATCTCCGCCATCTGCTTCTTCAGCTCGTCGAGGTCGGCCGGGCCGCTGACGGCGGCGGCCGGAGCAGGGGCGGGGGGCGCGGCGGGCATCGTTCCCGGCGGCGGTCCGCCGGGACCGAAGCCGCCGGTGAACATCTTCATCGCATCGCCGAAGAAGGTCATGTTGGCCCGCACCTGCTCCTGCAGCGCCTGCTGGAAGGCGGAGGGGCCGAAGCTCTGGGCCATCTTCTCGCGAAGGCCGTCCTGATCCTTGGCGAAGTTGGCCATGGAGAATTCGAGGAAGCTCGGCACCATCGTGCGCATGCTGTCGCCGTAGAAACGGATCAGCTGCCGCAGGAAGGCCACCGGCAGCAGGTTGTCGTCGCCGGCCTTGTTCTCCTGCTCGAAGATGATCTGCGTCAGCACCGAGCGAGTGATGTCGTCGCCCGAGCGTGCGTCGTAGACGATGAAGTCTTCGCCGTTCTGCACCATCGTCGCGAGGTCTTCGAGCGTGACGTAGGTGGAGGTGCCGGTGTGATAGAGCCGGCGATTGGCGTACTTCTTGATGACGGTCTGATGCGCCCTGCCGTTCTCGGCCATTGTTGCGACACCTCCCGCTTCGCTCATGTGTCTGCGCAAAGCTCAACGCTCCGCCACGATCGGCTGCCCGCCTGCGCAGGCGGGGCTCAACATTCGTCGGAACCAACCTTAAGGCTTTCGCGGCGCGGCGAAAACAGCAATTTATCCCTGTCCCCGCAGAATCCGGTGCACTCGGGCGCGGTCGTCTGCGCGACGTTCCGCCCATGTTGTCCGTAAGCACGCTTGACTTCGAGAGGTGTGCGCTCTTCATCCGGTGAACGGCAGGCCGCGCCCCAGACATTCTGGTCTACCAAATATCGCGCCGCCGAATGAGGAGAACGTCACGATGGCAGCCAGTGAAGATATCGTCATTGTCGGAGCGGCGCGCACGCCGGTCGGCTCGTTCGCCGGCGCCTTCGGTGCCGTGCCGGCCCACGAACTCGGCGCCACAGCGATCAAGGCCGCACTGGAGCGCGCGGGCGTTTCACCGGACGACGTGGACGAGGTGATCTTCGGCCAGGTACTCACCGCCGCCGCCGGGCAGAACCCGGCCCGCCAGGCCGCCATCGCCGCCGGCATCCCCGAGAAGGCGACCGCCTGGGGTCTCAATCAGGTCTGCGGCTCGGGCCTGCGCACCGTCGCGGTCGGCATGCAGCAGATCGCCAACGGCGACGCCAAGGTGATCGTCGCCGGCGGCCAGGAATCGATGTCGCTCAGCCCGCACGCCCAGTACCTGCGCGGCGGCCAGAAGATGGGCGACCTCAAGCTCGTCGACACCATGATCAAGGACGGCCTGTGGGACGCCTTCAACGGCTACCACATGGGCCAGACCGCCGAGAACGTCGCCCAGGCCTTCCAGCTCACCCGCGAGCAGCAGGACCAGTTCGCGGTCCGCTCGCAGAACAAGGCCGAGGCCGCCCGCAAGGAAGGCCGCTTCAAGGACGAGATCGTCCCCGTCACCGTGAAGGGCCGCAAGGGCGACACGATCGTCGATACCGACGAGTACATCCGTGACGGCGCCACCGTCGAGGCGATGGCCAAGCTCAAGCCCGCCTTCGCCAAGGACGGCACCGTGACCGCGGCCAACGCTTCGGGCCTCAACGACGGCGCTGCCGCGCTCGTGCTGATGTCGGCGTCCGAGGCCGAGCGCCGGGGCATCACGCCGCTCGCGCGGATCGTCTCCTGGGCGACCGCGGGCGTCGATCCCAAGGTGATGGGCACGGGCCCGATCCCGGCCTCGCGCAAGGCCCTGGAGAAGGCCGGCTGGAAGCCCGCCGACCTCGACCTGATCGAGGCGAACGAAGCCTTCGCCGCCCAGGCTCTGGCCGTGAACAAGGACATGGGCTGGGACGACGAGAAGGTGAACGTCAACGGCGGCGCCATCGCCATCGGCCACCCGATCGGCGCCTCGGGCGCCCGCGTCCTCATCACCCTGCTGCACGAGCTGAAGCGCCGCGACGCCAAGAAGGGCCTCGCCACGCTCTGCATCGGCGGCGGCATGGGTGTCGCCATGTGTGTCGAGCGGGTCTGAGCGACCGGCTCCGTGGGAAGGGCGCTCGATGCCCTTCCCACGGAAAACCTAAAGGTGAATTTGACGAAACCAGCTTGAGGGTTTGTGAAATTTAAATGCGATGCGGGCTCGCGGTCGCCCGGATAAACAGTCCGGGACGACGCGCGGCGCCCCGCGCCTGCGAAGGCGGTGACAGGATCGTTGCCCTGTCCGCTGCACGCCTAGCGGGTGTTTCGCGAACCGGCTTAACAACAACCCGATACGGGATCACGGAGGAAACTATGGCTCAGGAACGCGTCGCCCTCGTCACGGGCGGAACGCGCGGCATCGGCGCCGCGATCTCGAAGCGCCTGAAGGACAAGGGCTACAAGGTCGCCGCCAATTACGGCGGCAACGACGAGGCGGCCAACGCCTTCAAGGCCGAGACCGGCATCCCGGTGTTCAAGTTCGACGTCGGCGATCTCGCCAGCTGCGAGGCCGGCATCAAGGCGATCGAAGCCGAACTCGGCCCGATCGACATCCTCGTGAACAATGCCGGCATCACCCGCGACGGCGCCTTCCACAAGATGACCTTCGAGAAGTGGCAGGCGGTGATCCGCACCAACCTCGACTCGATGTTCACCTGCACCCGCCCGCTGATCGAGGGCATGCGCTCGCGCAATTTCGGGCGCATCATCATCATTTCGTCGATCAACGGCCAGAAGGGCCAGGCCGGCCAAACCAACTACTCGGCGGCCAAGGCCGGCGTGATCGGCTTCGCCAAGGCGCTGGCGCAGGAAAGCGCCTCGAAGGGGGTGACCGTGAACGTGGTGGCCCCCGGCTACATCGCCACCGAGATGGTGATGGCGGTGCCGGAAGACATCCGCAACAAGATCATCTCGACGATCCCGACCGGCCGCCTCGGCGAGGCCGACGAGATCGCCCACGCGGTCGAGTATCTCGCCAGCGAAGAGGCCGGCTTCGTCAACGGCTCGACGCTGACGATCAACGGCGGCCAGCACTTCGTCTGATCGACCGCAACGCACCACGCCGTCCGGAGGCCGCCGATCCGCTCAGACGGGTCGGCGGCCTCCGCCGTTTCGCGGCAAGCGCGCTCGCTTGGCCGGAAAAAATACTTTATGCCGCCTGGAAACCTCCCCCGATTGCTCTCTGAATGAACCGGCTGTGCTGCGCCTCGCGCTGATCCTGCGGCGGAACCTGCCTCGGCTGGCAGGTCTCGCGACCATCCCGCTGATCCGGGCGGTGTTCCTGTTCGCGCGGATGCTCGGCACCGACCGGGCGAGCGCGGCCGGCGGCCGGCTCGTTCGCCTCATTGGCCCGTTCCTGCCCTCGCACCGCACGGCGATGGCCAATCTCCGCGCGGCCTATCCGAAGGAGGACGAGCGGCGGCTGCGGGCGATCGCGGGGGAGGCGTGGGACAATCTCGGGCGCACCGGGGCCGAATACGCCCATCTCGACACGATCTTCGATTACGACCCGGAGAACCTCGCGACCCAGCGCATGGAGGTGCGCGGGCTGGAGCAGTTCTTCGCGATCCGCGACGACGGCCGGCCGGGGCTTATCTTTTCAGCCCATCTCGCCAACTGGGAGCTGCCCGCGATCTGCGCGGAAAAGTTCGGGCTCGAGACCACCGCCGTGTTCCGGCCGCCGAACAATCCGGCCGCCGCCCAGCTGGTGCAGGAGGTGCGCCGCAAGACCATGGGGGGCTTGGCGGCCTCCGGCCCCGGCGCCGTCTTCGCCATGCAGGGCGTGGTGGAGCGCGGCGGCCATCTCGGCCAACTCATCGACCAGCACTTCACCCGCGGCGTCGTGGTGCAGTTCTTCGGCCGGCCGGTGCTGGTCAACCCGCTACTCGGCAAGCTCGCACGGCACCACGATTGCCCGGTCCACGGCGCGCGCGTGGTGCGCAAGGCCGGCGGGCGCTTCCTGCTCGAACTGACGCCGCCGCTCGACCTGCCCCGAGGCCCCGACGGGCTGATCGAGGTTCAGGGCGCGATGCAGGCGATGACGCGCGTGATCGAGGGCTGGGTGCGCGAGCATCCCGGCCAGTGGCTGTGGATGCACCGCCGCTGGCGGCCCAACATGCTGCCGAAGGCAAAACCCGCCGAGGGGCCGCTAGAATCGTCCGCGTCGTGACCGCACCCTGCGTCTAACCGGCGGTCAGGCGTTGGCGCAGGAGCGTCGAGGAGATGCCGGGGGTATAGGGTACGACCGCGCGCATCGCTTCCGGCAGGTCGGCGCAATCGGCAAGCTTCGTGGCCAGTTCGGCCTCGTGGGCCGCGCCGAACGCGTAGAGGTCGTAGCCGAACCGCGCCATGAAGGCGCGGTCGATCACGCGGGGACCATCGGTGACCACTGCATCGACCCAGCGGCAGGCCGCCACGATCTCGACGCGCTCGTCCAGGGTGAGAACCGGCGGGCGTCCCTTGTAGGCCGTCACCCGCGCGTCGGGGACGACGCAGACCGTCAGTCGCCCGCCCAGGGCACGGGCCGCGGCGAAGAAGCGGACATGGCCGGGATGGAGCAGATCGACCACGACCTTGGCGTAGACGGACACGCCTGCCGTTCCCGCTCCGCTCATGCCCGCCGTTCCCGCTCCGCTCATGGCCGGCTTCCCTCCTTCAGGATTTCGTCCACGGCGGCCGCCACCCGGTCGCGGGCGCAGCCGTCGGTGAACGCACCGAACAGAGCCGCCCGGCGGGCGAGGCGCGCCGCCTCGTACCGGTTCGGCTCGGCGAGGGACAGGGCCACCGCCGCACGCAGCGTGTCGACCTGCTCGACGCGGGGACCGATGTCGCGCCACTGCCACTCGATCCCCTCCGCGTCGTAACTCAGCGGCGACGCGAACCGTTCGGGATTGTCGATGAGCACGATCGGGCGATTCAGGGCGAGGTAATGGAAGATCGCGCTGGAGGCGTCCGAGATCATCAGGTCGGCCCCGAGCAAGGCGGGGATCAGGTCGGAATCGGGCGGATGCAGCACGACGTTCGCGTGCCGCTCAGCGAGAATGCGCCACCTTTCGATCAGGTCCGGTGCACTCACGGCGATATGGGGATGGGGCTTGATGACGATCCCGATCCCGGCCTCGTCCCCGCGGATCAGCGCGACGAGATCGTCGCCGAGCATCTCGGCCGACGACAGCAGCGGCGTCCAGGTCGGGGCGTAGACGATACTCACCGCGCAACCGGGGACCCGGACACCCTGCGCGCGCGGCGTGTTCCGGAACAGGAGATCGCTCTGGATCAGTCCCGTCGGAAGATAGGCCCGCCTCGGAACATGCCCCTGCGCGGTGAGGCGCTCGGCGATCGCCGCACTCGCGACGCAGACGTAATCGGCCGCGTGATACGCCATGGCCGGACCGTTCTTGCTGATAAGACCGTGCCCGACATGCAGGATCGTCGCGTCGGGCAGGCTCCGCCGCAGGACGACCGCCGTGCCGGCATCGGCGACGATGACAAGGTCAGCGCCCCGGCCCGCCGCCTCCTGTCCGTCTTCGAAAGCCGCCATCGAGAGGCGCACGACGTCATGGCGGGCCGAGAGCAGATCGGCGAGCGGATCGAGGATGGGGGCGTGCCACGCGTACTGGTCAATGACCAGGATGGAGAAGGTACCCGCTGTCATAGCCCGCCGTCCCGGCCTGGTCCTCACGCCGGCCAACGGGCCCCGTCACACTGGGAGGCGTTGTCCGCTCGGGCCCGCTGTCCACCATCGTCGCACCCGTTGCAAGACCACGGGAACCGACGCCAGGGACCGGTGAGGAAGGGTCCGAGACGAACGTGGTCTCGGCCGCGGCCGATGCTGCGTCGAGGACGGGCGCGTCAGACCCACTCGCCGCGGCGCATCACCGGCACCGCCTCGCCCGAGGCGGTAAGGCCGTCCACGTCGATCCCGGCCGAGCCGATCATCCAGTCGATATGGATCAGGCTGCGGTTGGCGCCGCGCTCGGCGAGATCCGCCTCGCTCAGGCCCTCGCCGCCGTTGCGGAAGCATTTCGAGTAGGCCTGCCCCAGGGCGATGTGGCTCGCGGCGTTCTCGTCGTAGAGCGTGTTGTAGAACAGGAGACCCGAGGCCGAGATCGCCGAGGAGGCGGGCACCAGGGCCACCTCGCCGAGGCGGGCGGCGCCCTCGTCGGTATCGAGCACCTTGGCGAGCACGTCGCTGCCGGTGCGCGCCTGCGCCTCGACGATTCGCCCCTCGGAAAAGCGGACGCGGATGTCGTCGATCAGGGTGCCCTGGTAGGAGAGCGGCTTGGTGCTGGCGACGTATCCCTCCACCCGTGCCCGGTGCGGCGTGGTGAACACCTCCTCTGTCGGGATGTTGGCGTTGCAGACGATGCCGTTCTTGGCGGACGTGGCGCCGCCGCACCATTCGTGATCGTCTGCGAGCCCCACGGTGAGGTCGGTGCCGGGGCCGCGGAAGCGCAGGGCGGAGAAGCGGGCACCGTTGAGCCGCTCGGTGCGGCGGGCGAGATCGCGGTTATGCGCGCCCCAGGCCGCGACGGGGTCGGGTCCATCGATGCGCGAGGCGGAAAACACCGCGTCCCACAGGCGCGCGACCGCCTCGTCCTCGGGCAGATCGGGGAAGACCGTGCGCGCCCAGGGCTTGGTTGCGGCCGAGACAATGGTCCAGTTGGTGGAGAAGCCGGCGATCAGTTCCAGCGCCGGCACATAGGCCTGCGAGCGCGAACGGTTGGCGCGGGCGACCTTGGACGGGTCCTGACCCGCCAGCAGGGACGGGTCGTCGCCCGAGATGGCGAGCCGGGCCGCTCCGTTGCGGTAGGCGTCGGCCATGCCGGCATAGAGCCAGCCGGCGGCCCGGTCGAACGCCTCGTCGGGCGCGTGGGCGAAGCGCGCCAGCGTCGCGGCGTCGTCCGCGTAGAAGGTGGTGACCAGCGCGGCGCCGGCCTTGTAGGCCTGCTCGGTGATGGCGCGGGCCAGCGGCACTGCTTCGAGCGGCGCCGTCATCACCAGTTCCTGGCCCGCCTGCAACCCGAGGCCGACCCGCACGGCGACTTCCGCCAGCCGGTCGAGGCGCTCGGTGAAGGGGAGGGCGGCCGTGCCCGGCGTCTGGCTCATGGAATGGGTTCTCCAGGCTGTCTCGCCGCGCACCGTCTTCCCGGCCCAAGAACCGATCCCGTCAGACCGATCCGCGGCTCAGGCCGCGCGCGACCACGTGATGTCACCCAGATTTTCGCGGAAGGCAAAGCGCAGGAGATGGTCGGAGACCACATTCTCCAGCCGTGTCAGGCCGGCTGGGTCGGGCGTGGCCACCTGCATCACCAGGGCATCGGGGCTCGCCTCGAAGGTGCAGATCCGGTCCTCGCCGAACGGAACCCGGCCCTTGTCGCCGCTCTCCTCGACCGGGAACTTGTGGCTCCAATGGCGGCAGAGCTGCTTCAGGTAGCGGCTGGCTTCCGCAGTCGGCACCCGGGCCTGTGAGATGGGCATCAATGGTCTCCTTCTAAGTCGGTGCGGACGGGAATGTTCGGGGCGCGCGCCGCAGAGTACGCGTCGAATGGCTCGCCCCCATCGCCCGCCGCTGCGGCGGGTCGCCTTCGGGAGAAGGTGCACCGCACTGCGGTATGTGGGACGAGGGCGTAAAATCGTCATGCGACTAAACCGAGGCGGGCTCTCTCGCCGCCGGCCGCCGCAGAGGGCGATTGTCGCGTCGCAAGGGTTAACGATTTCACCATCCGGGCTTCATTCCGGTTGCGCGCAAGGCTGATTCCCGGCCCTGTGACCCGGATCATGCAGCCATCTTGTGCGTTGCACAACAACCCATCGACGTCGCCGTGCGTTCCCGCGTGCGCGCCGTCACACCGACCCTCAGACCGGAAGAGCCGGCGGCGGATCGTCCGAGAGGGCCACGACCTTGCCCGGATTGAGGCCGTCGTGCGGGTCGAGGGCGGCCTTCAACCGGCGCATCAGGTCGAGGCCGACGGGGTCGGCAGTGCGGGCGAGTTCGTCGCGCTTGATCAGGCCGATGCCGTGCTCGGCGGCGATCGAGCCATCCATGCGCTCGACGATGCCGTGGACGATGGCGTTGAAGCGGCCCCACTGGCTCAGGAACGCCGCCTTCTCCATGCCGACCGGCTGGGTCAGGTTGAAGTGGATGTTGCCGTCGCCGAAATGCCCGAACGGGCAGGGGCGCAGGCCCGGCATCGCCGCCTCGCAGGCCGCGCTCGCCTCTTCCAAGAAGTCGGCGAGGCGGGAGAGCGGCAGCGAGACGTCGTGCTTGATCGAGCCGCCCTCCGCCTTCTGCACCTCGGGCAGCAACTCGCGCAGGCGCCACAGGGCGGCGTCCTGGGCCGCGCTGCCGCCGATCACCGCATCCTCCACCAGTCCCGCCTCCATCGCCTCGGCCAGGAGCGCCTCCATCTCGCCGCGGGTGTCGGAGCCGGGGCGGGGCGAGGACAGCTCCACCAGGGCGTAGGCCGCGTGAGGGCCGGCGAGCGGCGGACGCACGTCGATCCCATGTCTCAGCACCATCTCCAGGCCGAAGCGGGGGATGTACTCGAAGGCCGTCAGCCCCCGGTCGGCGCCGGCCCGGAGCCGTGCGAACAGACTAAGCGCCACCCGCGCCGACGGGAGGCCGACGAAGCCGACGCAGGTCGAGAGGGGTTTGGGGTACAGCTTCAGGGTCGCGGCGGTGATGATGCCGAGCGTGCCCTCCGAGCCGACGAACAGGTGCTTGAGGTCGTAGCCGGCGTTGTTCTTGCGCAGCGCCTTCAGTCCGTTCCAGACCCGTCCGTCCGCAAGCACCACTTCGAGCCCGAGCACGAGATCGCGGGCATTGCCGTAGGCCAGCACCGCCAGTCCCCCGGCATTGGTGGCGAGGCCGCCACCGATCCGGGCCGTGCCCTCCGCCGCCCAGGAGAGCGGGAACAGCATCCCCGCCGCGTCGGCGGCGGCCTGCACGTCGGCGAGGACCATGCCGGCTTCCACCGTCATGCTGGCGCCGAGGGGATCGACCGCGCGCAGCCGGTCGAGGCGGTTCAGGGACAGTACGATCCCGCCGAAGGGCACGCCGCCGCCGACGAGCCCGGTATTGCCGCCCTGCGCCACCACCGGCACCCGCGCCGCGGCGCAGGTTCGGACGGTGAAGGCGACCTCCTCGGTCGTGCCCGGCGCCACGACGGCCAGCGCATGGCCGCGATAGAGCCCGCGCGACTCGACGAGATGCGGTGCGAGATCGGCCGGATCGGTGCGCACGTGCCGGCCCCCGAGCCGCTCTGAGAGCGTGGCGAGGAGGCGATCGTGGGAGAGGGTTGTGTCGGTCATCGATGGAGCGGGCGGCGGGGCCGAATGAAGGCGTCGTCTGGCTGAGATAGGCCGGGGGAACGGCATTTGCACCGAGGGGCGGAGATGCGGGGACGGGGGAGGCCGGGAAAGGCATGCGGGGGGATGGCACGCACCGGGCGCTTGCGGGTTTTCCTTGCGCAGCGGATCGCGGCCCGATCCAACCGTGTTTTCCGTCCCTCCGAAGACGAGGCTTGAGGCGCTATGCTGTCCGTGATTCCGAACCCGCCGCGCACGGCGCTGCCGATCCACGGCAGTTCCGACCTGTTTCCCGTGCGCCGGGTCTATTGCGTGGGCCGCAACTACCGAGCCCATGCCCGCGAGATGGGCGCCGACGAACGCGACCCGCCCTTCTTCTTCCTCAAGCCCGCCGACACGCTTCAGATCGTGCCCGAGGGCGCGACGATCGAGCATCCCTATCCGCCGCGCACCGAGAACTACCATTTCGAGGTGGAACTGGTAGCGGCCCTCGGCCGGGGCGGGCGCGACATCCCGGTGGAGAGCGCCGGCACGCATGTCTACGGCTACGCGGTCGGCCTCGACATGACCCGGCGCGACCTTCAGGACGAGGCCAAGCGGCAGGCGCGCCCCTGGGAGCTCGGCAAGGCGGCGGATTTCTCCGCCCCCATCGGCGCCCTGCGGCCGGCGGGCGTCATCGGCCACCCCCGCTCGGGCGCGGTCACGCTCGCCGTCGATGGCGCCGAGCGCCAGCGGGGCGACCTCTCCGAGATGATCTGGTCGGTGCCGGAGCAGGTCGCGCTGCTCTCGACCTATTTCGAGCTTCATCCCGGCGACCTGATCCTCACCGGCACGCCCTCGGGCGTCGGGGCGGTGCAACGCGGCCAGACCATGAGCGCGCGGATCGAGGGTGTCGGAGCGATCGCGCTCAAGGTCGTGTGAGCGGGCCGGGACGGAGGGGGCGCCACCGTCTACAAGACCCGGCATGATCCCGAATCTCGACCGCCCCTGGCTCCACCGCCTGTCCCTCCGGGTCGCGCTCCTGACCCGCGGCATGACACTGGGCGTGCGCGGCGTCGCCATCGACGGGCAGGGGCGGATCTGCCTCGTGCGCCATACCTATGTCGGCGGCTGGCATCTGCCGGGGGGCGGGATCGATCCGGGCGAGAGCGGCCCCGCCGCCATGATCCGCGAGTTCCGCGAAGAGGCCGAGATCGTGGTGACACCCGACGGCGGCATGCGGTTGCACGGCTTCTTCCTGAACCCCGGCGCGCAGCGCCGCGATCACATCGCCGTCTACGTCGTCCCGGCTTTCACGGTGGCGGGCCCGAAGCGACCGGACCGCGAGATCGCCGAGGCCGGCTTCTTCCCCCTCGATGCGCTGCCGGCCGACACCACCCGCGCCACCCGCGCCCGTCTCGAGGAAATCCGCGGCGGCCAGCCTCCGGCCGAGCTTTGGTGAGCCGCGCAAAAAAATCCGACCTTGGCGCTTGCATCCCCGGCCGGGATAGTGTTTACCAGCGCCACCGACGGACGCGCCCACGGCGCCGGACGGACGGACAAGAGAGCGGGTGTAGCTCAGGGGTAGAGCACAACCTTGCCAAGGTTGGGGTCGAGGGTTCGAATCCCTTCGCCCGCTCCAGTTTCCTCAAAAGAACTGACCGACCTACGAAAAGCCGCCGCAAGGCGGCTTTCGTCGTTTTTGACCTGCCGCATAAAGCGGTCATCGCAGCGTTAACGATCTGTTAGCCAAACAATTCCTAACGTCCGGCCGGTGCAGGAAGGCCGGGCATGCTCGAACATCGTACAACGCGCACGGTCGGGAGGGCGTCCGGGAAGGCGTCAGCCGCGGAGCCGGTCGAACGCTACCTCGCCAAGGCCGCGACCCACCGGGCTTCCGGCCGCTTCGACAAGGCCCGCCGCAACCTCCAGCTCGCGCTCGAAGCCGCACCCGGCCACGCCGCGGCGCATTTCGAACTCGGGGTGTTCACCAGCCGGATCGAAGCGCCGGCCTCGGCGGTGCCGCACTTCGTCGCCGCTCTCAGGGCCGCGCCCGAGCGTCCGGCCTACTGGCTCGCCCTCGCCAGCACGCTGCTGACGTTGAATCGGGTGAGCGAGGCGCGTGCGCTCATGGAGCGCTTCCGCGACCAGGGACTGCCCGACGACGAGACCCGCAAGGTCCTCAAGGACTTCGTTGACCAGGCCTTCAACCTGGGCCGGGCGCATTACGAGGCGGACGATCTGCCCACCGCCGAGATCCTGTTCGACCTCGTCATCGGCCTGGACGACACCCACGCCAAGGCGACCCATCTCGCGGGCGCCGCCGCCGCCCGGGGCGGCCGTCATGAGCAGGCCTACGATCTGTTCAGCATCGCGATCTACCGCGAGCCCGACAACGCCAGCTTCTTCAGCAGCCTCGGTGCCCTCCTCATCACGCGCGGCGATCACCCGGCCGCGATCTCGGCGCTGGAAAAGGCGATCGAGCTCGATCCGGATCTGGCCATCGCGCATTCGAATCTGGCCGGCGCATTCCAGCGCGTGAGCCATCACGCCTCGGCCGTGAGCCACGCCCAGCGCTCGATCGAGCTCAATCCGAAATTCTCCGGCGCCCACATCAATCTTGGATGCGGCCTGAAGAGCCTCGGGCGCCTGCCCGAGGCGATCGCGAGCTTCGACCGGGCTCTGGCGCTCGATCCGCGCAACGTCGCAGCGCATTCCAATCGGCTCTTCGCCAAGCTCTACGCCGAGGGCATCCCACCGACGGAGTACGCCGCCGACGCCCGGAGCTTCGGGACGCGCCTCGCCGACCCGCTCCTGCGGCGGCGCCCCTTTGCCAACGACCGCGATCCCGACCGGCGCCTGCGGATCGGGTTCGTCTCGGCCGACCTCTGCACCCACGCCGTGGCGCGGTTCATCGAGCCGTTCCTGCGCCACTTCGACCGTACGGGGTTCGAGACGCGCGCCTACATGACCCAGGCGGCCGAGGACGGCGTCTCGGCGCGCCTGCGCCCGCTGTTCGACGACTGGCACAACATCGCCGCCCTGGACGACGACGCGGCCGCCAACCTGATCGAGGCGCACGCCATCGACATCCTCGTCGATCTGTCGGGTCACAGCGCCGGCCACCGGCTGCTCGTCTTCGCCCGCAAGCCGGCGCCGGTTCAGGTCACGTGGATCGGCCACCCCGCCACCACCGGCCTGCGCGCCATGGATTACCGCCTGACCGATCTCGGCCACGACGAGCCAGGCCTGTCGGACACGCTGCATACGGAGACCCTGTGGCGGCTGCCCGGCGTGTCGGCCACCTACGAGGCCCCCGGCGACATCCCGCCGGTGCGCGAGCGGGCACCTTTCGAGGATAACGGCTTCGTCACCTTCGGCACGATGAACCGCTTCGAGAAGATCGGCGACCGGGCGCTGGAAGCCTGGGCCGAGATCCTGAGGGCGCTGCCCGATGCGCGCTTGTTCATGGTCGCCGCCGATGTGGATACACCGGAGATCCGGGCGCAGGTCGAGGCACGCCTGTCGCGGGCCGGACTGCCGCTCGACCGGGTGCGCCTGCACCCGCGCGTCACCAGCGGCTACTACGCGCTCTACCACGAGATCGACATCGCCTTGGATTCCTTCCCCTATAACGGGGGAACGACGAGCTGCGACACGCTCGCCATGGGCGTGCCTTTGATCGCCCTGGCAGGCACTCACGCTGCCGCGCGCACGGGCATTGCTGCCTTGCGAGCGGTCGGGCTCGAGGAACTCGCGGCAGCAACGCCGGAAGATTACACGGCCCGCGCCGTCGCCCTCGCCAGCGATCGCAATCGTCTGCGCGCCATTCGCTCAGGGCTTCGCGAACGGGTCTTCGCCAGCGCGCTGATGGATCACGCCCGCTTCGCCGGGGAGGTCGGTGACGCCTTCCGCACCATGTGGGGGCGCTGGGTCGATGCGAACCGCGCCGCTTGATCCGACTTTTGAGGCAGACAGCCTCCCGTCCCGTGCCCCTCAGGGTGGGCTTCCCGTGCAGGCGACCCTTCGTCGGCTGGAGCAGGAATTCGCGCAAGTCCTCGACGCCGCCGTAGAAGCAGCCCCGCAGGCGGCCTCAGGAGCGGAGTGCGGCGCCGATCCGGTCTACGTCACCCGCCCGTTCCTGCCGCCGTTCGAAGAGTTCGAACCGCTGCTGCGGCAGATCTGGCAGACGCGGATCCTGACCAATGGCGGCCCGTTCCATCAGGAGCTGGAAGCGCGCCTGAGCGGCCATCTCGGCGTGCCGCAGGTGGCCCTGTTCAACAACGCGACGACGGCGCTGATCATGGCCCTGCGGGCGCTCGACCTCACGGGCGAGGTGATCACGACGCCCTATTCCTTCGTCGCGACCTCGCACGCTCTGCTCTGGAGCGGGCTCACCCCCGTCTTCGTCGACATTGACCCGGTAACCCTCAACCTCGATCCCGCCCGGATCGAAGCTGCGATCACCCCGCGCACCAGCGCGATCCTGCCGGTCCATTGCTATGGCCGGCCCTGCGACGTCGAGGCGATTGCGGACATCGCTGCCCGGCACGGGCTCAAGGTGATCTACGACGCCGCCCACGCCTTCGGCGTGCGCCACGGCGATGGAAGCGTGCTGAACCACGGCGACCTGTCGGTCCTGAGCTTCCACGCCACCAAGGTGTTCAACACCTTCGAGGGCGGCGCCATCGTCTGCGCCGATCCGGTGATGAAGGGCCGAATCGACAAGCTCAAGAACTTCGGACACGACGGCGAGACGGCGGTGCCCGATGTCGGCCTCAACGGAAAGATGAGCGAGTTGAACGCGGCGCTCGGCCTCGTCCAGCTCCGGCATATCGGCACGGCGCTGGCGGGCCGGCAGGCGATCGATGCCGCCTACCATGCGGGATTGCGGGGCGTTCCCGGCATTCGCTGCCTGGATTTCTCCGGGGAGGGCGCGGCCAACTACGCCTATTTCCCGATCCTGGTCGGCCCCGATTATCCGATGGGCCGCGACGCACTCTACGACGCACTCAAGCGCGACGGCATCCACCCACGGCGCTACTTCTATCCCCTGATCTCGGATTTTCCGATGTACCGGACGCTACCAAGCGCCCGGCGGGAGGATCTGCCCGTCGCGGCCGCAGCCGCCGACCGGGTTTTGTGTCTGCCGATCTATCCGGACCTCGAACCGGCCGTCGTAGCCCGGATCGTCCGGCGGATCGCCCGGCCATGACGGTGCCCGCCACGGCAGCGATCATGCAGCCGTATCTCTTCCCCTATATCGGCTACTTCCAGCTCATCGCGGCCGTCGATCAGTTCGTAATCTACGACACCGTGAAGTACACCAAGAAGGGTTGGATCAACCGCAACCGCTTCTTGCGCGACGGCGCGCCGGTGACCTTCACGCTGCCGCTGGAGAAGGACTCGGACCATCTCGACATCCGCGAGCGGCGCGTCGCGGCAGGGTTCGAACCGGACCGACTCTGCGCCCAGATCGCCCAGGCCTACCGCCACGCGCCGCATCGGCGCGAGACGATGCCCCTCGTCGAGGACGTTCTGGGCTACCGGAGCGCCGACCTGTTCGACCATCTGCGGCACGGATTGCTGCGGACCTGCGCGCATCTCTCCATCGCCACGCCGATCCGCACCGCCTCCACGATCGAGGGCGTGACGGACCTGAAGCGGCAAGACCGGGTGATCGATCTCTGCGAGCGGCTGGGAGCCGCGACCTACGTCAACCCGATCGGCGGCACGACCCTCTACGATCCGGCCGCCTTCGCGCAGCGGGGGATCGCTTTGCGCTTCCTGCGGGCCCGGCCCTTCGACTATGCGCAAGGTCCGCATCCGTTCGTGCCGTGGCTGTCGATCCTCGACGTGCTGATGTTCAACCCGCGATCCGCGCTCCCAGCCCTGCTGGCCGGCGGCTACGATCTCATCGAGGGGGAGGATGCCCTGTGCCCCGCTGGCGTAAGCTCGGCCGCGTCTTCGATCCCGCAAGCGTCGGCGGCCGCCCTTGGCTGAAATCCTTCGCGCAGGCACCCGCCGCCCTGATCTGCGACGACGTGGTGCGGATGTACTTCTCCTGCCGTCCGGACGCCGACGCCAAGGGACAATACGTCAGCTACAGCGCCTACGTCGATCTCGACCGCCAGCACCTGTTCAAGGTTCGCGCGGTCGCCGAGGAACCGATTCTGCCGCTCGGCGGAACCGGCACTTTCGACGAATTCGGGGTCTATCCGGTATCGGTGATCCGCACGGATGAAGAGGTGCGTGCCTACTATGCCGGTTGGACGCGCTGCGTCTCGGTTCCCTTCAATACGGCGATCGGCTGCGCGGTGAGCCGCGACGGCGGGCGCCGCTTCGAGCGACTGGGGCCGGGACCGATCCTGCCCTACTCGCCGGACGAGCCCTTCGTGATGAGTGGACCCAAGGTCCGGCGCTTCGGCGGGACGTGGTATCTGTTCTACATCGCCGGAAGTGCCTGGAAACGGGTCGAGGGCCGGGCCGAGCCGGTCTACCGCATCCGCATGGCAACCTCGCCGGACGGTCTCACTTGGACCAAAGCGAACCGCGACCTGATCCCGCCGCGGATCGAGGCGGACGAAGCCCAGGCGAGCCCCGACGTATTCGAGGCCGGCGGGCGCTACCACATGTATTTCTGCTACCGCTACAGCACCGGCTTCCGTAGCCGCGAGCGCGGCTACCGCATCGGCTACGCCTGGAGCACCGACCTCGTGAGCTGGACCCGCGACGACGCGCGCTGCGGCATCGACGTGTCGGAGGAGGGCTGGGACGCGCAGATGATCAGCTACCCCCACGTCTTCACCGTCGATGGCCGGACCTATCTCGCCTATCTCGGCAACGAGGTCGGCCGCGGCGGCTTCGGCCTCGCCGCGCTCGACGGCGCCTTCGATTGACCGGCCGGAACGCCATGCGGTGGACCAAGCTCGGCCTCGTCTTCGATCTGCGGGCGCACCCGCTTCCCTTCGGAAGCGGCGGCTTCGCGCAATCGCCGCAGGCGCTCGTCCTCGACGACCGGGTGCGGATCTTCTTCTCGACCCGCAGCCGCGAGCCGGACGGGCTGTATCTGAGCCACGTCGCCTTCGTCGACATGCGCAAGGATCTGAGCGCGGTGCTCGGCGTGGCGCACAGGCCCGTCATCGCCGCGGGCGATCTCGGCGCCTTCGACGAGCACGGCATCTTTCCGATGAACGTGCTGCGCCATGACGGCGTCGTCTACGGCTACACCACGGGCTGGAGCCGGCGCGTCTCGGTACCGGTGGAGACCGGCATCGGTCTCGCCGTCAGTCGGGACGAAGGGCTGAGCTTCGAGCGGCACGGGGCGGGGCCGGTCCTCTCCGCCACGCTCAACGAGCCGTTCCTCGTCGCTGACGGCTTCGTGCGGGTGATCGATGGTCTGTTCCACATGTGGTACATCTTCGGCACCGCCTGGAGCGACGCGGGCGCTGGCGCGGCGCCGGAGCGGGTCTACAAGATCGGGCACGCCACCTCCGCCGACGGCATCGCCTGGACCAAGGAGGAGGGACGCCGGATCGTCGCCGACCGGCTCGGCCCGGAGGAGGCCCAAGCGCTGCCCTGTGTGTTCGACAGCGGCACCCGCCGGCACATGCTGTTCTGCTACCGCGAGCCCGTGGGCTTCCGCACCGATCCCGGCCGCGGCTACCGGATCGGGCATGCCTGGTCCGACGACCTCGTGGACTGGACGCGGGACGACGCGGTGCTGCCCCTCGCCGGCACGCCGGGGGAATGGGACGCGGACATGCAGTGCTACCCGCACGTCTTCACCTGCGAGGGGACGACCTACCTCCTCTACAACGGCAACGCCTTCGGCCGCTTCGGCTTCGGCGCGGCGCGGCTCGACCCGTGAGCGGGCCCGCCATCGCGCGGAACCGCGCCCGGCCGGCGGATGTGGAGGCCCATCTGACGGCTTGCGCGCAAAGCTTCACGCCGCCGCTCGGCGAGCGGCTGGCAATTCCCGACTACGCGGCAAAGCTGGTCGCCCGCGCCGAGCGGTTCGAGGCGTGGGAGGGTCCAGCCCTGATTGGTCTGGTCGCGGTCTACTGCAACGATCCGGCCCGCATTGCGGCCTTCGTGACGAACGTCAGCGTCGTGCCGGCGCGGACAGGGATCGGCCTCGGGCGCCGCCTGCTCGCGGCGGCGATCACCTATGCGCGCGCTCTCGGCTTCGCGCGGATGGCGCTGAGCGTGGATCGCGTGGCGGCGGCGCTGCGCCTCTATCGCAGCCTCGGCTTCGCCGAAGACAAGCGGGACGGGGACACGCTGCATCTCTCCCTCGCCCTGAGGGCGCAGAGACCCGGCGCGGGATCCGCATCACAGGAACAAGACAGGGAGGCCCGGCCATGAGCGCGGCGCGCGACTTCGACCGTGAGACGCAGGACGCCGCGGGTCACCGCTACGCCTACGACTTCGACCTCGACGTGATGCACAAATACATGGTGCGCGCGTTCGAGCCGTTCTTCCGGCCTGGACGGCTGCTCGAACTCGGCAGCTTCCGCGGTGACTTCACCCAGCGCCTGACGCCGTTCTTCGACGACATCACCTGCGTCGAGGCCTCAGGGGAAGCGATCGCGGCGGCGCGGGGAGCGTTCGGCGAGCGTGTCCGCTTCGTCCACGCGACCTTCGAGGAAGTGGCGCTGCCCGAACGCTACGACACGATCGTCCTCACCCACGTGCTCGAACATCTCGACGACCCGGTGGGAACCCTCGCCCGCATCGACCGGGAATGGCTCGCCGAGGGCGGACGCCTGCTGCTGGCCTGCCCGAACGCCAACGCGCCCTCCCGGCAGATCGCGGTGAAGATGGGCCTGATCCCGCACAACGCCGCCGTCACCGAGGCCGAGCGGCAGCACGGCCACCGCTGCACCTACAGCCTCGACACACTGGAACGGGACGCCGCCGCCGCGGGCCTTCGGGTGATCCATCGCTCCGGCGTCTTCTTCAAGGCGCTGGCGAACTTCCAGTGGGACGCCCTGCTGAAGACCGACATCGTCTCACCGGCCTATCTCGACGGCTGCTACGCCCTGGGGCAACTCTATCCGGATCTTTGCGCGAGCATCTATCTCGTATGCGAACGGGGCTCGCAGGACGGTTAGGGTGCCCCACGATACGTCCGTTACAGATCGCCTCTTGGCGCGATCGTCAGGGTGACGCGACGGCGGTCAGCCCACGCCGGCGAGGCGCTTCTCGATCCGTGTCACCTGCATCGGATACCAGCGGCTTCCCCGCGCCGAGGGAATGCCCAGGGCGTTGAGGGCGTTGGCGACCTGCTCCAGCGTCAGCGCGCCCGCGGCACGGATCTCGCTGAGGATCGGCGCCACCTCCTGCGCCCGCTCCCGGCTCCGCGGCAGGGTCTCGCCCCGCCCCAGACTCTCCGCCAGAGGGCGCGGATCCGCGACGGATGGGCCGGCCCTGTCGAACGGAGCCCGCGCGCGGCGCTCGTCGGTGAAGCGCGCGTAGAACGCTCGGCGGCGGGCCAGCGTCTCGGGGGTGCGGCGCACCCCGAGTCGGTCCTCGGCCTCCGCCACCGCGGCCATGATGCCGAGGGTCGCCTCGCTCACTTCCGGGCTGTCGGCGACGGCAAAGTGCAGGTTCAGGCGGCGCAGATCACGGCTCAGAGCACGCAGGAAGCCCGGATCCTGATCGGAAGCCCCGAGTTCCGCCATGAGCAGCACCGCACCGTGCCGGCGGCACAGGGCCAGGGCCTCATCCAGAGCCGGTCGCTCCGCACCGGCATCGCCGGACTCTCGCTCAACGCACTCGGCGGCCAGCCGGCCGCGCCTTGCGAGGTGGCGGTCGATCGCGGCGCGCTGCGATGTCAGAGCGATCTCCGGCGCCCCCTGTCCCAACAGGGCGGGACGGAGGTAGGAAACAAAGCGGTCTGAGGACATCTGAGTCGGCCGGTCGCGCGTCTTGGAGCGAGCACGGAGCCGACGCAACGCCTCGGGGGTTTCGCCCCGGTGGCGGCGCCGTTCCGAAACAAGGCCCCGATAAGGGAAAACCGGTTGTGAACGACAGCTATTATGCCATCAATATGAACCATGCTTCCGATGAAGCGGCCATCTCCGTCGTTCTTGGCTTGGGCGGCACGATCCGGATCGGCGCGAGCGCACTCGCGGTGTCCGACCTGACGGTAATGTTCGACGCGATCACACGGACCGGCTCGGTGCAGGGCTTTGCCGACGCCCTCGGCCTGTCCTATCGCGCGGCCTGGGCGCGCCTCCAGGCCTACGAAACGGCGCTGGGCCGTCCCCTGGTGCGCAAGACACGCGGCCACGGCACCGCCCTGACGGAGTTCGGGGCTGCCTTGGCGGAAGCCTTCACCGCCGCCGCCGCGACATTGGAGGCTGGCCTCGGCCGCGAGACCCGTGCCGTCGAGCATCACCTGCGCCGTCTCATGAGCGGCAGGGCCGGAGCACTGACACTGGCTGCGAGCCACGATCCGTTGCTGGTGGAGGTCCTGGCCGAGGCGATGGGCGGGGAACCGGGTGCGGAGACGGGCATCGAACTGTCCGTGACGGGCAGCAGCGCGGCGGTGCAGCGCCTGCTCGACGGCGGAGCCGACGCGGCGGGCTTCCATTGCGGAGCCCTCACGCCGGAAGCGGCGGGTGCTCCGTTCTCGGCGATCCATGCCGGCGCCGGCCTCGTGCTGCATCCCCTGTTCGAGCGCGAGCAGGGCCTGCTGCTGGCCCCCGGCAACCCACGCGGCATCCGCACCTTGGCCGACCTGACCGGGCCCGGACTGCGCTACGTCAACCGCCAGAAGGGATCGGGCACGCGGGACTGGTTCGACCGCATGCTGGCGCAGGCCGGCCTGCCGGCTGCCGCGATCCACGGGTACACGGTCGAGGAATTCACCCATCAGGCAGTCGCGGCGGTCATCGCCTGCGGCGCGGCGGATGCCGGACTGGGTGTCCGGGCAGCGGCCGACCGACTCGGCCTCGACTTCCTCTCGGTCGGTTGGGAGACCTATTATCTCGCCGCCAGCCGCTCCCTCACCAGCCCGGCGCTCGACGCCCTCGTCGCCGCAGCGAGACGGTGCGCAAGCTGTACCCCGGGCTATCGGGCGGCCGCCGCGGATCTTTGACAGGTAAAAACGCCCGATCGGCACAACAACGACCTCTATTATCTTTTATTGATGTAGAGCCCATCAGAATACAACTCTGAAATACAAATTGATACAAATAAGTGTTGTTCGGATTTATCAGCTGGAGTATCGACGGCCACCGCATTGTCGGGAATCGCACAGAGGGCGGCACCCGGCTTACATGTCGATCGGCCGCCCCCTAGTATTCAAACTCCGATGACCCTCACGGTCGCCGAGCACTTCGCTTTTCGAGAACGAGCATGAACCGGACTCCCGCTCGGGCGGCGCTCGATCTCGCAACGGCGGACCATGATGGCTGGCGACGGGCCCGGCGCTTTCGCCGAGGCGGCGCGCCATTCCGCGTCGACGCCGAGCGCGCGAAGTCTTCCGGCTCTTTCACCGAATTCACGAACGCGCCGCGCCGAACCAAACCGGCCTGGCAGAGCGGCGTCATCCCTACGCCGGGTGAACGGGCCGCGTGGGCGGGACAAGCCGAATGAAGGTCTTGGTAGGCAATGGAACGGCGGTGAGCGGGCCCTTGCTGCGCAAGCTGCAAGGCCTCGGCAAGCTGGAGGAAGCGGACACGGCCGCCTTGGCGATCGTCGAGGCGGGGACACGGCTGATACCGGCCGGCACGGACCTGATCCGTGAGGGCGACCGGCCCGAGGGGATGATCGCGATCACGGAAGGCTTCGCCTGCCGCTACAAGCTGCGGGCGAACGGCGCGCGTCAGATCACGGCCTACCTCATCCCGGGGGATATCTGCGACTTCGATACCTCGGTCCTGAGCCGGATCGATCACACCATCGGCACGCTCTCCAACTGCCGCGTCGCGCGGATCGGCCCTGAGGCCGGGCGGGAATTGCGTCGACGCCCCGCTCTCGCCCGCAGCCTGCGCAAGGTCGCCTTTATCGACGAGGCAACCCTCGGCGAGTGGCTGATGAATATCGGCCGGCGCTCGGCCGTGGAGCGCCTTGCGCACCTGCTCTGCGAATTGCACGTGCGCCTGCGGGCGGTGGGGCTGACGAGCGGCAACAGCTTCGACCTGCCGATTACGCAAATCGACCTCGCCGACACCACCGGCATGACCAGTGTGCACGTGAACCGCTCTCTCAGCGAACTCAAGCACGCAGGGCTGATCGAGCGTAAGGGCAAGCGCGTAACGCTCTGCGATCTGCCCCGACTCGTCGAGTTGGCCGAATTCCGGTCGAATTATCTGAATTGCGAGACGCAAACCGCTGCGTAAGTTCGAGCATAAACCGAGAATCACGTCCGGCCACACCATGATCGCGGGCGGTTCTCGGCCTCGATAGAACGGGGATACTCAGCAATCGCGTGTCTTCGTGGTTCGGAAACCCTGGTTCATGCTGCCCTCCGCGGCAGGGGACGCCCCCGGCACGCCCGTGTTGCCTGAGCCGCCGCCCATCTCTCCCGTCCTCATCGCGTCACCCTTCTGCATCTCGCCCGCCGTCTCGGTTGCGATCGGGCGCCGAACGGTCATCGAGCCGGTCTGCAGGCCCACGGAACGAGCCGTCCGCTTATGGCGTTCACCGTCGGACCTTAGCCGAGCATCAAGGCCCGGCCGACATGAGATCAGGAGACGTTCGATGGTGAAGATCGGAACCCGCACGATGCTGGCTCTGATCGCCTTCTCGGCCGCCGGCACGACCAGCGTGAGGGCCGGTGAGGAGGAGCAGGCTGCGCTCTGCCGCGACGATGTCATGCGGCTGTGCCTGACATCGATCCCCGATCGCGGCCGCATCGTCAGTTGCATGAAGGCGCAACGGGCGAGCCTGAGCCCCGGATGCCGGGCCGCCTTCGACGAAGGGACCGCCTCCTCGGCCGGTCGGCGCTCGGCGAGCCTTCGCTGAAAATCGGGAAGCGCCGCTCTCGAACTTCGGCTTGGCCGTCATGCGCGCATGACGGCTGAACGGCGCCGGGACCGCACCCGCGCCTGATTTCGATCCACGACAGGAGATACGGCTCCCGATGAACCGTTCGCTTCTCCCCCTCCTTCTGGTCACCACCCTGGCAATGCCCGCGCTCAGCCAGACCGCTTCCGCGGTCGAGAGCTCACCGATGCTGCTGCACGGCAATTACTGCGGGCCCGGCAACAATGGGCCGGCGGCGCCCGTCGATGCCCTGGACGCGGCCTGCGCCCGCCACGACGCCTGCACGCCGGACGGTGCCCTGGCCCCGAAGGCCTGCAACCTGCGGCTCCAAGTGGATGCCGAGCGCGTGGCCGACGATCCGCGCCAGCCGCAGGACTTGCGGATGATGGCCGGGCTGGTCGCCTCGGGCGCAGCGATGATGCCCTCGGCACCGGCATCCCGACTGCGTGCTCCTGCCGTTGCCCCTCCCGAGGCCGTCGAGATCGAGAGCCCGCCAGAGGCAGACCTTCTCCCGGAATAGGCTGCGCCGACTTGGCGAGCGTTTCATTTCGTCGCTCACGCAACATCCGCTTCGCCGTCGCAATCCGCAGGAGGAGCGGCCCTCAGCAGCGGGCGCGTCGGGAGACCTTTCAGCGGCCTCGCGCGAGTTCCGTCGTGATGTGCTTCACCGACGGCGTGACGATCGCCACGAACTGCGCCTCGCGCAGGCGCCGGAATGTCTCCGCACCCTCCAGATAGCCGCGCGCACCCGCCTGGAGCATGGCGGCCTGCGCCGCCTCCAGGGCCAGCCACGACACGTCGAGGCGCAGACGCAGGGTCTCGAGGAAGGTCGCGCGGTCGGTCTCGGCATGCACTTGTGCCGCGGCGGCGACGCGCTCGCGCAGAGCGTCCGCCCGCCCCTCGATCGCGTCCGGCCCGAGCGGCAGATACGCCGCGTTCGTCCGGCCGCGGGCATCCGCGCGCATCAGCGCCGCGACCCCGCGGGCGAGGCCGAGCCCCATCCCGGTCTGGAGCAGCACGAAGCCGTTGCGGATGCGCGGCACGAAGGCGGCGGCATCGTGCGTGATCACATCGGCATCGGATAGATGCGCGTCGCGGATCATCACCGTGTAGGTGCCGGTGCCTTCGAGCGCGACGAAGCGGGCATTGGCCGCGATCGAGACAGTCTCGGCGCCGGCTTCGAACAGCCCCATCACCCGCCGCCCGTCGGGCAGCGAGGCGATGCCGGCGAAACGCTGGCCGGGGCCGAGGTTCGAGACCCAGGGCAGGCGCCCGCGCACCCGGTAGCCGTCGCCCGCGCGCTCAGCCTGGAGCGCCAGCGGCTCGATGCCTGCGAGCGCCTTCATCGGGTTGGACAACCCGGTGCCGCCGAGCGCCGCACCCGAAGCGATCGCCGCAAGATGGCGGCGCGGGCCGTCTTCGTCGCCTTGGGCGAGGTACCAGACCAGCGCGTCCTGGCACCACATGCAGAAGGCGGTCGAGAGGCAGGCCCGCCCCGCCTCCGTCATCGCGTCGATGGCGGCCAGCAGGCCTGCCGCCGTGCCGTCGGCGTGGTGGGCGTAGGCGCCGGCCGCCCCGAGCGCCCGCAGGATGTCGGCGGGATAGTCCCCGGCATCGATCGCGGCGAGACGCGGGCGCAAAGCGTCGCGCACGATCCCGGCGACGTCGAGCGGGGCGGATTCCGCGATGCGGGCGGTGGCGGCCATCGGGCTCAGGCCCGCGCCAGGGTGATGGCGACGGGGTTCTTCACCGTGTTGAGCACCGGCGACCACTGCCCGGCATGGGCGACGAGTTCGTCGAGTTCGGCCGGGCTCGCGCCCTCGACGTCGAGATGCACCTTGAGCCGCACCGCGCTGAGCCCGACCGGCTTCTCCGAGAGGTCGCCGGTACCCCAGACCGAGGTGATGTTGATGTCGCCCTCCGACTCGACCTCGATGCCCTTCACGGTCCAGCCGCGGGCGATGGCGTTGGCCTGAAGGCCGACCGCGACGCAGGTGCCGAGCGCGGCGAGCAGGGCCTCGGTCGGGTTCGGGGCGGTGTCGTCGCCCAGCAGGGCCGGTGGCTCGTCGACGACGTGCGCGTCGAGGCTGCGGATGTAGTTGAGGTGGCGGAAGCGGCGCCCCTCGGCGACGGTGCGGGCGCGCACGGTCTTCACCACGCTCGGGTCGGCGCGGCCCTTCTCGGAGAGGGCGTGCAGCCTTTCGCGGTCGATCGGCTCGAACACCTTCTCGAAGGTCTGGACGATTTCCTGGGCGGCAGTCGCGGTCATTGTCGTGTCCTCAGGTTGCGGGAATCCAGCGGGCGCGGGCGGCCAGCCGCCCGAGACCCGTGTCGAGGGCGTAGCCGATCCCTCCGATCAGCAGGACGAGGGCGGCGAGCCGGTCGTAGGAGAGGGTGTCGCGGGCGTCGTTGATGGCGTAGCCGAGCCCGCTCGTGACCCCGAGATACTCGGCCGGCACCAGCACGATCCAGGCAACACCCAGCGCGAGCCGCAGGCCGGTCAGGATGTCCTGCAGCACCGCCGGGACGATGACGGCGCGCAGAGCCGCGAACCGGCCGGCGCCGAGGTTGCGCGCCATGGCGAGCCAGACCGGATCGACCCGCTTCACGCCCGCCGCGGTGGCAAACAGGATCGGCCAGATCGCGGCGGCGGCGATCAGGAAGACGATGGCCCCGTCCCAGCTCGGGAAGGCGAGCACCGCCACCGGCATCCAAGCCAGCGGCGAGATCATCCGCAGGAGCTGGAACGGCGGCTGCAGGATGCGCTCGGCGAGCGGCACCGAGCCGACGAGGAGCCCGAGCGGCGCGCCGAGCCCGAACGCCACCGCGAGGCCCTGGCCGATCCGGGCGAGGCTCGGCGCGGCGGCCCGCCATGCTTCGCCGGAGGTCAGAAGTTCGGCGAAGGAGGCCAGCGCAGGCCCCGGCGCGAAACCGGCAAAGGCGGCGTAGGCCGGCACGCTCTCCAGAACCAGCCCGCCCGCGAACCACAGGGCGAGCAGCCCCGCAAGGCCGACGAGCGGGGCCAGCCGGTCGAAGGCCGAGGCACCGAACCGGGCACCGATCCCGGCCCGGCTCGGCGCCGGGGCCGCGACCTCTCGCTCGACGGCGAGCGCCGCCTCGATCGCGCCCCCGCTCACAGGCTCAGGGTCTCCTGGCGGGTGAGCGCGGCCTCGTCCGCCGCCCCCGGCCATTCAGGGTAGCGTTTGAGCGAGGCCCGCACGAAGCGGTCGTCCACGAGATCGCGGGCGACGAAATCCGGGTCGAGCCCTTTGAGGAAGCCGGCATCGCCCTCGACCACGGTGTTGCCCATCGCCTCGACGATCAGCTTTGTGGCCGACGGGTAGGGCCAGGGCTGGAAGTCGATGCGTTGCGCCGCCCAGTCGCGGTGGCGGATCGCGCCGCTCGCCTCGTAGGCCGGGCCGTAATCGGTGGTGGCCTTGATGACGACGTCGGCCGGCATCGGCAGGTAGCCGCGCCCCTCCTTCGAGATCAGCCGGGCGACCTCCTCGCGGTTCTTCACGCAATAGGCCTGCGCCCGCACGATGGCATCGACCGCCTTGCCGGCCCATTCCGGCTTGGCGGCGATCTGGCTCTCATGCGCGACCACGACGCAGCAGGGATGGTTCTTCCAGATGTCGCCGGTGAAGCGCAGCATCCGCGCGCCGGCCTTGATCTCGCCGAGCGCGTTGAACGGCTCGGCGACGATGTAGCCGTCGATCTTGCCCGCCGCGAGCGCCGCCGGCATCTCGGGCGGCGCCAGGATCTGAAGCGCGCATTCGTTCGGCCCGGCATCCCCCCGGATCACCGGCGTGACGCCGGATTCGCGCAGCGCGTATTGCAGCACGACGTTGTGCATCGAGTACCAGTAGGGCACCGCGACGCGCTTGCCTGCCAGCCCCTTGAAGTCCTCGATCCCGCTCTTGCCCCCGACGACGATGCCCGAGCCGTTGGTGTGGGCCCAGGCCAGGATCTTGACCGGAAACTTGTTGTTGTAGCGCATCCAGACCGGGATGGGCTTCAAGAGGTGGGCGAGGTTGAACTTGCCCGCGGCAAACCCCTCCACCAGCGCCGACCACGAGCGCACCGGGGTCGGCTCGGCGACCTTCAGGCCGGCTTCCTCGAAATAGCCCTTGGCATGGGCCACCAGAAGCGCGGTCGCGTCGGTGATCGGCAGGTAGCCGATGCGCACGGTGTCGTCCTCCGCGGCGTGCACCGCGGGGCCGGACAGGGCGAGCCCGCCGCCGCCGAGCAGGGCGGCGAGACCGCCGCGGGCGAGCGCGTCGAGGGTGTTGCGGCGCGTCCAGTCGGCGCGTGCCCATTCGTGGGTCCAGAGGGCGGAGAGGTCGTCGGGGGCGCTCATCGTGGGGTCTCGGTGAGGGAAATCAGGCGGCACGGCTGGTCACGCCGGACGCGTCGCGGGCCAGGGAACCGAGACGGCGGCGCAATTCGGCCTCCGCCTCGTCACCGAGGGCAAAGTCCGCGGCGATGCGGGCCGGGCGCCCGTCGAGCACCACGGCGCGGGCTGCCAGCGCCGCGACGTCGGCGAGGTCGTGGGTGACGACGATCAGCGTCAGGTCGCGGGCGCGGGCGAGCCGCAGCACGTCGGCCCGAAGCGACGCGCGCATCTCGGGATCGAGCGCCGAAAACGGCTCGTCGAGGAGCAGGATCGACGGCTCGCTCGCCAGCGCGCGGGCGAGCGCCACCCGCTGCTGCTGACCGCCCGAAAGCTGGTGCGGCTTGGCGCCAGCGCGCTCGCCGAGGCCGAGATCGTCGAGGAGGCGGCGCGCATCCGCCTCGCAGGCCGCACGGTCGCGGGCGAGGCGCCCCGAGAGGCGGGCGGGCAGCAGCACGTTGTCGCGCACGCTCGCCCAGGGCAGCAGGGCCGGGCGCTGGAACATCACCGTGCAGCCCGGCACCGGCCCGCGCGCGGGCGTGCCGTCGAGCCGCACGGTGCCGGCGGAGGGCGCGACGAGCCCGGCCATGATCTGCAGGAGAGTCGATTTTCCGACGCCGGAGCGGCCGAGGATGCCGATGCGCTCGCCCGCCGCGATTTCGAGATCGATACGGTCGAGCACCGGGCTCGGGCCGTAGCGGTAGGCGACGGCCGCGAGGGCGAGACGGGGGAGGGGACGCGACATCGAACCTGAAATCGAACCTGAACACGTCGGGCAGGACCGGCCTTGAGGGCCGGCCGTGCGGCAGAGCGGCGCCCGTCAAAATGACCGACCAGACCTCCCAAGATCAATGAATGTAATATTCAAATATTGATACGAATTAGCATCATCGTTCTCCAGAAACCGGCCGCCGCGAGAGGATTATTCCTCCTTGTCATCCGTCCGGGCCTCGATTGGTTCTACGGCGCGTCGGCGCCGATCCCTGGGCCGCAAGGCCTCTCGGGGCTGACATCGTCCGGAGCCCATTCCCTTCGCCACTCCGATGCAACGTGGAAGCGTTTTTCTTCGCCGACCGACGATCCACACGTGCCTTCAACGGTACCGATACGTCTCCGTCCCCCTTTTCGGCGCAAAGGGGGAAATGTTGTCCCAGCATCGCGCTCAAAAATGGCAATCGCTTTTATTGACGCGCTAGTGTTCATTGTCGAATATCGCTTCACATTCGGCGAGCATCAAACGAAGACAAGCAGATCTTCGTCGGGCTCTCGATGACGCGCCGGTCAGGCGGGCGGATCGACATCCTGCCCGGACCGGCTGCCCCGCCGAGGTCCCGCATTCCGCGGGCCGACGCTTCTCCTCCCGATCCGCCTCACGTGCCTGCGTCCGCGCTGGTCCGATGACCCCTGCGCGACTGCCTGAAGACGAGTCCGATGCCGAACGTCCTGTCCCCGCCGGCCCGCCTCCTGCTCCTAGGCGCCGGCCTCGCCTGTGCCCTGCCGCTCATCGAGACGCCCGCCCTGGCGCAATCGCCGAGCGCGGTGGAGAGCTTCACCGGGGAGGCCGGTCCCCGCACCAACCCGGAGGCGATCGGCGTCGCGCCGGACGGAAAGGTGAAGTGGCACGGGCCGCTGGCGCCCTACGCCGCCTCGCTGGCGCTCGCTGGATTGAGCTTCGACGTCAACGTCTACGACTTCTTCTTCTCGAACCCGAGCGCGGGCCTGCGGCCCGGACAACTCTCGAACTCGGCCTATTACCTGCTGAGCCTCGATGCGGATCTCGACAAGTTGGCGGGTATACCCGGCGGCTGGTTCCACATCACCCAGACCTTCTTCGGCCTGCGCTGGAACAACCGCAACATGGGCGCCGACATCGGCGATACCACGATCGGCTACCAGCCGACCTTCAACCGCGATTTCGCCCGCCTCTCGATCCTCACCTACGAGCAGCGGCTGCTCGACGACCGCCTCGCCATCGAGATCGGGCGCACCCATCCGAACCGCTACTACGCGCTGCCACCCTGCCAATCGAGCGTGAGCTGCTTCCAGGACATCTTGCAGATCAATGCCGGGCTCAGCTCGCCGCTCTACGGTGTCTGGGGCGCCAACGTCGCCTACAAGACCTCTCCGGACGACTACATCCAGGCCGGCGCCTTCGCGGTGACGGGCCGCGCCAACTTCACCTCCGGCTGGGATTTCGGCCACGAACCACTCAACGGCGTCGTGACGCTCGCGGAGATCGGACACGCCACTACCTTCGTCACCGATCCCTATCCGAGTCGCGTGGCGCTGACCGGCTTCTACAATACAGCCGACCACGAGGATAACCTCAGGACGGCCTTCGGCACCTCGAAGGGGCTCAATCCCGGCGATCCGGTGCGGCTGCGCTCCGGCACCTCGGGCGTGATCCTCACCGGCTCGCAGGTCGTGTGGCGCGCCGACGGCGGGGCGGAGGCGGGCAACCTCAACCCGACCTCGATCCAGGCCTATACCAGCCTCGCCTACGCGCCCGACCCGACGGTGCCGATCCGCTGGAGCGCGCTTGCCGGCCTCACGCTGCAAGCGCCCGACCAGAGCCGGCCGCTCGACCGCTACGGCGTCAAGGTCAACTGGCAGCGCATCTCCGCCGACTACGCGCAGTTCCTCTCCGATGCGAACTTCATCTCCGGCGGCAGCGGCGAACTCTATTCCCGCGACAAGCTGATCTTCGAGGCCAACGCGCATCTGGCGCTCGGCAAGGGCATCTTCTTCGAGCCGGTGGTCCAGTACCTCGTCAACGGCAACTCCTACTGGAACCCCTTCACCCCCAACCGCACCAAGGACGGCTTCTACGTCGGCGCCACCCTGATCGTGCCGCTCGGCCAGTTGCTCGGCCTCGCGCCGGGCTGAGCCCCCGCCGAGCCTTCCCGCCGCGCCGCCCCCTCAACGGACGAAGCCTCATGACGCGCCAAATTCGCTTCAACGCCTTCGACATGAACTGCGTCGGGCACCAGTCGCCGGGCCTGTGGGCTCATCCGCGCGACCGCTCGTGGCAGTACAAGGACCTCGAATACTGGCAGGATCTCGCCCGCACCCTCGAACGCGGGATCTTCGACGGGATCTTCATCGCCGACGTCGTCGGCTACTATGATGTCTACAAGGGTTCGAACTGGCACGCCCTGCATCAGGCGGCGCAGATCCCGGTCAACGATCCGCTCCAGCTCGCCGCTCCGATCGCGCTGGCCACAGAACATCTCGGCATCGGCATCACCGCCTCGACCTCGTTCGAGCACCCCTACACCTTCGCCCGCCGCCTCTCGACTGCGGATCACCATACCAAGGGCCGCGTCGGCTGGAACATCGTCACCTCGTATCTCGAGAGCGGCGCCAAGAACGTCGGCCAGTCGGGGCTCGCGCGCCACGACAACCGCTACGAGGTCGCCGCCGAATACGTCGAAGTGCTCTACAAGCTGTTCGAGGGCAGCTGGGAACCTGGCGCCGTCCTGCGCGACCGCGAGCGGCGGATCTTCACCGATCCGTCGAAGGTGCACGAGATCGACCATCGCGGCCGGCACTTCACCGTACCGGGCTACCATCTCTGCGAGCCGTCGCCCCAGCGCACCCCGGTGCTCTACCAAGCCGGCGCCTCCGGGCCCGGCAAGGCTTTTGCGGCGGGCCATGCCGAGTGCGTGTTCGTCGGCGCGCCGCTCAAATCCATGCTCAAGGCCTATGTCGCGGATGTCCGGGCAAAAGCCGTCTCTGCCGGCCGCTCGGCCCGCGACGTGCTGATCTACAACCTCACCACAATCATCGTCGCCGAAACCGACGAGGCCGCGCAGAAGAAGTTCGAGGAATACCAAACCTATACGTCGTATGACGGCGCGCTGGTGTTCATGTCGGGTTGGAGCGGGATCGATTTCGGCCAGTACGCGCCGACCGATCTGGTGAAGAAGGTCGAGACCAACGCCATCGTCTCGATGGTCGAGAGCTTCTCCTCGGCCGAGAAGCCCTGGTCGATCGCGGAGCTCGCCCGCTGGGGCGGCATCGGCGGGATCGGGCCGGTCTTCGTCGGCTCGCCCTCGACGGTGGCAGACATCCTCCAGCAATGGGTCGAGGAGACCGACGTCGACGGCTTCAACCTCGCCTACGCGGTGACGCCGGAGACCTTCGAGGATGCGGTCAACCTGCTGGTGCCCGAACTCCAGCGCCGCGGCGTCTACCCGAAGGCCTACCGCCCCGGAACCTTACGCGAGAAGCTGTTCGGGCGCGGGCCCCTCCTGCCGGAGACGCACCCGGCCCACGGCTACCGCGACATCGAGGCGGTGAAGGCCCGCGAGGCAAACCGCCTCGAAGCGGCGGAGTGAGAGCGATGGCCGACCCGATCCTCGAACTCTCCGACGTCTCGCTCTCGTTCAAGGGGCTCAAGGCGATCAACGCCCTGAGCTTCTCGGTCGAGCGTGGCGAGATCTGCGCCCTGATCGGCCCCAACGGGGCGGGTAAGTCCTCGGCGCTCAACATCCTCAACGGCGTCTACCGGGCCGATTCCGGCCATGTCGCCTTCGAGGGGAAGCGTCTGCGCTCGATCCGGCCGGGGGCTGCGGCGCGGCGCGGGATCGGGCGCACCTTCCAGCACGCGGCCCTGTTCTCGGGCCTCAGCGTCCTCGACAACGTGCTGGCCGGGCTCGCGCGCCACAGCCGCACCACCCTGATCGAGCACGCGCTGGGCTTGCCCCGCGATGCAGCCGAGACGCGCCGCTTCCGGGAGGCGGCGGAGGAGACGCTGAGTTTCCTCGAACTCACCGCCTACCGCGACCGCATCGTCGCCACGCTCCCCTACGGCATCCAGAAGCGGGTCGATCTCGCCCGCGCGCTGGTGGCGCGGCCCACGCTGCTGCTGCTCGACGAACCGATGGCCGGCATGAACGGCGAGGAGAAGCGCACGATCGCCCGCTTCATCGCGGCGGCGCGCGACAGCCTCGGCACCACCATCGTGCTGATCGAGCACGATATCGGCGTCGTCATGAGCCTGTCGGACCACGTCGTGGTGCTCGATTACGGCCGCAAGGTCGGCGACGGCCCACCCGAGGCGATCCGCAACGACCCGGCCGTGATCGCGGCCTATCTCGGCAAGCCGCATTAAGGGCCGATCCATGAGCTTCTTTCTGGAAACGCTCGCGGGCGGCCTGCTCGCCGGCGTGATGTACGCCCTCGTCGCGATCGGCTTCGTGCTGATCTACAAGGCGTCCGGCGTGTTCAACTTCGCGCAAGGGGCGATGGTGCTCTGCGCCGCGCTCACCTTCGTGACGCTCACCGAACGCGACGTGCCGTTCTGGCTCGCCGGCCTGATCACGCTGGCGATCATGGTGACGCTGGCGGTCGCCGTCGAGCGGGTGGTGCTGCGGCCCCTCGTGAACCGCTCGCAGATCACGCTGTTCATGGCGACGCTCGGCCTGTCCTACGTGATCGAGGGCGGCTCACAGCTCGTGATGGGCGCCAGCGTCCACGAGCTCGACCTCGGCATCAGCGACCTGCCGGTGGCGATCGGCCCGGTCCAGCTCAGCTCCTTCGATCTCGTGGCGGCCCTGACCGCGGGCGCACTGGTGCTCGCCCTATGGCTGTTCTTCGAGCGCACCCGGATCGGCGTCTCGCTGCGGGCGGTGGCCGACGACCCGCAGGCGGCGCTTTCCATCGGCATCCGGCTGCCCGTGCTCTGGGCCTCGGTCTGGGCGGTCGCCGGCTTCGTGGCGCTGGTGGCGGGCCTGCTCTGGGGCGCGCGCCAGGGCGTGCAGTTCTCCCTCACCTTCGTGGTGCTCAAGGCGCTCCCGGTGCTCATCATCGGCGGCTTCACCTCGATCACCGGCGCCGTCGTCGGTGGCCTCATCGTCGGCGCGGCCGATGCGCTCGCCGAAATCTATCTCGGGCCGCTGCTCGGCGGCTCCGTCTCCACCTGGTTCGCCTACGGGCTCGCCGTCGCCTTCCTGCTGGTGCGCCCGGCCGGATTGTTCGGCGAACGCGCCATCGAGAGAGTCTGACGCCATGCCTCCCGCCCTCGCTGCCGCCCTCGCGCCGGGCCGGCGCCTCACGCTGCCCGCTCTGCCCCTGCGCGGCGCCGGCCTTGCTCTCCTCCTCGGCCTCGCCTTCGTGGCGATCCCGCTCACTGCTACCGATTACTGGTACAACGCGATCCTGATCCCGTTCCTGATCATGGCGCTCGCCGGACTCGGCCTGAACCTGACCATGGGCTATGCGGGCCAAGCCTCGCTCGGCACCGGCGCCTTCATGGCGGTGGGGGCCTACGCCACCTACAACCTGCTGCTGCGCCTGCCCGAGCTGCCGCTGCCGTTCAGCCTTGCCGGCGGCGGGCTCATCGCTGGAGCGGTCGGGCTCGTCGTCGGCCTGCCGTCACTCCGCATCAAGGGCTTCTACCTGATCGCGCCGACGCTGGCGGCGCAGTTCCTGATCGAGTGGGTCTTCAATCAGGTCGGCTGGTTCTCGAACTACGCCTCGTCCAGCGCGATCTCGGCGCCCCGGCTCGTGTTCCTCGGCCACGACCTGTCGAGCCCGGCCGGACGCTACGCCCTCACGCTGACCAGCGTCACCGTCGTCACGGTGCTGGCGTGGCGTCTCGTCGGAAGCCAGACCGGCCGCAACTGGCGGGCGGTGCGCGACGGCGAGACCGCGGCGGCCGTCATCGGCGTGCCGGTGGCGCGGGCCAAGCTCTCGGCCTTCTTCGTCGGCGCCGCGGTGAGCGGTGTCGCCGGGGCGCTCTGGGCGTTCGCCTATCTCGGCACGGTCGATGCCCGCAGCTTCGATCTCGACCGCTCGTTCCAGGCGATGTTCATCATCATCATCGGGGGCTTGAGCAGCCTGTCGGGCAGCTTCATCGGCGCGGCCTTCATCGTCCTGACCCCGATCCTGCTGACCCATCTGTCGAACGCCGTGCTCGGCGGCAGCCTCGATGGCGGGCAGGTCTCGAACCTCCAACGCATCCTCTTCGGCGCGCTCATCATCGGCTTCCTGATCAAGGAGCCGAACGGGCTGGCCGCGCTGCTCGGCCGGCTGCGCCGCCCCGCCCGCTGATCCCCTCCCTCGAAGCTCTCCCGGAGAACCGAACGATGACCCGCCTGTCCCGCGCCCTTCGCGCCGTCGCCCTCGCCGCGAGCCTGACCGCCGCGCCCAACCTCGTGCCCACCGCCTCCGCGCAAGAATCCGGTGCTCAAGCGGCCAAGCAGTACATCCCCCTCGCCACCTACCGGGTCGGCGCCTACGCCTCGTCCGGGACGCCGGTCTGGGGCGGGACCATCGACTACCTGCGCTACCTCAACGAGGTCGAGGGCGGGATCAACGGCGTCAAGCTGACCTGGGAGGAGTGCGAGACCGAGTGGGCGGTCGAGAAGGGCGTCGAGTGCTACGAGCGGCTGAAGGGCGGCCGTGACGGCTCGCCGGTGCCGCTGTTCCTGCCGCACGGCGACCCGATCACCAAGGCGCTCACGGAAAAGTCCGCCGCCGACAAGATCCCGCTGCTCACCACCGGCTACGGCCGCACCGAGGCGATCGACGGGCGCGTCTTCCCCTACAGCTTCACCGCTTTGTTCAGTTTCTGGAGCGAGGCGTCCTCGGCAGTGAACTACATCGCCGAGCAGGTCGGGGGTAAGGACAAGCTCAAGGGTCTCAAGATCGCGACCGTCTACCACGACTCTCCCTACGGCAAGGAGACGCAAGTCCCGCTCGACCTGCTGGCCAAGACCTACGGCTTCGAGAACATCCAGATCGCGGTGCCGCATCCCGGCAACGACCAGTCGGCGCAATGGGCCCGCATCCGCCAGATTAAGCCGGACTGGGTGTTTCTGCGCGGCTGGGGCGTGATGACCCCGGTGGCGATCAAGACGGCGGCCAAGACGGGTTTCCCCGTCGATCACATCATCGGCGGCATCTGGTCGGGCTCTGAAGAGGACGTGCGACCGGCCGGAAGCGTCGGCAAGGGCTATCTCGCCATCACCCCGTTCCCCGCCGGGGCCGAGTTCGGCATCCTGAAGAAGATCAAGGCGGCGATCATCGATCAGGGCAAGAGCGACCTGAAGGATCTCAAGAGCTTCGGTTCGGTCTACTACAATTCCGGTGTGATCGAGACGATCATCGCCGTCGAGGCAATCCGCACGGCTCAAGCACGCTTCGGCAAGCGCCCCCTCAACGGCGAGGAGACGCAGTGGGGCCTCGAACACCTCGTGCTCGACGAGGCGCGCCTGAAGGAACTCGGCGCGGACGGCCTCGTCCAGCCGCTCCGCCTCTCGATCAAGGACCACGAGGGCGGCGGTGCCGGCAAGGTGCTGCAATGGGACGGCGCGAAGTGGAACATCGTCAGCAACGGCTGGGTCAAGTCCGACCGTGAACTGCTCCTGCCCGTCATCTACGAGCGCGCGGCGGCCTATGCCCGGGAGAAGGGCATCACGCCCCGCTCCGAGGACACGGCGGAGGCGAGCGCGAAATGAGCGCGCCCTTCCTCGACGTCGAATCCATCGAGGCGGTTTACGGCGCCTCGATCCTGGGCTTGCGCGACGTGTCGCTGAGCGTCGCCAAGGGGGAGATCGTCGCGCTGATCGGCCCCAACGGCGCCGGCAAGACCACGACCCTGCGGGCGATCTCGAACCTGCTCGGCGCACAGCGCGGCCATGTGCGGCGCGGCGCCATCCGCTGGCAGGGCGAGGCGACCGGGCGGCTCGACCCGGCCGACCTCGTCGCCCGCGGCATCGTGCAGGTGCTGGAGGGCCGCCACGTCTTCGGCCAGCTCACGGTGGAAGAGAACCTGCTGACGGGCGGCTACCTCCGCCGCCCGAGCCGGCGGCAACTCGCTGAAGATCTGGAGCGGATCTACGCGTGGTTCCCGCGCCTTAAGCAGCGGCGCGGGGCGAAAGCCGGCCTCACCTCCGGCGGCGAGCAGCAGATGGTGGCGATTGGGCGCGCCCTGATGACCCACCCGACCCTGCTGCTCCTCGACGAGCCCTCCATGGGGCTCGCGCCGATCATCGTCGCCGAGATCTTCGAGATCGTCGCCCGGCTCAACCGCGAGGAGGGCGTGAGCGTCCTCGTCGCCGAGCAGAACGCCAACCTCGTGCTCGAGGTCGCCCACCGCGCCGTCGTGCTCGAGAGCGGGCGCGTGGTGGCCTCCGGCTCCAGCGCGGAACTCGCCGCGAGCGGGCGGCTCGGCGCGCTCTACCTCGGCGGCGCCGAGGCCGGGACCCGGCACTGATGTTTTGCACCCGCACCGAACGAGACAGCCGATGAGCGAACCCGAAGCCACCTCATGGACCTCTCCTTGGGCTGCCTGGGGCACGCCCCCGAGCCCGCGCTACGAGGGCCTCGCCAGGCGCTTCCGGCCGATCTTTGCCCGCATCCGCGAGGGGGCGCTTGCGCGTGAAGGTAAGCGCGATCTGCCCTACACGGCGATCGGGTGGCTGCGCGAAGCCCGCTTCGGCGCCCTGCGGGTGCCGGAGGACGAGGGTGGCTTCGGCGCGAGCCTGCCCGACCTGTTCGGGCTGCTGGCCGAACTGGCGGAGGCCGATTCCAACCTGCCGCAGGCCCTGCGCAACCATTTCGGCTTTGCCGAGGACACCGTCGGCAGTCCAGCGGGGGAGCGCCGGGCGCACTGGATCGAACGCCTCGCGGCCGGCGACCTGTTCGGCGGGGCGTGGTCCGAGACCGGGACCGCCGCGGTCGGCACCTTCGAGACCCGCATCCATCGCAGCGGCGCGGGCTGGGGACTGACGGGCAAGAAATACTACACCACGGGCTCGCTCTTCGCCGACTGGATCGACGTCGTCGGCACCGGCGAGGCGGGGGAGGAGACCTCGGTGGTGGTACCGGCCAAGGCGCCGGGTGTCGAGATCCTCGACGATTGGGACGGGTTCGGCCAGCGGCTCACGGCCAGCGGCACCGCCCTGTTCGAGGACGCCCCCGCGTTCGGCGAGCCGCTGCCGACCGCGGATCGCTTCCCCTACGGCCCCGCCTTCTTCCAAGCGGTGCATCTGGCCACTCTCACCGGCATAGCCCGGGCGGCGGCGGGCGAGGTCGCTCGCGCTGTGCGCGAGCGCGCGCGCACCTACTCCCACGCCGCCGGGGCGCGCCCCAGCGCCGACCCGCAGGTGCTTCAGGTCGTGGGCCGGGTGCACGGCCTCGCCTATGCCGCCGGTGCGATCAACGGGCAGGCGGCGCAGGCCGTGCAGCGCGCCTACGAGGCGCGCGTCGCCGACCTGCCCGAGGAAGAGGCGCACGCGATCAACGTCGCCGCGGAGATCGAGCTGGCCCAGGCCCAGAGCGTGCTGACCGGCCTCGTGCTGGATGCCGGCACGATCCTGTTCGACGCGCTCGGCGCCTCGGCCACGCGCCGCGGCCTCGCGCTCGACCGCCACTGGCGCAACGCCCGCACGATCGCCTCGCACAATCCGCGCATCTTCAAGGACCGCGTCGTCGGCGATTACGCCGTCAACGGCACCGAGCCGCCGTTCCAGTGGAAGATCGGGCGCGTGCCGAAGAGCCGCGGCTGAGAGCGTGGCAGGGGCCCTGGCCGGGAGTGGTGCTCGCGCTCCGGCAGCGTCGCGAGGAAGTGAGCCCTACGCGGTCGGCCGGAGCTTGCAAAAGCCTCCGCACTAACTCTAACCCAATGCAACCTCACCAGGTCAAAGTCGGTGGTTGTGGGTATGCCGGAGAGGGTTTTGGGCCGGATCGAGCCTGGGCCGGCAAGCCGCCGCGGCTCCGGCGTCCGGCCCTCGCACTGAAGCCGAGACGCACAGAATACATGTCGAAGACGGGTGGTTCCGCGCCGAGCGAAGGAACGGACGAGAGAGCGGCCGGCCACGGCACCTTCGATCCACTTCCGCCGGAGCCGTCGCAATTCCGGCGCTTCCTCCCCGACATCGCGCATCGCACCAGCGGTGAGATCCTGATCCATCCCGATTTCGCGCGGATGCGACCGCGTTACGTCGCCATCACGATGGCGTGCTACGAGATCGCGAACTTCCCCGGGGGATGGCAGAGCGCGGCCTATCGGGTCGCCACGATCAGCGCGATCGTCTGCCTCCATGCGGCCTGGGATCCGGCGGACCGGGCGACGTGGCCGACGCTCGCGCGGCTCAAGGAGGCGGGAGCGTCCTTCGGGCTCTCGAGTCCTCGGCAAATCGACGATCTCATCGCCCGCCTCGTCGAGACCGATCACGTCGTTCTGGAGCGTCCCACTGCCGACGGCCGGCTGCGGCTGCTGGTGCCGACGGACAAGCTTCTGGCCTGGGATCGGGCCTTGCTGTCCTCCTATTACAGCGTGCTGCAGGAACTCTATCCGGAACCCGGATACGGTCTCGCCGTGTCCCGCGACCCGGCCTTCCATCTGGCTCACCGCCGCGTCTCGGTCGGCATGTTCGACGTCATCGGTCGGTTCCTCGCACAGAACGGCGACATCCTCCCGTTCCTCCAGATGTATCAAGGCTTCCATGTCCTGGCGCGGGTGATCCTGCTGAAGGAGGCGGACGCGCAGGCCGCCATCCGCGAGAGCGACTTTTCCGACATCGTCGCGCGGTTCGGGGTGTCCCGGTCGCATGTCCGCAACATCCTGGCGGCAGCGGAGACCGGCGGCCTCCTCACTTCGGCCGGCCGGAGCCTGAAACATCTCGCCCCGACAGCCCGCGGCTTGGCGGCCGTGGACCGCTTCATCGCCGACACCCTGTCCTCCCACGACATGACCTATCGCATGGCGCTGGCGAGCCGGGAGGCGGAACCGGCCCGGCCGGCGGGAACAGCCTCCTGATCCGATGGCGCCTCCCGCTCGCCGCTTGCACCGGTCAAGACGAAACGGGCCGGCTCCCCGAGGAAGCCGGCCCGTCCCTGTCGTCTCGATGCGCGCCGGGCGCGGATCGCGTTACCGCAGGAGCTGCAGGATGCCCTGCTGCGACTGGTTGGCCAGCGACAGCGCCGAGATCGCCAGCGAGTTGCGGGTCGAGAGCGCCTGGGAGTTGGCCGCCTCCTCGTTGAGGTCGGCACTGGTCAGGTTGGCAGCCCCCGTATCGAGCACGTTGATGATCTGCTTGGTGAAGTCCTGCCGGTTCTGCACCACCGCGAGGTTCGAGCCGAGCGCGGCCGCGCGCGACTGGAGCTGGCTGCCGGCGCTGTTGATCTGATCGACGATCTTCTTGATGGCGCTGCTCTCCTGGAAGTTGGTCTGGCCCACCGCCGAGAGGCCGAGGCTGGCCGCGTTGGTGGCGCTGCCCTGGACCTTGAGCGAGGACGAGCCCTTCTCGTTGAAGTTGATCGTGAGGTTGTCGCCCGACAGCAGGTTCACGCCGTTGAACCCGGCATCCGAGGCGAGCTGGTCCATTTGCTTGAGCAGGTCGTTGTAGGTCTGCACGAGGTTGTTGCGGGCGTTGAGGCCGTCGCCGCCGAGATTGGCCGCCGCCGTACCGGTGGTGAACGGGTTGCCGGCGCCATTGGCGATGATCGACAGGTTTTGGGCGCCGACGTCGTTGGAGGTGGTGATCGAGATCTTGCCGGTCAGCGAGTCGATCGTCGCCTGGGCGTTGGCGGGGGCCAGCGCCTCGTTGAGCTGGGCCAGCGTCGAGACCTGCCCCGGCGCGTTTCCAAACGTGATGGTGGCCGTGTTCATGGCCGTGCCGCTGCCGACCTGAACGGTCAGCGACTTGCCCGCGAGCGCACTCTGCGAGCCCGGCTTGCCGCCGCCCGCCGCGAAGTTCGTGGCGGTGTAGCCGAGATTGGCGACCTTCGACGTGGCGGTGGAGCCGTCCCCGAGTTGCACCGCGGTGTTCGAGTCGGCGGCGGTGAAGCTGAACTTGTTGGCCGCCGCGTCGTAGCTTGCGGTCACCGAGCCGTTGGTCGCCGCGCCGACCTTCTGGACGAGCGAGCCGATCGTGTCGGTCGCCGTTAGGTTCACGGTCTGGCCGTTGACCGAGAAGCTGTCGCCGCCCTGGAAGCCGAGGGTCGAGATCAGCGTGGTCTGGCCCGGGTCGAAGGTGCCGGCAACCGAGGCTTCGGTGCTGGCGAGCCCCAGCGTGTTGTGCTCCGAGCCCTTGATCGTGAAGGCGTAGCCGTCGGCACTCCCCTTGAACGTCAGCTTGGTACCGGCGGTGTCCTTGTCCGCAGTGACGCCGGTGACCGAACTTTTCGCGTTGATGGTGGCGATCGCCTGATCGAGCGTGGCGGAGGCCGCAATCTCGATGGCGGTGCCGTTCACCGTCACGGTCTGAGCCGCGCCCTGGTTGTTGTTGACCTGCTGCGTGATGCCCGAGAACCCGGAGGAGGCGGCGTTGCTCGACTGCACGGTGAAGGCCGCGCCGTCGGACTTGCCGGTGAGCTTAATCCTGCCGGCATTGTCGGGATCGATGCCGGCGCTGACGCCCGTGGCCGTGGCGCCGGTATTGGCGTCATTGATGGCGGTGATCACCGCCGCCTGGCTCGCACCGGCCGCGATGGTGATGTCCTTGCCGTTGATCGTCAGCGTCTGGGCGGTGGGCGCCACGCCGTTTTCCACGGTCTGCTTGCTGGTCGAGAAGCCGAGCGTGTTGTTCGCACCGCCCTGGACCGTGAAGGCCGCACCCGAGTTCGCACCCTTGAGCACGATCTTGCCGTCCGCCGAGCTCGAGGCGGTGACGCCGGTGATGGACGACTGATCGTTGATCGCCTTGAGGGCGCCGGCCAGGACCGAGGCCGCACTGTCGCCGGCATTCCCGCCGCTGATGGTGATGCTGGTCGTGCTGGTGGTGCTGGGGCTTCCGATGGTCAGCGTCTGGGTCTTCGCCTCCGTCCGGGCCGCGGTCAGCGCCGTCGCCGAGAAGCCTGCACCGTCGCCGGTGATGCTCAGCGCATCGCCGTTGCTCTTGCCGGTGATCTTGATCTTGTTCGTCGAGTCGATCGCGGCCGTGATCCCGGCCGCGCTGCCCGCGGTGTTGATCTTCGAGATCGCCGTCTCGAGCGTGTCGTTCGCGGCGAGGCTGACCGAGATGTTCGTCGTCGTGCTGCCCGTGGATGCGATCGCGATCGTCACGGCGGCGCTCGTCGGCGTGTAGGCGCCGCCCGTCACCGTGCCGGCGACCGCGTTGGCCGGGCCGGTGAAGGCGCTGGCGCCGGTCGCCGCGGCGGGCGTTCCCGTCGGCGTATAGGCGCCGCTCACCGTCGCCGCGAGGCTGGTGCTCGTCGGCGTCGCCGAGAAGCCGCTGGAGGCCGGGTTGGAGGAGGCGACGGTGAAGGCCGAGCCGTCGGACTTGCCGGTGAGCAGCAGGCGGGTGGCGTCGGCGGGATCCTTGGCCGCGCTCACGCCGGTGGTGCCGGTCTGGCGGTTGATCGCCGTGACGGCATCGTCGATGGAGCCGCCGCCCGCGATGGTGATCTGCGTGCCGCCGATCGTCAGCGTCTGGCTCGCCGCCGCGGCGCCGTTGCCGGTCGTCGTCGGACTCGAAGCGAAGCCGAGGCTGTTGCCGGCCTCGCCGGTCACCGTGAAGTTCGAGCCGTCGGCCTTGCCCGTCAGCGCCAGCCGCGAGGTGCCGCCCACCGTCTCGATGCTGGCGGTGACGCCGGTCGCGGTGGTTTTGGCATTGATCGCGTCGACGGCGGCCTTCGTCACGTCGGCAGCCGTCGCGCCGGCACTCCCGCCCGCGATGGTGATCAGCTCGCCGTTGATCGTCAGCTTCTGGCTCGCCGCCGCGACGTTGCCGCTCGACGCAGCGCTCGTGCCCGTGGTGAAGCCGGTCTCCGAGGTTCCCTGCGCCGTGGTCTTGACCGAGAAGGCGGAGCCGTCGGCTTTGCCGGTGAACGAGAGCTTGCCGCTATCGTTCTTGGCCGTGATCCCGAGGCTGCCAAGCTGGCCATTGAGCTTGGTCACGGCGGCGTCGACGGTGTCGCCGACCGCCAGGCTGATGCTGGTGGTGGTGGTGCTCGTGGGGCTGGTGGCGTACGTCACCTCGATCGTTGCGGCCGAGGTGAGCGTCGTGAAAGCGGTGCCCGTCGCCGTACCGGCGACGGCGTTGGCCGGTGTCGAGAAGGTCGAGGTGCCCGTCGCCTTGGCGAGGCTCGGCGTGGTCGCGGCGAAGGTCGCGCCGCGCATCGTCGCCGGGGCGGCGGTCGGCTTGTAATCGACGCTGCCGGTCACCGTCGCCGGCACCGCGGCGCTCGGCTGACCGTTGGTGAGCGTGCCGATCGCCTTGTCGGAGAGCGCCGCGGTCGGGCCGGTGGACAGCAGATTGGCGGCGGTCGCCCCCGCGAGCCCCGTCGAGACCGAGGCGGCTTTGGAGGTGAAGGCACTGGTGGCGGCCAGCGCCTGCTGCGCCGTCGACTTGAGCTGGCTCGTGAGATTCTGGAGCTTGGAAAGACCTGTATTGGCCGCCTGGATGGTCTGGACGCCGTTCGAGATGCCGTCGAGCAGAGACGACAGCTCGGTCGAGCGCGACGACAGGTTGCTGGCGGTGAAGAAGTTGATCGGGTTGTCGAGGGCCGAGTTGACCTTCTTGCCCGTCGAGAGCCGGCTCTGCGTCGTCGCGAGCAGGCTCGCCGTGTCCTGAAGCGAGAGCAGGTTCTGCCGCGTCGCGGCCGAGAGCGTGATGCTGGAAGACATGGGGCGACTCGATCCTCGGGGAGCCGACGTGTCGGCGGTGAGGGGATGAAGCGCCCGACGCAATTGATGAGGATCTAAGTATTTTTGCCAGATACCGCCGATTATGTCTCAATATGTCTCAGGATAGCGGAGTATAGTCTCAAAGCTATATCGTGTATCAAAGCATATCTCAAAAGTCGCACTCCGTCTCAAATGCGGTGCCGACGCCGCCATCCGGCATTTGCCGGCCGTGCCGCGCTCTTGCACATCCAAAGGGTGGTTGGGGGTTTGACCCGATATCCGGGCCGATCGCGACAACCGGTGTCTTCCAGAGCCGAAAGCCGAAGCGTCCGAAGATCGTCGCAAAATTTGACACGGCGGCCCGATTGTCCAATTTCGGGACAAGCGGTACCTCTTGATTGATTGGACGAAGGCGACTGGAATGACCTGAAAATCAGTATAAACGATCATTTATGCGTTATAGATCGCAATACCCGGATAGATTAGGAATCCGAGAAGCATGTTCACCTTCGAGATGCGTATCGAGTCCCACTCCGACAATGCCACCGAACATGTGATCAGCAGACAAGCTTAGGCTTGCGACAAGCCGCAACCTCCTTTCTCAGAGACCATTTGGATATGTCGACGATTCTTCGAAGCTGTTTCGATCCGCCGACGGATCCCGTCGCTTTACGCGAGGCCTGGACTGCAGCCATGTCGCCGATCTTCCAGGCCACCCTGCCGAGCGGACGCCTGCTGTCCGGTCCGATCACGATGGACAACTATCATCTCGGCGATCTGCTCGTCGGCGAGGTTCGGGCGCCGGCTCAGATCCTGGAGCGGACGCCGCGCATGGTGGCGCAACAGGGCCTCGACCATCTGTTGCTTCAGTTCTACCATTCCGGCACCAGCCGGGTCGAAGTGGCTTGGGGCGAAACCGATGTCGCCCGGAACGCCTGCGTGCTGTTCGACCTCGCCCAGCCGGTGACCGTGGTCGCCGAGCCGATCCACGCGACCAATCTCCTCCTTCCACGCGCCCTCATTGCCGAGAAGGTGCCGAATATCGAGGCGCTGCACGGCCGCGCCTTCGATTACGCGACGGATCGCATCAGCCGGCTATTCTTCACCTGCGTGCGCGAACTCGTCGACTGCGTCGATGTTCTCGACGTCCACCAGCTTCCGCATGTGAGCCAAGCCGTGGCGATGCTCGGCAGCGCCTGCCTGCGCGGGCAGGTGGCGGACCGGCCGGCGAGCGAAGTGCAACTCAGCATCACGATCCGGCAATACATCGAGAAGGAACTGGCCTCGCCGAGCCTCGATGCCGAGACGCTCGCGCACCGGTTTGGCCTCTCCCGCGCGACCCTCTACCGGCAATTCGCCTCGGAGGGCGGGGTGCAACGCTTCATCCGCGAACGGCGCCTGCTGCGGGCGATCAAGATGCTGACGCAGGCCGGTCCGGCGGGGCGCCCGCGGATCTCCACGGTCGCCTATGCCACCGGCTTCTCCGACGAGAAGACCTTCAGCCGTGCCTTCAAGCGCCGATTCGGCTTCCTGCCGCGGGAAACCGAGATCGGCTCCAGCGTCTGGGGCCGGACGGCCGAGGCGCAGCCGGTTCTCCAATCGTGGCTCAAGGAACTCGCGGCTTAAGATCCCGTCGGTGACGGGTCGCCGTCATCGCCGAGCGATCCTGTCGGAGCGCTCCGACGGGTGGCCACCGGGTCTCGGGGCGATGCTCTCGACGACAGGGATGAGCAGGCCGCCAACATGGCCGCCGCCCGCTTGATCCATCTCAACGCCGAGCCTGCGCCCGGGCGGCAGTCTCTCCCGAACGGCTGACCGGCCGCATGGTAGAACATGGGTGCGAGTCCCAGCGCCGCCAGCAGATGTCGTCCATTTCCCGCCTCAAGCGCCGCGCGGGCTGGCTGATACGGTCCCCGCTCGGATCAAGCGGAAACCGGATCAGGCGTTCAGAAGGCCAGCCAGAACAGCGCGATCGTCGCCACCGAGGCGGTAGCGGCCAAGCCCAGCGCCTGCAGGCTGCCGATGGTCCGGTAGCGGGCGATGTCCCTGACGACGCCTGCGACCACCGGCATGCCGGCTCCGGCCGCCGTCTCGGCGTGCGGCACGGGCCCGGCCGTCGCCCGCACGTAGCGCACCGTCTCGATTTCGATGGATCGAAGCACCACACTCATCGCCTGCTCCCGTCTTCGTCCGACGGGCGCCATCCTGCCGCGCCGGCCGCACGACGCCTTGATTCAACTCAAGGCGTCGTCCCACGGGCCCCGGCATCATTGCCTCGCGGGAGCGCCGGAACCGGATCCCCCCCATAGGATCGACCTGGGGGTCTTGCGCTGGATCAACGCGAATGCGGGTCGGGCTGGGGGTTCGTCAACGAACTCGTCGGGCGGGCAGGTTTCGAGCACTCCGCCAAGCTTTCGCTAACGCTCACGCACGAGGCGGCGACCGCATCGGCGGGGAACCGGAGCCGGCTTCACCTTTCAGCAACGGACGGGGGTGTTAGTGGGCGCGTCCACCATAGGGTTGCCATCCAAGCGCCCAGTTGGGCGAGGGGTGCCGACAGGCCTGGGACAAAGCTCGATGCTCGCTCTCGTCCTCGACGATGCCGAGATGAACAACTTGGTGATGGTCGCCTCGTTGCGGCCGCTCGCCGGCTGCACGCCGCAGGCCTTCACCGTGCCGGCCGAGGCGCTCGCCTTCGCGGAGACGCGGGCGTCCGAGATCGGCGTCGTCATCACCGACTACGAGATGCCGGGCATGAACGGCGTCGAGTTCATCCGGGCGGTGCGTCGCATTCCCGGCCTCACCAACGTCCCCACGGTCATGGTGACGAGCCACGACCAGCGGAGCCTGCGCCGCGAGGCGCTGGAGGCGGGGGCGACCGACTTCCTCACCAAGCCCGCCGACGCGGTCGAGATCCGTGCCCGCGTCACGAACCTGCTCGCCCTCTCCGAGGCCCACCGGGCGCAGCGCGATCACGCCGCACAGCTCGCCCGCGAGGTCGCGGCGGCGGTGGCGATGGTCGAGGAGCGCGAGCGCGAGATCGTCTCGACCCTCATGCGCGCCGCCGAGCACCGCGATTCCGACACCGGCGATCACATCGCCCGCGTCTCCGCCTATGTCGGGCTGATCGCCGAGGCGATGCGGATGTCCCCCTCCGATGCCCGGCAGCTCTGTCTGGCCGCGACCATGCACGACGTCGGCAAGATCGCCGTGCCGGACGCGATCCTGCTCAAGCCGGGCGCGCTCTCTCCCGAGGAGCGCCGGGAGATGGAGCAGCACGCCGACCGGGGACGGCGCATCCTGGGCGGCAGCGACTCGCCGGTCATGCGGCTCGCCGCCGAAATCGCGGGAAGCCACCACGAGCGCTGGGACGGGACCGGCTACCCGTATCGCCTGAAGGGCGAGGCCATCCCCCTGTCCGGCCGCATCGTCGCAGTGGCCGACGTCTTCGACGCGCTGACGACCCAGCGTCCCTACAAGCAGGCCTGGTCACCGGAGCGTGCGCGGGACTTTCTGCAGGAGAACGCCGGCTCCCACTTCGACCCGGCCATCGTCGAGGCGTTCCTGAGCCGCTGGGCGGGGGTCCAGACCTTCCTCGATCTCGGCCGCGACACCGCATCCGCGGCCGCCTGATACGGCGCTTCGCCCGCCCGGCCCGTCGCGGCGGCGTCCGGCCTAGCCGGGGACCGGACACGGCATCGGCATGACACTGTGAGCATCGTCCTGGATCCGACATCCATGACGATACTCGAGGCCTTTGTTCTCGCATCATCCTTTCCGAAAGCCGGTGGCTACCTTTCGGGACGATGCCCTCGTCCGTCGCCGGCTCATCCGACCCTCAGCCAGCTTCGCGCCGCCCGCCGATCGCGTGAGCCATCTCGCTCTGTTCGCCCTCGGCGCTCCCGATGGGCACGTCGAGACGGAGGTGGAGTGCGCCGACGGTGCGGGTGAGCAGGCCGTCCAGGCCGGACGCCGTGTCGGCGAGGCGGGTCAGGTCGCCGTCGCGCGCCATGCGCTCGATGGCGCCCGCGCGATCCTTCACCTGCGCCGCACCGATATTGGCGCTCATCGACTTGAGGCCGTGGGCGGCGCGGGACACGGCCGGGGCGTCGCCGCGGGCGAGGGCGGTTTCGAGCTCCAAGAGCGCCTGAGGCGCCTGGGCAATGTAGAGCCGAAGGATGCGCGCGAGGAAGTCGCGGTCGCCGAGCTCTTCCAAATTGGCGATCGTCTGTTCGTCGAGCAGCACATCGTCCGAAATCCTCGGCGCCGGCGCCTCCGACGTCACGATCTCCGCCGGATCGCGCCAAGGGGCGGCCGCGAGATGCCGCGCCAGCAGGCCGCCGAGCTGCGCCAGCGTGAACGGCTTGGCGAGCATGCCGTCCATCCCCGCCGCCTGCCAGGATTCGGCGCCGTCGCCGACGACATGCGCGGTCAGGGCCACGATCGGCACGCGGTCCGCCCCGTCCCGCACCTCCCGGGCGCGAATGGCGACGGCCGCGCTGAACCCGTCCAGCACGGGCATGCTGCCATCCATCAGCACGAGATCGAAGCGGCTCGCGGCGGTCGCCTCCACCGCGGCCCCGCCATCCTCGACGCAGACGATGTCGTGGATGCCGAAGCGGCCGAGCGCTTCGGACGCAACCTCGCGGTTGACGGCGCTGTCGTCGGCGAGCAGCACCCGCGCGCCGGGAAAGGAGGGCAGGGCGGCCGCAGCGCTCTCGTCGGCTGATGGGGCCTCGATAGCGAGGGTCGTGCCCTCTGTGAGGGCGGCCAGCAGCGGGCGCCACTCGGCCTGGGCGAGGGGACGGCGCAGCACGGCGTCGGCAAAGCCCGCTCGCATGAGTTCAGGCCCGGAGGCGTCGCCGATCGGCACCAGGGCGATGACCCGGCCGGCACCTTCCGGGCGGCGACCGCTTGCCAGAAGCTCGGCCGCCTCGACGATCCAGTGACCCTCCCCGGATTCGACGGGGTGGAAGCCCGCGGCCCGAAGATCGGCCGTGAGCGCCGCGCGCGTCGCACCGCCGAGCGCACCGAGGCGGACAGCGGTGGGCAAAGCGGGTGCGCGGCGGAGCGCGGGCTCGGCGCCCTCCGCGCCCTCGACAGGGATACGCGCCCAGAACGTCGAGCCCTCGCCGATTCGGCTCTCGACGCCGACGCGACCGCCCATGGCGACGATCAGGCGCTCGGCGATCGACAGCCCGAGCCCGGTGCCGCCGAACCGGCGCGCGATCGACTGGTCGGCCTGGGTGAAAGCGGTGAAGATCCCCGACAGCCGGTCCTGCGGGATGCCGATGCCGGTGTCCGACACGGCGATGCGCAGGACCGGACCGGACGCCTCCTGCTCCATTTCCATCCGCACCAGGACATGGCCGGCGGCAGTAAATTTGAGCGCGTTCGAGACGAAGTTGCCGAGCACCTGCCCGAGGCGCACCGGATCGCCGAGGAAGGCGCGCGGCACGTCGCCGTCGATCTGCGCCGCCAGATCGAGCCCCGCCGACCGGGCCCGCTCGGCGAACAGGGTGACGACGGTGTCGGCGACGTCGCGCGGGCTCAGCGGGATCCGTTCCACCTCCAGGCGTCCGGCCTCCACCTTCGCGAAATCGAGGATGTCGTTGATGATGGCGAGCAGGGATTGGCCGGAGCGGGCGATGACCTTGGCGTAGCGTTGCTGGCGCGGGGGCAGATCGGCCGAGGCCAGGAGTTCCGCCATCACCAGCATGCCGTTCATCGGCGTGCGGATCTCGTGGCTCATGGTGGCGAGGAACACGGACTTGGCGGCGTTGGCCTCGTCGGCGGATTGCTTGGCCTCGATCAGGTCGTGGGTCCGCAGCCGGATCTCTTCTTCCAGGCCCGCATTGTAGCGCGCGATCGCCCGGTCGCGCTCGTTCACCGCCCCCAAGAGGTCGTTGAAGCTCTCGGCCAGCGCGCCGACCTCGCCGCTGCCGCCCTCCGCGCGCCGGGAATAGTCGTGGCCGAGGCGCACCCCATCCATGGTCCGGGCCAGAGCCGCCAGCGGCCGGGTGACGCTGCGCTGCAGGCCCATCGAGACGGCAAGCCCAAGCGCCAGGGCGAGCAGCCCGGCGAGCCCCGCCGTGAGGCCGACCTCCGTGACGCGCTCGGCCAAATCGCGGTTGTCCGAGACCAGGACGACGCGGCCGATGGGGCGGGCGTTCTCCAGGATCGGAACCGAGACGCGCAGCGTCCGCGTCGTCATGAGATCGAGAGGCGAGACGGAGCCCCCATCGAGATCGATGTCGTTCGAGAGGCGCAATCCGATGCCCTGCTCGGCGAGGATGTCCCCGTCACCCCGCTCGACCGATGCGTAGACCAGGGCCTCCCCGTGGGCGATCGCCCGCAGGGTGCTCTGCGCCGCCGCCTCGTCGCCCTGGGCGGTCGCCTGCGCGGCGCTCGCGGCCAGGATCTGCGCCGTCATCCGAAGAAGGTCCCGCTTGGCCGCGGCGTAGCGCTCGACCTCGCGCCAGGTCGATAGACCGGTCAGGAGCAGCAGCGCGATGGCGACCGCACTGGCCACCGCCATGGCCAGCCGCCCGGACAGCGAGCGGATCGGGTTCGAGAGGGGCGCACGCACGGGTTATGTCTCGCGGCAAAGGTCGCGCGACGGGGCGGATCGGTACCCCGGCGCGGATCGCGATGGTTACTGGCTGATGACGAGCCGCCCCGAAATCGGGCCGACCCCCTTGGGGATCGGGACGCTCGAACGGTTGTAGTCCGCGTTGAGGAAGAGGTTCGGACCCTCGTAGAGATTGATCTGCTGGGCCACGACGACGGTATAGGCGGAGAGATCCGCCACGGGCCGCTGCGAGTCGATCACGAGGCGGCCGGCCGGCAGGTAGATGGTCCCGAGCATGGTGCGGGTGTTGTCGCTGATGATGCGGTAGGTCCGCATCGGCTTGCTTGCGCCGAGCGGAGGGGGGGTCGGCGCGATGATGTCGCCGAGAAGCGTCTCGGCGGCCCGCACCGGATCGATCGACAGGGTAACGGAGGGGTCCTCCGCCATCAGGAGGCCCGCCATCGCACCCGTCGTCGGCGCCGACAGATCGACGGTCGTCTTCTTGTCGAAGAGAAGGCCGCTGTTGTTTCCGATGAAGTAGAAGCCGACATCCTTGCCCGTCATCGTCGCCTTCTTGTCGACGATGAGCGGGCCGTCCTTCATGACGTAGATGCCCGGCCGCAGTGTGACGACGGCATTCTTCGTGATGTGCAAGCCGCCGCAATAGGTGCCGGGATCGAGGGTGGTCGTCTCCGCGATGGCGTTGCTGCCCTTGCTCTTGCCGGTCAGCACATCGGCAAGGCGGAGGATATCCGGCAGGTTTATACAACTCCCGACCGGCGGGGCCGGCCGGTTGCGGAGCGGATCCTCGATGACGGGACAGCTCGTCTGCGGGTTGGGCGTGAAGTTCGCCCGGTCGTCCTTGAAGCCTCCCGCGGAGCAGATCGTCTGCGCCCGGGCGAGCGCGCCGTCGCGACCGACCATTCCCGAGCGGCTGACGGAGTTCGAGTAGAGGGCGCAATCGTAGGCCGTGACCTGAGCGTTGCGCTCCAAGTTGAACGCTCCCGCCGCCGCGGGATCGAGCGCCAGCATGCACAGGCGCATCCGCCCCACGACGCTCGCCCGGGCGCGCGCTGCGATCGGAATCGAAGCCATGCCGACGAAGGCCCCGAACGTGAGCTTGATGACCTGTTGGGCGCGCGCCTCGACGCTCGTCTTGTCGGAGGCGACGGTGACTTGGATGGAGACCGGGGTGTCGGGACCGGCTTTCGCCTCGGCCTGGATCGTCTGCGTCGTCAGGCCGACGATGGACTCGCTGCTCGACACGACCAGCTTGAGGGCGTTGCCGCCGGCCAGCACGCCGGCATCGACCGCGCTTTGCAGATTGGTGCGCGCAGAGGCGAACCGGGCGTAATCGATCGCCCCTACGACCAGGCCGACCAGGGTGGAAGCCGCCAGCCCGAAGATCACCGCGACCGAGCCGTCGCTCTGCCGGCCCAGGCGCGCGAAGGGCTGCACCCACCGGATCGTGCGCGTCGACCCTCGGTTTGCGTCTCGCGCCACCATCGTGACTGTTGCCCTTTGACCGACTGCGTCCTTGTTCGAAGGGATAATTCTCCCGCGTTAATAGGACCTGCTGCGCAAAGACGGAGCGATGCTCGTACGGTTTACGCACCCTTCACGACGAGAAGCCCCTGCTTCCGCGTCACGGAAAGCGGGCTCGACCAGTCGGCCCAACAACGCGATCGGATGATGCGGTCCGGATCAAGGCGGGCATGGCTTTCCGCCCGGCAAGACAACTTCAGCCTGTCCATTGGTGGCGACCCCGTCGCGCACCGGCCAGGCGGTCCTGCCCGTGAAGGTCAAGTTGTTGAGAAACGGAAAGAAGGAAAACAGCGGTCGGTAGGACAGCCGCGTTTCGGCCATGACGAAACGGTCGCCTTTCGAGGCCGTCCCCGCCGGCGGCGGCCCGATATCGGAACCGACGATGCGCGCCTTGTCCCCCAGTTGGACGCTGGAGCAGACCCTGGCCACGAAGTCGTTGCCCACCTTGTAGACGCCGCCCGCGGTCAGCACGATGCCGGTTCCGGCCAAGCTGTAGGGGGCGGCCACGACTTGAGCGGCCGCAAACACATCGTTGATGTCAGCGTAATCGCTCTTGGAGGCAAGGTCGGCCATCGCGATGGTTGCTTGGGCCAGACGGTTGTTGGTCGCGATCGCCCGCGGAATCTCGATCGTCGCAATGAACAGGAGCACGAGAACCGGTGCGATGAACGCAAATTCGATGGCGCTCACGCCGCCTTCGGCCCGAGCGAACGCATGCGCGGTCGCTGCGGCGCGCCTTCCTGTCCAAGGGTGACGCCGTGGCCTCATGCACACGGCTTTTCCGCGTAATCCTCCGTGCGGAAGACAGCCGTCGCCGTGAGGAGTTGCTTGCCGCCGGGCATGCGCTGGCCGGTGAAGTCGAGAAAGCTGAAGGGCCGCAAGATCGGCACGGCAGCACGCAGGACATGGATGCCGCCGCCCGTTGGACAGGTGAACTGAGTACCGAACCCGGCTGCCCAGTCGCCGCGGCCGGCATCGTAGGCCGGCGTGATCTGTTTGATGGCGAAGGCGGCGGTGCGCATGAGATCGACCCGCATCTCATCGCATTGGTAGAGCCGAACGCCCGAGCCACAGAGCAAACCACGCAGGTACCGCGCCGGGTCGGCGCCGTTCGCCTCCTCTTGGAACGCCCCGGTGCGGAGGAGGCGTGCCGCCCGCTGAACCGCGATATCGAACTGCTGCTGGGCGAAGACGAAGATCGACGCCTCCGCGATCACCATCACCAAGATGAAGAGCGGTAAGATCAAGAGCGAGAGCTCGACCGCAGCGATACCACTCACGTCGCCGAGGAACCGCAACCTCAATGTGCCCGGCATCTGGCGGGTTCGATTGGGCGGGGCAGGGCAAGAGGGTTCCAATAACTTCGTCTTCGCTACTGTCGCCCCTGTACAGCCCCGACTGCGTGGTGAAACATTTGGGCAGAGGTTACGCTCGTCTGACAACGATAAGATGGGGCGTCTTTACGCTCCGTGAATGCGGGCAGGAGAATTGTGCAAACCGATCAAATGAGACCCCGTACCTGCTTCGCCCCCTTCTGCCGTTCACGAGCTTCGAACGGCGGCACGTCGGGGCGGTTGAGACGCTGGTGAGTATGGTCGGACCGGCTCGGCCCGACGATCCTTGAACCGGCATCACCCCGCTTTCGCCGGTGTCGCGGCCACGCCCGAACGTCGGACACCGTCCGATCGAGAACCGTGCCGCCCGCACCGGCATCCTGTTCGGGCTGCGCTCCGCGCTACGAGGCGGGCGCCTTCGGAGGTGCGGACCAGGGCAGGAATAGTCCGGGCTGTCCGCGAAGCGCCGCGCCGCCTTCCCGGCGCGACGGTTTATGAATGCGTGCCGCCTTATGCGGCACGCACATTGGCCAGGAAGTTCTCGACCTCGGATCGCAGGACGGCCGACTGGTCCGCGAGGCCATCGGCGGCGGTTGCGACCGCTCGGGCGGCCTGTCCGGCGCCTTCGGCCTCTTGTGCGACCTCGGCGATGTTGGTCGTCACCTCGACGGTTCCCGTCGATGCCTGGGACATGCTGCGCACGATCTCCTGGGTGGTCGCACCCTGCTCCTCGATCGCCGTCGCGATATTCGTCGTGACGCTGCGCATCGTCTGAATCTGCCGTGCGATGTCTTGGATCGCCTGCGAGGCGCCCTCAGTTGCCCCCTGGATTGCGGTGATCTGCTGGCCGATCTCGTCGGTGGCCCGCGCCGTCTGGCTGGCGAGTTCCTTCACCTCGGCCGCGACGACCGCGAAGCCGCGCCCGGCTTCGCCCGCACGTGCCGCCTCGATCGTGGCGTTGAGCGCCAGGAGGTTGGTCTGGCTGGCGATGGTCGAGACCAAACCGACCACGTCCCCGATACGGGTCGCGGCTTGGGCGAGCGCGGCCATCGTCTGCTCGGTGCGGGAAGCCGCCTGTACGGCGGCGGCGGACATGCCGGTGGCCTGCTCCACTTGCCGGCCGATCTCCTCGACGGTCGCGCCGAGTTCTTCCGCCGCCGCCGCCACGGCATTGACGTTGCTGGCCGTCTGCTGAGCGGCGCCGGCCACGCTGGTCGAGCGTTGCGCGGTCCCCGATACCGCATTTTGCATCGTAGCGGCCGAGTTCTGCAGCCCCGCGACGGCATGCGCCACCCCGGCGACGATGCCACCCACGGAGTGCTCGAAGCGGTCGGCGAGGTCGCGCAGAAGGGTGCGGCGCGCCTGCTCTTCGCGCAGCCGTGCGGCTTCCGTCGTCTTGAGCTGCTGAGCAGCCTCTTCCAAAGACATGTCGCGGATGGTCACCACGGCACGGGCGATGTCGCCGATCTCGTCCCGGCGTCGACTGCCCGGCACCTCAGCCAGCGTTTCGCGAGCGGCGAGCGCGGTCAGGGCCCGGGTGAGCGCGCTGAGCGGCCGGACGATCGAGCGGGCGAGGAGCAGCCCGAGGATGGCCGTTCCCAGGAGCACGACGAGCGCGGTGAGGGCGAGCGTGCGCGAGAGGGTCTGCGCCGCACCCACGGCTTCCGCCTCCGTCTGCTCCGCCACCACCGTCCAGGGCGCGCCCAGCACCGAAACCGTGGTGCTCGCCGCCATGTGGCGTCCGTCCGCAGCCGGATAGGCGAAGCTTCCGCCCGATAGTTGCGAGGCAGAGAAGCCGAGATCCGAGATCGGCGCGCCGGCCTTCACGAGCGGGTTGAGGGGAGGATTCGAGCGGAGGCGGCCATCGGCGCCCGCTGCCAGGATTTGCCCGGTCTCGCCCAGACCTGCCCTTTTGGCGAGCGTCCGGTCGAACAGAGCAGGCGTCACACGAAGGACGACGAAGCCGATCCGCTCCACCGCCTGCGCGGTGCCCATGGCGACGTTGGCTCGCTTAGTCATTGCCCGGCCGATGAAGGCCGAGGGTCCGCCGCCGACGGGATAGGCCGCGAAATCCTCGAACACCATCGCCGCCGGATCCTGGCTCTTCAGGCGCTCGACGAGGCGCGCGAGCCCGGTTTCCTTGAGGTCCGGATCGTGCAGCGACTTGGCGAAGTCCTTGCCTTTGGTCGTCGTGTAAACGATGCGTCCGCTCTCATCGAGAAAGATCAGATCGGCATATCCCGGTTCGGCGACGATTCGCCGGGCCACTTCCTGCACCTTCACGTGCCGTCGACCGTACATCGCGGTCGCGGGCGTGCTGTCCAAAGCAACGCGTGCCTCGACCGTCTGGGGGCTCTGGAACGCCTCGACGATGCCGGCAAAATCGGGCTTCGACGGGTCGAGGTTCTCGACGAGATCGGGGAAGTTCGAGACGATCTGCGGGTGACCGGCGGCTGTCAGAAAGTCTGCCTGCATTCGGTCTGCCACAAGCTCGATACCATCGCGTCGCGCGGCCGCCGCGAGTTCGAGACGAGCCCCAGCCGCCTCGATGAGACCTGACTTGGCCGACGACCAGCTGAAACCGCCCATCGCCGCAGCGCTCAAGAGGGCAAGACCAATGGTTGTCGCAGGCAAACGGACCCCGAGACGGGATATAGAGATCATAGTTAGGCAAGCCAGGTTGCAATTCGACGACCCAGGTGATGCCCAGCCGAGATTAAGATTTTAATAAGGACCGCTCGGCTCCCAACACAAATTCCTACTCAAGAAGCGATTATCCGGCCGGCTTCAACACGCCCTCAATGCAAGCGATGAGGACTTGGCGCGCTGAGGTATGTACTGATCGTCACTTCCAACACGGTGATTTTCAGGCGCAGTCGAAGAATGACCGGCGCGATCAACTCCGGATCAACACCGTCAATCGCTACCTCATGTAGCTCCGTGAGCAAACGGTAGATTTCGATCAAGTCGTCATCGGGTATGAGGTGAAAATCGTCCTGCCTCAATGAATTATGCACCCTGATGAGCGCAAGCACCCGCTCAACGAGAAGATCCAAGTCGGCGAAAATTATAATTGTTTCTGTTGCTGATTTGAGATCCATAATTCCACGGCTGGCGACGCATCCCTGCGAAGCTCAACCGTATTCAACGAGGGCACGAAGATCTATGGAAGGCCGCTGGCGCCGCTATCTGGCATTTCAGGGTAGGACTATCTTATGAAACTCGCACAAACCGGTCTGTGCGGTCGCACACTCCAAGTAAATATCTTAGATACGCAGGATAAATAATCTTCGGAACCGAACGTGGCCTCAACAAAAAATCATTGAGTTATTCACTCCAACTGATTTGGACATCCCTCGAAACAGACGTGACATTCTGCGCTACGCGTTTGCCGAATTAGCCCGTTGAGCGCTCGTGGCTGATGTCGTGCCGAAGGGCGGAGAGGATGAAATGCTGCAGAAAGTCTACGGCCATCACCATTTCGATTCCCAGAACGAGGCGGCCGCAGTATTCAAAAACCGGCGCCGAAGACCGCGGCCTCTGATCAGAACATTGATTGAAGCGAACCAAGCCGAAACGCAGACTTACCGCGATCGACAATTTAATTATCTATATGAATGTGTTGGGTTTGGTGGGCCCGGCAGGACTCGAACCTGCAACCAGACCGTTATGAGCGGTCGGCTCTAACCATTGAGCTACAGGCCCTAACCGTTTCCGATCAGATACTTGGACTTGCCTCCGGGCTCCGGCGACAGATTGCTCTACCGAAATCCCCATAGAAGCCCTGGATGTGAGTAGCCGGGGAGAGAGCTTCCGGCAAGTCTCCCGCACGCTGCGCGGGCCGCGCTGTGCAACGCGGGATAGGCTTGCGCCATGGGCGATCCCAGCCCCTCGCCAACCCCGCGCACTGTGCCAGGATCCAATCTGAGCAAAGGGTCTGCAACGCGATGATCAGCAAGCGATCGACCGATCTGCGGACTTCCGTAGCGGCCCGAGTGGCAGCGATCAGGCGGGGTGCGGTCGGAGCCTCGCGGTTGGAGCGGTGGTCGTTGGTGCGCTGGGCGTCGGCGCTTTTGCGATCGGGCGGCTTTCGGTCGAGCGAGCCCGGTTCGGCCGCCTGGAGATCGGCGAACTCACGGTCGATCGGCTTCGCATCCGACGTGAGGAGCGACGCCAATCTCCGTCGGTGAATGAGCGCCCTCGAAACCTTCGGTGCCGGCATGGGCCGTACTCTGTGCGTACAGGGCGGGTGCAGCTCTTTTCGCCTGCGACCGGCAAGGCTGAGGTAAGCAACGGAATCTATGTCGGCCGGCCCCGTCGCAGCCGGCAGCACCGATGCTCCTTCCCGAACTTGCGCCCGACCCGCTCCCGCCCCAAGCAGCCGAATGGCGCAAAGCCTTCGGCGCACTCCGTCCGACTGCACCACCCTGCCGGCATCTCGGCACCACGGCCTGGGCGAACATTTACGAGGCCTGCACCGACTTCATCGAGCGCTTCGGCGCCGAGGCCGTGCGCCTGGGCTGGACCGCGCCGCAGATTTTCGGCGTCCATCCCGAGCACGGTACGCTGCGCGTGGATTGGTGCGGGGTGATGATCACGGGAGGACACAAGGCGATCGGCATCGAGCCGAGCCGGATTCTGTTCGGCAATGTGAGCGGCTACCGCAACACGCCCGGCGTACCGACCGGCCTGCCGATCTGGGAGTTCGCGGCCCGTCGCGGGGGGAAGTGACCGACGACGCACCAGACGCGCTTGGAGCGCATTCCGACGAAGTGGCCACCGGTTCGTCGAAAGAATGCGCGCGACAACAAAGACCGAGAGACGCCGGCCTGATGCCATCAGGTCGGATACGGCTCTCGTCGAGCCCGAGATCGCGACCGCCGGTGAGCACGCCGCCCCACATCCATGGAACGGCGGCCGGCTGGAGCATCATCCCGAAAGGTGGTTGCCGGCTTTCGGAAGATGAGGATGCAAAAATAAGAGGCGAGAGCATCGTCCCGGATCCGATATCCAGGACGATGCTCTATCGTGCGGGCGCTCCGGAGGATGCGGGCGGCTTCGAGGAGCGAAGCTTCGAAGGCGCACCCGGCTCGGCCGGATCGGGGCAGGCACCGGCCTGCGCTCCCGTTTCGCAGGCCGTCTTCGGTTCGGCGTGACCGAGGCGTGTCGTCGCCGCCGCACTCGACAGCACGAGAACGACCGCAACGAGCAGGCGGTACAGAGGGAGACCGATCATCGTCGTGGCTCGGGCGGGGACGAGAATGGCGGGATCAGCGCGGCTGCGGCGCGGGCACGCGAATCGTGACCATCTGGCCGCTGATCGGATCGAAGACGGTGAGAGTCATCGCGGATGCTCGTGAACGTGGCGGGATCGACGTGTCCGGCTAACGCCTTTGTCCGCGATGGTTTCCGCGTCCTGTTCGGATGTGGTTAGCCATCCGTTAAGGCTGATCCGTCGGGGAGCGCCGCCTCACCAGGGCAGGAAGCGATCGGAAGCCGGTCGCCCGGCCACCATGAATGCGATCGCGCCGACAACACCTGCAAGCACGACAAAAACCTCGACCCCGAACATGCTTTCCCCCTCGGCCCGGCTTGGGCGAGGTGCGTCTGGAGCAAGGTTGAGGCGGCAACGCGACCCGCGAAGCGTCCTCTTCGTCGCAGCCGGGGTGGCGGGGACAAGAACCGCTCGCATCGCCTGATCCCCGAAAGTAGGTTGCGGAATGCTCGCTGCCCGCTGCATCCACTACATTGGCTTCAAGGACGACCGCTACTGGAACGCCTTCCGGATCTGGGGCGGCCCCACGATGATCCATCGGCGCTGGGACCGCATTGCCAAGCACGACATCGGCCCGGACGACGTGGCGATCTTCGCCGAAGGCGATGAGCACCAGCCATTGGCGGACTACAACGCGACCGACATCGACGAGCGATGGCTATGACGAACATCATCCGCCCCAACTTCGGTGGCCGCGACCGCCAAGCTGAGCCATCCACGGCGGACGCCGTCGAAGCGTACGAGCCGATCCACGTCTACGGGAGCGCGGCGGGCTATCTCGTGGCTCTGCTGGAGGACGCACACGGGCCCGAAGGGCGATGCCTCAAGGTCGTCACCGGCTCCGTCGGCGGAAACGTGTTCGAGACCGTCGCCGCGACACCCGCCACGGACGAAGGACGCATCGATGCCGATATGGCCGCCATGGCGGTTCTGCGCGCGCTGGAAATCGTCGAGCAAGGCAGCGGGCCGGCCTCTGCCTGAGGCGCTGCGGGGTCAACGAAAACGCTGTGTCGGCTCCGCTGCGCAGGGTTTAGGGAAGCGCGGTCCCGCAGCCTTGAAGACATCCCGCGTGCTGGCCTTCGGCCCCCTCGAGGGTGGCGCCGTCGATCGCTCCCTCCATCACTGCACCGCCTCGATCGCCTTCTGGGCATCCCGATGGTCCTGCTCGGAGGCTTCGGGTGCGTCTTGTCGCGCCGGTGCCTGCGGCGCCCGGCATAGATCGACCCAGATCGGGAAATGATCGGACCCGACATCGTTCAGGCGCTGCATGTCGCTCAAGAGAAAATGCTCGCTGAAGAAGATGTGGTCGAGGGGCCAGCGTGCAAACGGATATTGCGCATGGAAGGTCGAGAACAGGCCGCGCCCCTGACGGGGATCGAGAAGGCCGCTGATGTTCTGGAACAGTCGATTCGTGTGTGACCAGGCCACGTCGTTGAGGTCGCCGGCGACGATGGTCGACCCCTTGGTTTTCGCGACCTCTCGGGCGACCACGACGAGCTCGGCATCGCGCGGCGCGCTGCTATGGCCCGGATGGGGTGGCCGTGGGTGCAGCCCGTAGAACGTGACCGGCTCGCCGCTGGGCAGAACCACCGTTGTGCGTAACGACGGAACGTCCTCCTGCAGCAGGAAGCGGATCGTCGGATCGCGCAAGGGAAGGCGGGAGTAGAACAGCAGCCCGTAGGTGTTGTCCTGCGGATGTTCGACGCGATGCGGATAATGCGCGCGCAGCGGAGCCATCGCAGCGTGCCATCCCGCATCGGTTTCGAGCAGCAACACCAGATCGGGCGTCTTGGCAGCGATGAGATCGAGGGCCGAACCGTACGCGCGGTTCGATTGGAGGACGTTGAGGACGAGCAGGCTGACACGCTCACCCGCGTGGCACGAACCGGCTGCCTTTGCCTGGGGCGCCGCCACGCGCGTGAACGGCAGGATATAGCTGGCTTGCAGGGCAAGAGCTGCGACCATGGCCACGGCCAGAGTCAGAGCCGTGCCGTCCCGGGAGATCGCGAGAAGCCCGACGCTGCTGACAGCCAGCGCGACCGCGATCTGAAGCCGGGGAAAGTCCAGGCTGCGGATGATACCAAAGTTCGTCGGGATCAAGGGTAGCAACGTCGCGACAACCAGCAGTAGCGCGACAATTTTCAAGGCGATCGACAAATAAGCCAAGTCTCTTCCAATCAATCGGAGCCCAACCAGCGCCGATGCATGCCGCTATGCCGGCAGGACCACGACTTTCGTCTTCACCGGGGTTCGCGCGTAGAGGTGGATCATATCCTGACTGAGCAAGCCGACACAGCCGCTTGTGATGCCACTTCCGATCGATTCGGGGTCGCTGCTGGCGTAGATCGTGTAGAGCGTGTAGGCGCCGCCCTGATAGAGGTGCAGGGTGCGGGCACCGAGCGGGTTGTCGAGGCCGCCCGGCATCCCACGGGCGTATTGAGCGGCCTCGGGCTGGCGCCGGATCATCTCTTTAGGCGGCGTCCAAGTGGCCCATTCGGACTTGCGACCGACATACGCGTCGCCGCTCCACAAGAACCCCTCGCGTCCGACATTGGCGCCGTAGCGGGTGGCGGAACCGTCGCCCTCGACGCGGTAGACGTAGTAGTTGCGCGGGTCGACGATGATCGTCCCGGCCGCCTCTTTGGTTTCGTAGCGAACCGTCCGGCGATAATACTTCGGATTGACCTTGCTGATATCGACCGCCGGGATCGGGAATTTCTCGTCCGGCATCGGCCCGTAGACCTTCGCCGCATCGGCGAGCATCGTGCCGTCGGACGTCACGCAACCGCCGAGCCCGAATGCGCCGAGGGTGGCGGCCGAGCCGACCAGAAACGAGCGGCGGCCAAGACGGCGGGACCGGCATCCGAGCAAAGCCATCTCGTCCGAACCGCCGGCGTCAGCGGGCGCACCATCCATCGTCATGCTTTTAGGGCTTTCCATATCCTGCGGCCCGATGGGCGATGCATCGGCATACACCCGGTCATCGTAAGGCCAAGCTGAGAGTGCGGCGACTCGGGCCGCCTGGCAAGTGCGGCGCTCGCTGCCTCGGCAACGCGGCCGGCCGCTCCGCTCCGAAACGCGAACGGCCGGTAAGCACCTGATTCGCGCGGCTCAATGCGCGACGACTGTCGCGGGGCGCACCGGCGGCGAACCTTTGTCGCGAGCGCTGCCGGTCCGGATGTCGCCCTGCGGAAGCTTCGCGCTAGCTGTAGGCCGCGGGCCGCTTTGAGGACCGCGCGGACTCTCGTGCCTGCGAAGGACGAGAGGCTCGGGGAACGGTGAGGACACACCCTTGAACGAACAGACCAATCAAAAAGGTCAGCCGGGCGAAGATCCTCGCACCACCGCCGTCCTGATCCTCGTCGCGATACGCGAGGCCGGCACCCACCTCGGCAAGCTGCTCCGGCTGGCGCGAACGGAGGTCCGCGGCAACCTCCGTGTGCTTGCCCTGCTTGTTCTGCTGTTCGGCGGGGCGCTGCTGCTGGTCCTCACCGCGCTGGTCCTGTTTCTGATCGCCCTGCGGGACGCACTGGCCGCGCTGATCGGCAACGAGGCGCTGGCGGCGGTGATCGTGGCCATGCCGTTCGCCTCCGCCACCGCGATTCTGACCTATCTCGGCGTTAGATGGATGAGCCTACGCGCGCCGGAGGCCTGAGCTGTCTGCCGAGGGCGGTAAACGGACCCTGGCACGCACCAAGTCCGGCAGCGCCTTCATCGTGAGATCAGGCAGAAATCCCGCGGTTGCCCGCCCGGCTTCGTGCCCTGCCAGTCGACGGATGCCACGAACCTGCCCCGCCCTGGGGCAGCCTGCGGCGTCACGTCCAGGAACAGGCCGTCGGCGTTCGCCTTGCCCCTCCAACTCCCAAGGAGATCGATGTGAGACGATACGCCGTAAGAACGCTGGGCACCCTGTGCCTCATGCTGTCCGCCAACCTCGCCCATGCGGAAGGAAAGCCGCTGCCCCCGCCAGCCTCTGACGGGCAGCCCGTGATGGAACTGACGATGGAAAAAAAGGATGGCAAGATCGTCTGCGCGCCCGCCGAGCTTCGCTTGCCCGCGAATACGAATGCCGAGCTACGGGTGATCAACAAAGCCGACCAGCCCGTGACCCTGACCATGGATGGCCAGTTCGAGAACGGCCTCGTGCAGCATGTGGACGGTAACCAGGGCCACTCCGCGAGCGAAAAGGGGTACACCATCAAGCTGAACGGCAAAGCCACGCTCAAGTTCAGGACGATGGCGGCGGGCGAACATCCCTACGGATGCACGGGCGTGAACAGCCAGAGCGATCCCTTCGTGGGCCAGTACATTCTCGTTCCGCCGGCCGGCTGAGGCGCAGAGGCGATCGAACAGCCCCGGAACCGAGCCTGCCGCCGAGGTTTGGCTCGGTATCGCATCCCACCCGCAAGCGAGGAACGCCATGTCGAGCGACACCCAAAAGCATCACGAACTCCTCAGTGCCGTCAGAGCGGCTCAGGGCAGGCAGGACGGGTCCTTCGAAACGGCTGTGACACGCGCTTTCGAACACGTCTTCGAGCACTTGGAGCGGCTGAACTCCCACGTTTCGACCGGTGGTTCCGAGGGTGAAGAGCGGCCGCTCAAGCCAGACGAGTCTCCGACGCTTCGCTGACTGGCGGAGATCTCAGACCGAATCCGGTTGATCCCTTCGGGATGGCGGATTTGGGCGTCAGCGGGATCCCATCGCGCTGGGGCGATTCGGGCGGTGGCCTGAACGAACCGGGCAACCCCGGCGTTGATCCTGCTCAACGACGAACAGGGATGGAAACGACCATGCAGACCAAGACAATCGCGCTTGCCACAGCGCTGACACTCGCCTTTTCGGGAGCCGCTCTGGCTCAAACCCCTTCCGGCGGCGGAAGTGCGGAGGGCAACATGAATAACCCAGGCAGCGTGAAGAGCAATTCCGACAAGAGCATGGAGCGCGCAACGGGATCGACGACCGGCAGCACGACCGGGACCGGCATGGCCCCGGCGGCGCCTGGTGCCGCTGGCGGCACGTCCGGCGGCAGCATGGGCACTGGTACAGGCACCAGCGGTGCCGGTGGTGCGGCGAGCGGTCGCTGACCGATTCACGGCGAGATGAGCTTGGGAGGGTCGGCGAGATGCCGGCCCTCATTTGTCAGGATCCCTTGCTCACTTGGCCATCTTGGAGTGGCGTGGGCCCGCTCTCACCCTCAACCATGACCGTTGCTTTGCAAGTAATGTCTTCCGATGGCAGGGTCGGGAGGGCAGCCTTCTTAATATAAAAGCCGTTTAACCCGTTCCTATTGCGGCACCGCATCGATCCCTTCAGGAAACGTCGAGCGAGGATACTGAGAGAACCTCCGGAGCAAATCGTGGGTTCACCGCATTTCACGCCCTCACTTCGGCTATTCTCCTTGAGGGCTCAAAGAATAGCCGAGTGCAAGTGACCTGCTTCCCGCGCTATGCGTGAGCCGTTGCGGACATCGACACCGCGTTAGACCCGCAGGCGTACGTTCCGCAATCAGCGTTTCGACTGCCGGTCGTCCGGTGTCTCCGGCTTGAAATCCTTCGAGGGATCGGGGTTGTCCTCGGGCTTGAGCGTCGCCCCGGACGTGCCTTTGCCGGGGTGACCCGTCTGCTCGTCGATGTTTCCGAGTGCGCCGCCCTTGTGCGTCTTGTCGGCGTCTGCACCCGGCTTCTCCGGCTTCCTCATGACGTTCTCCCGTTCGCAGCGCGAAGCGCTTCAAGCCGGGGAACGCGCAGCAAGCCTCAAGGAGCCATCTCTTCGGCATTATGGTGCAGATTTGATCGGCCGGACCCGATATACCGCTCGCCGGGCAGCGGTGATGCCCCCGACATCACGATCGCCGAAGAGGCCTCGCGAAGCCTCCGATCCGCGACACGTTCGACTTCGGGACGGCTCGCGATCCATGAGCGGCGGCCCTATCTTCGTGCACCGAACAGGAGAACGTCATGCGCTATACCGTTCACTGGACCGCCCCTTCGGGTCCTTCCATGGAACCGCACGCCCTCGGGGCGAGGGCCGCCGAGCGGGCCATGACCTTTGCGAGCATGGGCGCCTCGGAGGTCTACGTGGAGACCAGCGACGGACGGGTGTTCCGGGCGCCGGCGCAGATGGCCGCCCTGGTTCAGTACGCGCAGACCGCCGACGCCGAGTAGCGCCGAAGCGGAGGGCGGCAATGCCCACGGCCCGCTTCCGAGGAGAGCCGGTCAGGAGCCGACGAGTTGCCATTCGAAGACGAGTTGGCGAAGCCGCGTCTGAGCGGCGCGGCGAGCCTCGTCGAAGGTCGCGTAGCTCTGGGCGGCGTAGCGCCGTGGCTCCCCCTTCTCGACGATGGAGCAGACGAAGCGGCCCGGACGCCGCCAGCAGGGTCTCACATCGATGGAGTAGGGATGGTCGTTCCGGTCAGCCATGGGGGCATGGTGCCATGCCCTGCAGCAGCGACCAAGGCGCGACGCGGGGCAATGTTCACGTTCACAGGCTGCGGGGCGGCGACCTCAGGTCTCTTCCTGATCCTGCGCGGGACGTAAGGAGCGCTCGATCGTCTCCAGAACGGTCGTTGCGAGCACCGCATCCGGATCGTCGCGGAACAGCACGTCGCGCAGCATGGCGAGGTAGCCTTCGAGGCGCTCGTCGTAGTGATCGGAATCGATCGAACGCAGCACGCTGGCCAGGAAGCCCACCGCCATCTGGTGGGCCACCTGCTTGGCGCCGAGTTCGGCGAGCCCTTCGGCGAGGTTCGTTACCGCCGCGTCGTGCCGGGCGCTGACGGCGGCGAGCGCCGTCAGTTGCTGGGTCTGGTCCATCGGGTCGGGTCCTCGGAAGCACGTCGAGAGGGAGGGTGGGACGCGCGCGGCGCGGTCGGGATCGAAGCTTACAGCTTCGCGTCGGCGAAGCGGCGGAACGCTTCCAGCGTCTCGGCGCTGACATGGTGCTCGATCCCCTCCGCGTCGCGCCGCGCCGTCTCGGCACTGACGCCAACGGCGCGCAGGAAGCGCTCGACGATGCGGTGGCGCTCCCGCGACTGTTCGGCCAAAGCCTGCCCCGCCGGGGTAAGGAACACGCCGCGATAGGGCCGCTGCTGCACGAGGCCGTCCTCGGCGAGCCGCTTGAGCATCTTGGCGACCGTCGGCTGGGCCACGCCGAGGCGGGCGGCGATATCGACCTGCCGGGCCTCGCCGCCATCGCCGATCAGGTCGGCGATCAGCTCGACGTAATCCTCGACGAGTTCGAGACGGCGCGCCTCGCGGGCCTGGCGGAAGCTCTCGACATGGACCTCCGCATCGACGAGCGGAGCATCCGCGCCCGCCGGGTGCGCCTCGGGTGCCGGCTTCTGCCCCATCTCTCGCCCCATATCTCGCGATGCGTCCTGCATGAGGCGGCGGGCTCCTCCATTTCGGGCGCGGCCTGATTGGCGCACGCCTCGTAGGGTCGTCAAACGGCTTCGCGAAACACCCGGCGCACGGATCGTGCCGCGGCAGATGCGACGGCAAGCGCGATCGATCCGCCCGGTGTCTCGTAGGTACCGTGCCGACGTGTTTAACCTATGCGCCCCACGGCCGGGAACCCGGCTGGAAGGCCCTTGATCTCAGCTTCGGCACAGCTTTATAGCTGAGGCTATAAGGCTATGTCGTGCGTGCGGGCATTGATGGCGCGCACGGCTCTCCTGCCGGCCCGCTCCGTCGGAGCGAGGGGCAGGGGACACAGGCCCCCGATGCGAATGGAAGCGGTGATGGATCAGGTTCGGCCGGCACCGCCCGGGCAAGCCCCTGCGGAACCGAGCCTCGGCGCGCTCAACGGCAGCGTGCCGGTGCGGGCGGGCGGCTCCTGGCTCTGGCGTCTCTTCGCCTTCATCGGGCCGGGCTACATGATCTCGGTCGGCTACATGGACCCGGGCAACTGGGCCACCGACATCGCCGGCGGCGCCCAGTTCGGCTACACGCTGCTCTCCGTCATCCTGCTCTCGAACCTGATGGCGATCGTGCTGCAGGCGCTGGCCGCGCGGCTCGGCATCGCCACCGGCCTCGACCTCGCCCAGGCCTGCCGCGAGCGGACCTCCCGGCCCGTCTCCATCGCCCTGTGGCTGATCTGCGAGGCGGCGATCATCGCCTGCGACCTCGCCGAGGTGATCGGCACGGCCATCGCCCTCAAGCTCCTGTTCGGCATCCCGCTGACGCTGGGCGCCATCCTCACGGCCCTCGACGTGTTCGTGGTGCTGCTGCTGCTGCGCCGGGGTTTTCGAGCGCTGGAGGCCTTCGTGATCGGCCTCCTGACGATCATCTTCGTCTGCTTCGGCCTGCAGATCGCGATGGCCGCGCCGCCGATCCAGGCGGTGCTCGGCGGCTTCGTGCCCTCGCGGGAGATCGTGACCAACCCAGCCGCGCTCTACATCGCCATCGGCATCATCGGCGCGACGGTGATGCCGCACAACCTCTACCTCCATTCCTCGATCGTGCAGACGCGCGCCTATCCCCGCACCGATGAAGGCCGGCGCGAGGCCCTGCGCTTCGCCGTCACCGATTCGACGGTGGCGCTGATGCTCGCTTTGTTCGTCAACGCCGCGATCCTGATCATGGCCGCCTCCGTGTTCCATGCGGGCGGGCGCACCGATGTCGAGGAGATCGAGCAGGCCTACGAGCTGCTCTCGCCGCTCCTCGGCGTCGGCCTCGCCTCGACGCTGTTCGCCGTGGCGCTCCTGGCGTCCGGCCTCAACTCGACGGTGACCGCCACGCTCGCCGGCCAGATCGTGATGGAAGGCTTCCTGCGGCTGCGCCTGCCGCCCTTCGCCCGGCGGCTGGTGACGCGTGGCATCGCCATCGTTCCCGTCGTGGTCGTCACCGCGCTCTACGGCGAGCAGGGCACGGCCCGGCTCCTCGTGCTGAGCCAGGTGGTGCTGTCGATGCAACTGCCGTTCGCGGTGATCCCGCTGGTGCGCTTCGTCTCCGACCGGCGGCTGATGGGCCCTCTCGTGATCCCCGGCTGGCTGAAGGGGCTGTCCTGGGTCATCGCCGGCATCATCGTGGTGCTGAATGTGAAGCTCTTGGTCGACACGCTCGCCGGCACCTGATCCGACGGCGCCTCAGGCGTCAGCCGCACGCAGATGCGCCACGAAATCCTGCGCGAAGGGCGGCAGGCCTGCGAGATCCCGCAGGCAGAGCTTGAGGTCGCGCGCCGCCCAGGGATCCTCCAGCGGGACGGGCGCGATGCCCATGGTGCGCTTGGCCCGCCGCGCCGTGGTCTCCGGCACGATGCCGAGGCCGACGCCGCATTCCACGAGGCGGCAGACCGCATCGAAGCTGCGCAACTGCACCCGCAGCCGCATCGGCCGGCCGATGCGGGCGGCCTTGGCCGCGAGGAAGCGGGTCAGCGCGCTCGGCCGGTCGAGGCCGACGAGGTCATGCTCCAGCACCTCCGCGAAGCCGAGGCTGTCGCGGCCCGCGAGCGGGTGGCCGGCGGCGACCACCACGACGAAGCGATCGTGGCGGAAGGGGAAGGTCTGGAGCGTGCCGGTATCGACGGTGCCCGCGACGATGCCGAGATCGGCCGCCCCGTCGGCGACCATGCCGACGATCTCGTCGGATGTCCGCTCCTCGATATCGACGCTGACGCGGGTGTGCAGGGCGAGGTAGGCGGAGAGCGCCTCGGGCAGGAATTCGGTGAGCGCATTGGTGTTCGACAGAACCCGGATCTGGCCGACCGCGCCGCCTGCGAACACAGAGAGATCGCCTTGCAGCCGCTCGATCTGGCCCATGATCTCGCGGGCATGCGCCAGCAGGGTGCGGCCGGCGGGCGTCACCGTCACGCCCTGGCGCCCGCGCAGGAGGAGAGCCGCGCCGAGCGACGCCTCCATCGCCCGCACCCGCGCCGAGGCGGCGGCAAGCGCGAGGTTCGCCCGCTCGGCCCCATGGGTGATCGAACCGGCCTCGACGACGTGGCGGAACAGGTTCAGATCGACTAGATCGAAGCGCATCACAGGTTGAATTCGACAAGGCGCTCTCAGGCCCGCATTCGCGTGGGATGGAGCGAGGAAGGGTGATGAAGCCTATCACGAGAGCGTGAGACTGGCACCCGCCTTCGCGAGTGGCGAAGGCACCCACCACGAAAGCCGAATTGCGAACGCTTCCAATTCGCGTTTGAAGCGCGCCCATGAGCGCGGCAACCGCCAGCATTCTCGGAGCACAAGGCACGGTCGTCGCGGCCGGGGGCCTGCTCGTGCTGTGCATGGGGCTGTGGGCGACCGGGCTCGTCGCCGAGATCGTCACCGCGCTGATGTTCTTCGCGCTGGCGATGCTGCTCAAGCTCGCCCCGGCGCAGACGGTGTTTTCGGGCTTTGCCTCCGCCGCCTTCTGGCTGGTGACGAGCGGCATGGTGGTCGGGCTCGCCATGAACCGCACCGGGCTGGGCGACCGCCTCGCGCGGATGCTGGCGGCGCGGCTGCCGGCTTCCTATCCGGGATTCGTCGCGGGCCTCGTCGCCTTCTCCTTCGCGCTGGCCTTCGTAATGCCGTCCAATCTCGGGCGCATCGCCCTGATGGTGCCGGTGGTCATCGCCCTGTGCGACGCCTTCGGGCTGGAGGCCGGGCGCCCGGGCCGGACGGGAGCGTTGCTCGCCTTCGGTGTCGCCACGCCGATGCTCTCGGCGGCGATCCTGCCGGCCAACGTGCCGAACCTCGTCATGGCCGGCACCGCCGAGACACTGTTCGACATCCATCTGAGCTATCTGCCGTACCTGTTTCTGCACGCTCCGGTTCTCGGCCTGGTCAAGGGCGCGCTGCTCGTCGCCTGCACGATCCTGATCTTTCCCGATCGCCTCGACGAGACGCGGCCCGAACTGCCGCCGCTGCCCCCGTTATCGGCTGCGGAGCGGCGCCTCTCGGTGATCCTCGCGGTGATGCTGGCGCTTTGGTTGAGCGACGGCTGGCACGGCATCCCGCCGGCCTGGATCGGGCTCGCGGCCGCGGTGATCTGCCTGCTGCCGCGCGTCGGCGTCCTGTCGTCCCAGAGCTTCGGCGAGATCCCGCTGCGGACCTGCTTCTACGTCGCCGCCCTGTTCGGGCTGACGGCGGTGGTCAACGAGACCGGGCTCGGAGCCGATCTCGGCCACGCGCTGCTCTCGGTCGCCCCACTGGAGCCGGGCGCGCCCGCCAAGAACTTCGCCACCCTGACCGGCCTGTCGATCGGCTTCCTGTTCACCGCCACCGCCAACGGCGCGCCCGCCCTCTACACGGCGCTGGCGGAGGAATTCTCGCGGGCCAGCGGCTTCGACCTGATGGGCGTGCTGATGGTGCAGGTGGTCGGCTACTCGACGCTGTTCCTGCCCTATCAGGCGCCGCCGATCATCATGACGATGGATCTCGGCCGCCTGTCTCTGGCCGATGCGACCAAACTCACCCTCGCCACGGGCATCGCCTCGCTGCTGATCGCGACCCCGCTCGCCTATTTCTGGTTCAGGCTGACCGGGAGACTGGCGTGAGACAGATCCGCGCGATCGTCAGCTTGACCAATGCTGCACCGCAGCACCGGCATTGCCGGCCGGAGCCGGCCGCCCTAACCCTTCCCTGGAATTTATCCAGTCTTCGACGCGAGGATCGTGAGCCGCGATGAACCCTACCGTCAGACCTACGGTCGCCCAGCCGCTCTCGCCCCATCTCCAGATCTACCGCTGGACCTGGACCATGGCGATGTCGGTGTTCCACCGCATCACCGGCACGGCGCTCTACGGCGGCACCTTCCTCGTTGCGGTCTGGCTGGTGGCGCTCGCCTCCGGTCCGCGCGCCTACGACACGGTAGCGTGGTTCTTCGGCTCGTGGGCCGGGCGCGCCATCCTGTTCGCCTATACCTGGGTGCTGCTGCACCACATGCTCGGCGGCCTCCGCCACTTCATCTGGGATGCGGGCTACGGCTTCGACCGTGACCGCCGCCTGGCGCTCGCCCGCGCCACGCTGATCGGCTCCGTCATCCTGACCGTCGTGATCTGGGCGGTCGCCCTGCTCGTTCGCTGAGGCTTGCCCATGTCCCAGGTCGACAACCGCCAGAACACCGCGCTCTCCATGCGCACGCCCCGCGCCCGGGTGAAGGGGCTGGGCGCATCGGGCCACGGCGCCGGCCATTTCTGGCTGCAGCGCCTGACCGGCGCCTCGAACGCGCTTCTGATGCTCGCCTTCGTCGTCATCATCGCGCTGATGGCCGGGCGGACCTACCCGCAGGCCGTCGCGCTGGTGTCGCACCCGCTCGTTGCGATCATCCTGATCCTGGCCGTGGTGTCGGTGACGATCCACATGCGTCTGGGCATGCAGACGGTCATCGAGGACTACGTGCACAGCCACGGCCTCAAGTTCGCGGCGCTCATCGCCAACACCTTCTACGCGGTCGCGGTGGCCGCCGCCTGCCTCTACGCGATCCTCCGCGTGAGCCTGGGCGGCCTCGCCTGATCGTCGTCCCGGAACCAAGGATTCACGCCATGGCCTCCAACGGAACCAACGGCGGCGCCCCCGCCTACGCCATCATCGACCATACCTTCGACGTGGTGATCGTCGGCGCCGGCGGCGCGGGCCTGCGCGCCACGGTCGGCTGCTCCCAGGCCGGCCTGCGCACCGCCTGCATCACCAAGGTGTTCCCGACGCGCTCGCACACCGTGGCGGCGCAGGGCGGCATCTCCGCCTCGCTCGGCAATATGGGCCCGGACGACTGGCGCTGGCACATGTACGACACCGTCAAAGGCTCGGACTGGCTCGGCGACCAGGACGCGATCGAGTACCTCGTCCGCAACGCGCCGGCCGCGGTGTATGAGCTGGAGCACTGGGGCGTCCCGTTCTCGCGGACCGACGAAGGAAAAATCTACCAGCGGCCGTTCGGCGGCATGACCACCGATTACGGCAAGGGCACTGCCCAACGCACCTGCGCTGCGGCCGACCGAACCGGCCATGCCATGCTTCACACGCTCTACGGGCAGGCGGTGAAGAACAAGACCCAGTTCTTCATCGAGTACTTCGCCCTCGACCTGATCATGGACGAGGACGGCCGCTGCCGCGGCGTGATGGCGATCGATCAGGCGACCGGCGAGATCCACCGCTTCCGCGCCCAGCAGACCATCCTCGCCACCGGCGGCTACGGCCGCGCCTACTTCTCGGCGACCTCGGCTCACACCTGCACCGGTGACGGCAACGCCATGGTGCTGCGCGCCGGCCTGCCGCTGCAGGACATGGAGTTCGTGCAGTTCCACCCCACCGGCATCTACGGCGCCGGCTGCCTCATCACGGAAGGGGCGCGCGGCGAGGGCGGCTACCTTACCAACTCCGAGGGCGAGCGCTTCATGGAGCGCTACGCCCCCTCGGCCAAGGACCTCGCCTCCCGCGACGTGGTCTCGCGCTCCATGACGATGGAGATCCGCGACGGCCGCGGCGTCGGCAAGGAAGGCGACCACATCTTCCTGCACCTCGACCACCTCGACCCGAAGATCCTGCACGAGCGCCTGCCCGGCATTTCGGAGAGCGCGAAGATCTTCGCGGGCGTGGACGTGACCAAGGAGCCGATCCCGGTCCTGCCGACGGTCCACTACAACATGGGCGGCATCCCGACGAACTTCCACGGCGAGGTGCTGACCCTGAAGAACGGCAACCCCGACACGGTGGTGCCGGGCCTGATGGCGCTGGGCGAGGCGGCCTGCGTCTCGGTGCACGGCGCCAACCGCCTCGGCTCGAACTCGCTGATCGACCTCGTGGTGTTTGGGCGGGCCGCGGGTCTGCGCTGCGCCGACATCGTCGAGCCCGACGCCCGTCAGCCGGAACTGCCGAAGGGCTCGGCCGACAAGGCGCTCTCACGCCTCGACCGCTTCCGCTACGCCGACGGCGGCACTCCGACCGCGCAGTTGCGCGACCGGATGCAGCGGACGATGCAGAACAACTGCGCCGTCTTCCGCACCGGCGAGGTGCTGGAGGAGGGCAAGGGCCTGATCCACGACGTCTGGCGCGGTGTCGCCGACATCGCGATCACCGACCGTTCGCTGGTGTGGAACACCGATCTGCTCGAGACCCTGGAATTCGACAACCTGATCGGTCAGGCGGTCGTGACTATGGAATCGGCGGTCAACCGCAAGGAAAGCCGCGGCGCGCATGCCCGCGAAGACTTCCCCGACCGCGACGACAAGGAGTGGATGAAGCACACGCTCGCGTGGCTCGACCAATCCAAGCACGGCGTCGAGATCGATTACCGCCCGGTCCACACCTACACGATGTCGAACGACATCCAGTACATCGAGCCGAAGGCGCGGGTGTACTGATGCAGCCCGCGGCGCAGTCGGTCGAACGGGAAGCGGCGGGGGCGATGATCCCGGTCTCCCGTCGCCTCGTGCAGGCCGTCCTGTCCGCCGCGGCGGGGTTGCTGCTGATCGTGTCGGCAACGGCGCGGGGACCGGCCTTCGACTTCCCGGCCGAAGTCGCCGGCTTCAGTCGCGGCCCCCGCACGGATTACGAGGCCCGCGCGCCGGGTCTCGGCTACTCCGTCGTCTACACGAACGGGCGCTGGAAGGCGGACGTCTACGTCTACGATGCCGGTGTGGCAAAGATCCCCGACGGGCCGTCTTCCCCTGCCGTCACCGGGCAGCTCGCGCAGGCGGCCGGCGACGTCAGGACGGCGGTGGCACAGGGCATCTACCGCGGCAGCGAGGATCGCGGCGCGGTGCGCCTGCCGGGAGAGGCGGGCGCCAAGTTCACCTGCCGCGCCTTCACCATCGATCACCCGGCCCTCGGCCCCACCGAGAGCCTGCTCTGCCTCACCGGTCTGCGCGGCCGCTTCGTGAAGTTCCGCCTGTCCGGCCCGGCCGCGAAGCAGCCTCCGAAGGCGGAGGCCGAGCGGTTCATGACCGGCTGGCTCGACCGGCAATAGGATCTTCGAAACTCGGAGCGCGCCGCAAGGCCGCCGCACCCAAAGGCACAGGGACAAGGCACAGGACATGGCCCAGTTCAATCTTCCCAAGAACTCCCAGGTCACCGAAGGCCGGACCTGGCCGGCGCCGAACGGCGCCAAGAACCTCCAGACATTCCGGATCTATCGTTGGAACCCGGATGACGGGAAGAACCCGCGCATCGACACCTACAAGGTCGATCGCGACGATTGCGGGCCGATGGTCCTCGACGCCCTGCTCTGGATCAAGAACAAGGTCGATCCGACGCTGGTCTTCCGCCGTTCCTGCCGCGAGGGCATCTGCGGCTCCTGCGCCATGAACATCGAGGGCCAGAACGCGCTCGCCTGCACCATGGGCATCGACGAGTGCAAAAGCCCCGACAACGCCCTGCCGTTCCTGACCCGCAAGGACAAGGACGGGGCGGTGAAGATCTACCCGCTGCCGCACATGCCGGTCCTGAAGGACCTCGTGCCGGATCTCACCAACTTCTACGCCCAGCACGCGTCGATCGAGCCCTGGCTCCAGACCGAGACGCCCGCGCCCGAGAAGGAGTGGAAGCAGACGCCCGAGGACCGCGCCCGGCTCGACGGCCTCTACGAGTGCATCCTGTGCGCCTGCTGCACCACGAGCTGCCCGAGCTACTGGTGGAACGGCGACAAGTTCCTCGGTCCGGCCGCCTTGCTCCAGGCCTATCGCTGGCTGATCGACAGCCGAGACGAGAACACCGGCGAGCGCCTCGACGGGCTGCACGACCCATTCCGGCTCTACCGCTGCCACACGATCATGAACTGCGCCAACACTTGCCCGAAGAACCTCAACCCGGCCAAGGCGATCGCCGAGATCAAGAAGATGATGGTCGAGCGCGAGGTCTGATTTCCTCGCCGCAATACAGCCGCCGAGACGACGGTCGAGAGCCGCGCCAGATCCTGGCGCGGCTCTCGCTATTTCGGCCCCCACGGGCGGCGCTCATCGACTGAGGCAGGGCCGCCACACCGCCGCAAAAACCTGGGCGTGTACGGCTTTTCCCGAGTTCGGCGTGCAGCCTGCCTTGCCGCAAGCGCATTTGGCCCTGAGGGCAAGCGCGACCGTTGCGTGTTTGGGGTGAGGGGTCTTTGATGACGCGTGGGTTCCTGTCGAAAGCCGCCTGTCTCGCGCTGGCCGCGAGCGTCGGCGCCTGCGCCTCCAACCGCTTCGAGGGGCCCCGCGAGCGTCCGCGGCCCCAGGCGGCGCTCGAACCCGCCACGCCCGCACTGCCCGCCGGCACGGTGACGAGCGAGCCGCTCGCGCCCCCGCCGGGTACCTCCGCCGCGCCGGGCGAGCCGCCGCCCCCGAGCGTCGCCGCGGCGCCCTCGCAGGCGATCGAGCCGCCGCCCCCGCCCGCCCCGCCGCCTGTTATCGCGACCGGCCGCTCCTCGGTGGTGGGCGCGTGGAACGCCACCGATGCGGCGGGAAGTTGCAAGGTGTCGCTGTCGAGCACGCCTTCGCTCGACCTCTACAAGGCCTCGGCCGCAGGTTGCGGCAACAAGGATCTCGCCAAGGTCTCGGCCTGGGATTTCCGCGACGGAGAGGTCTACCTCTACCAGCCGGGCGGCACCGTCACCGCGCGTCTGCGGCAGGCCGGCGGCGGTCTCGAGGGTGCGCTCTCGAAGTCCGGCGCGCAGCTTTCGATGGCGCGCTGAGGAACACTCTCCTCAAGGGTTCACGCGCACACCGAGCAGCACCGTGTGCGCCTCGTAGGTCGAGAGCGGGATGGTGCTGGCCAGCGTCGAGTAGATGTAGCTGCCGCGGAACGCGAGCCAGCGGTTGAAGCGGTAGTCGAGCCGGGCGGTGGCGGAATACCCCCGCTCGCGGATGCGTACGCCGTCGTAGTTGGTGGAGAGGTAGGCGCCGCCCAGCGTGATCGAGAGGTTGCGCAAGAGGTCGTGCTGCACTTCGAGGGTGGCGGCGTCGGTGAAGGCGCCGCTGGAGCCCGGCACCGCGGTCTCGATCACCCCGGTCTGCTGGTTGAACCGCACCGTGGTGAGCGGCGAGACCGACCAGACGAGCGCCGCGTTGATGACCGGCGCGTTGATGTCCTGCAGCGTGCGGTCGACGTAGGAGCGGTGCTGCAGGCCGCCCGAGATCTCCGCCGTCAGCGTGCTGTTGAGCGCCACCGTCGCGCCCGCGGTGAAGGCGATGCCGTCGGAATCGCGGCGCAGGCCGAACTGATCCACCGGCGTGTCGTAGACACGGGTGTCGAGGAAAGTCTCGACGAAGGGCGTGATCGCGGGCGAAATCTCGTATCCGGCGCGCAGGCGCAGGCCGTACTGGTTGGCGTCGCGGTCGCTCTGGATGATCGTGGTGCCGTTGCCGAGCTGCGCATCCTCGAAGACCGAGCGGTCGATCGAGCCGCGCAGCGAGAGTTGCAGCCGGTTGAAGTTTTCCTGCACGCCCGCGGTCGCGCCGTAGCTGGCAAAGAGCGGCCGGCTCGTTGCCCCGCCCGCGCCAAGATCCGGGCTGCCGAGGCGCTGGCTGTCGAGCAGGAAGCGGGTCTCGAGATCGACGCGGGTGTCGCGGTCGACGTCGATGCGCATCCGCGCGGTGCCCACCGCGTTGGGGCGGCTCGCCTCCGGGTTCTGCGGATATTCGAGATAGCTGCCGCGCATCTCGGCGGTGAGTTCGGAGGCCGACCACTCGCTGCGCAGCGCCAGCTCCGCCTCGCTGCGGAGCGTGAGGGAGGGCCGCAGGCGGGTGCCGCCGATCTGGTCCGGGTTCGAATCGTAGCCGACGCTCTGGGTGAAGGCCGGCAGCAGCGTGAAGGTGCCGAGCCGGATGCCGAGCGGCGCGTAGGCGGTGTCGGCGGGGATCGGCTGGCGCAGCGCCGTGCCGAGCAGGAGCCCGGTGGCGTTCGGCAGGCCGAGCCCGAGGATCGGCGTCGGCAGCGGCACGCCGGAGACCGGTGTCTGGATGACGGGCGAGAGGCGCAGATCCGTGATCGTCTGCTGCGTGCGCGTCTGGGTGATCTGGCGGACCGCCGAGCCGAGCCGGCGCGGGGGTGCCGCGCGCAGGCGCAGGAGAGAGGGCCGGGCCGGGGTGCCCCGCGTCGCGGCGGAGCCGGGCAGGCTCGTCGCGCTGCGGAAGCGCGGCAGGCGCGCCACCGTCGGCTCCTCGCTCTCGGAGGCGGCGGAGGGCGCTTGATTCGTGGTCGTGCCGCTGCCGAGCGGGGCGGGGGACGAGAAGGCGCCGGCGCCGCGCAAAGCCGTCGGCGCGTCGAAGCCGGAGCGGCGCGGGCGGCCCGCGGTCGCCGGTTCGGAGGCGGTGCGCGCCAGCGGGTTCGACGCCGCGCTCGGGGCGGGCTCGGCCTGCGACGGGTCGGGCGTCTCCTGCGCCAGGGCAGGGGCGCCGGGAACGGCCCCGAGCAGGGCGGGGAGCAGCGCCAGAGCGAGCGCCCCGCGGCGCCCCCCGTGCTTGTCCCCGTTCGGCCGCTCGCGTGACACCGGCAGGCTCTTTCCCTGGATACGGCCGGCGGCCCGTGGACGGGGCGGCGTTCCGTGTCCGGCCGGCGCCCCATGGTTAACGGAGCTACACCGGGCATGGTTAACGTGCCGTTGCGGGGCGCCGCGGGCCCTGTCCCGCTGTGGCCAGCCCCCTTCACAGCCCCCTTGCGGCCACAGTCGCGGGTGAAGAGGGCGCGCAAGGAATCGCGAGAGCCCGGCGCCGGGCTTCGAGACGGAAACGACAGCGTCATGGCCCTGGCACAGCGGATCGAGGACCGGAACCGGACGGACGGGGCGGCGCGCCCGCCCGCCATCGCCTCGGCCCTGCGCACCATCGAGACCGAGCGCGAGGGCCTGGCCTGCCTGATGGCGGCGATCGACAACGGCCTCGGCGCGCCGTTCGCGCAGGCCGTCGAGCGCATCGGCGCGGCCCGCGGCCGGGTGATCTGCACCGGCATGGGCAAGTCCGGCCACGTCGCCCGCAAGATCGCGGCGACCTTCGCCTCCACCGGCACCCCGGCGCTCTACGTCCACCCGGCCGAGGCGAGCCACGGCGATCTCGGCATGATCCAGCCCGACGACGTGGTGCTGGCGCTGTCGTGGTCGGGCGAGACCACGGAACTGGCCGACATCATCGGCTACACACGGCGCTACCGCGTCGGCCTCGTGGCGATCACCTCCAACGCCGCCTCGACGCTGGGGCGCGAGGCCGACACCTGCCTCGCGCTGCCGAAGGCCAAGGAGGCCTGCCCGAACGGGCTCGCGCCGACCACCTCGACGGCGATGCAGCTCGCGCTGGGCGACGCGCTCGCCGTGGCGCTGCTGGAGGCCCGCGGCTTCTCCGCCCGCGACTTCTCCGTGTTCCATCCCGGCGGCCGGCTCGGCGCCTCGCTGCGGCAGGTGCGCGAGGTCATGCATGGCGGGGCGCACCTGCCCGTGGTCGCCATCGGCACCGCGATGCGGGCCGCCGTGGCCGAGATCGACGCCAAGGGGTTCGGCTCGGTCCTCGTGGTCGATGCCGACGGCGCGCTCGCCGGCATCCTCACCGACGGCGACGTGCGCCGCGCCGTCTTCTCCCGCGAGGGGCTGGACCGCCTGCCGGTCGAGGCGGTGATGACGAAGAACCCCCGCACGATCACCCCCGAGACCCTGCTCGCCAAGGCGCTGCAGATCCAGGAGGCGATGAAGATCACCGCCCTCGTGGTGGTGGACCAGGGCCGCCCCGTCGGCCTCGTGCACTACCACGACCTGCTGCGCACCGGCGTGGCCTGATCCGGTTTCCGCTCGATCCAAGCGGGGAGCCGGATCAGCCAGCCCGCGCGGCGCCTGAGGAGGGCACCCCATCGCGCGAGCGCGATGGGATCCCGCCGAAGCCCGAATCCGCCATCCCGAAGGGATCAAACGGATTGGGGTTGAGACGCCGCGCTCGGCCTCGTCCGCCCACCCACGCCCTCACGGGTCGAAGAGCACCCGCACAACACGTGTCCCCCCGCGGCCTCAAGGCCCGGAGGACGGCTGGCCGATCGGCCGGCGGGGTACGCATCGGACACAAACCCCGAGGGGGACGCGGGACGCCGCGAAACCTCCGGATGATTGTTTGAGACTTTGCCGGTTTCCCGGCGTCCCGCGGAGGGGCCGCTTCCTTATCACGAGAAGCCGTCCCTCCGTTTTGGCGTCACGGTCTCTCCACCGGCATCGACCCCGGATCTAGGCGCTGTGGACCCCTCGGCCCGCCTCCCCGCGAGGGGAGAGGGTACCTCGGCAGACGGCTATGGGCGGACTCGTCCGCACCGGACCTCGTATTGGGCCCGGCTCCGGTTGTTCCTGGGCGCCAACCCGAGACCGGCCTATGGCCCCATCCCGAGACGGCGTTGTGTCGCGCACAGCGCCCGAGGCGATGGCGACCGGGCCACCGACGCGGGAACCGCCCCACCTCCCAACGAGCCTCGCCGGCCGGTCACCGGAAAAGCTCCCCCGGTTGGTCTGGGAGGCGAGTGGCAGGGGTTGTAGGATTATTTGTCTATTACGTCAAGTGATTTTTCCGGCTCGGTTCGCGAATTTGGACTTGCGCCAGACTGTAGGAAGCATTCATGCTTCAGAGACCCAAACCGAAGCACGTCAGCGGCCAGCTACGGATGCCGTTTGCGGAAGCATTTAGCCCTTCTTCTAAACGGATCGCTCCAAGTGTCCGCGGCATAATATTGATTTATAGCTGTTATTTTTACCGGATAACCCCATTAGGCATACCATTCTATAGATGTGTTACTATAATTATCCAAGGTTAAGACAAAGCATCTATAGCGATTTTACTCGGGAAATCATGGAACATGGCTGATAACGAACTCGAGTTTGTTGACGAAGAAGACACTGCACTCGCGACTGAGGATACTGCAGCCTTCTCGGAGGCAGTCCTATATTCATCCGATTGGACCGTGGAAACGGTCATTTCACAAATGACTAACTCGAATATTGAGATGAATCCTCGTTTCCAACGGCGCGATGCATGGTCGCCAGGTGGAAAAAGCCGCTTCATCGAAAGCATAATTCTCGGGTTCCCTATTCCCCAAATTGTACTTGCTGAAAAGAAGGGTAAAAAAGGCCAATTTATCGTTCTCGACGGAAAGCAAAGGCTCCTATCATTGCTTCAGTTTACGGGACGCGCCGAAGGGGCAAGAAACGGATTTCGATTGAGTGGCCTGGAAGTTAGGGCAGACCTCAACCGAAAATCATATACAGCTATCAAGGATGACCCAAATCGCCGCGATGATATAAATGCATTCTTGAACAATACTATTCGAACTGTTGTGATTCGCAATTGGCCTAGCACAAATTTTCTGCATATAGTTTTTCTGCGCCTAAATACTGGTAGCGTCAAATTATCTCCACAAGAGCTCCGCCAAGCCATGGTGCCGGGGCCATTTTCTGAATTCATCGATGATACAGCGTTAGCCTCGGTGCACACACAGAGGCTCCTTGGAAGAACATCACCTGATCCCCGCATGAGAGATGTTGAGCTTCTCGTTCGCTTTCTAGGATTCCGAAATTATCTCCCAACCTACGGGGGTCGAATGAAAGAATTTCTAGACAGCGTATGTCAACAACTCACTGACACATGGGCAAACAGCCAGCCCCGCGTCCAGGATGATCTTAATGCATTTAATTCAGCAGTTGATGCTTTGATCGAAATATTTGGGGTTGATGACATAGCTCGGAAACCAGGGTCAAAATCATTCAACCGAGCAATTTTTGATGCTCTCGTGTTTTATGCGGCGGACAGCGAAATTCGCAATTCAATGACTGCGCATCCGGAACAAATAAAGGTACTTTATGCGGAATTAGTGAGGGATGATCGATTTAGCGAAGCTATAGAAAGCGATACGGCAGGCATTCCCCACACATTTGCTCGTTTATCGTTATGGGGATTGGGCCTCCGGCGTGTGCTTGGGATTAGATTCAACGTACCCATGCTCATAGAGCGAGCAGATGGAAGCGCGAGCATCGGATTTGATGGATTTAGGTGAATGCCGTCAACGCGTTATCTCGAGCTTGCAGAACGAATCAAAGAGCTCAAGCGTCTCTTGCTACCCAGTAGGTTCGATCCAACGGGCACCTACAAAGACCCTCTTCGAGTCACAACTCGAGCCTTGTCATTTCGCGTTCTCTCTCACGCCGAAGTAGAAACTTACTTTGAAGACCGGGCAATTGAGATAGCGACGACCGCACTAAAGTCGTGGAAAGATCATAAATTTGTTTCGGTTGTAACATTTCACCTTCTAGGCTTCAGTGGAATCGAAACAAGCCGACCCCCACCTACGCTAGAACCTCCAGATCGGCATAAAGCAAAAGACTGGTCCGCAAAATTACTTATTGATGACCGACTTACCAGATGTGTGTCTGGTTTTTATCATCGTGTACATAAAGAAAATCACGGCGTAAAGGAGCAAAATATTATCGATATGCTTATACCTCTTGGCTATGATATGTCTCTCTGCGATCCATTATTTATGCAAAAAATGAGCAGTTTCGGTGAGGCTCGAGGAGCCACGGCTCATACTAGTGGAAAGGGGCACATAAAAAAGGCAGTCGACCCTAAAGATGAATATAATGTTCTGAGAGAAATTCTTGACGGGATACTGCCGATCGACACTGAACTCGACCGGCTACTTCTAGCGTCTCGATCTATTAATAATTGATATTGATACATTTGAAGCAACAGAATGATATATCCTTATATTATCTGTTAAATGATGAAAATCAAAAATATAAATTAAAAGATTGCCACTAACCCACCCCCAATCACCATCAGCGCCGCTCCGGCGACGCGCCAAACGCTCGCCGGGTGCACCTGAAACCCGATCCAGCCAAATTGGCCGAGCACGAGCGAGGCGAGCACGCCCACGGTGACGATGCCCCCCAAAAGGTCGCCGCGCCGATGGCGGGGGAGGCGTAGAGCTGGGCTAGGATCAGCAGAACACGCAAAAACCTGCCGAGCCACGCCCACCCCGGCACCTGCCGGAGTTGCGGGCCGGTGGGCATTGCGAGTTTGCCCAGGGCGAGGCCGCCCACGGGCAGGGCGGCGGTGCTGAGCAGCCGGGTCAGGAGGGCCGCCGTCACCGGCAGGCCGAGCGACTTCGACAGCGGCGCGTTCGGTCCCGGCGGGATCGCGTCGGCGAGACCGGCGAGGATCGTGAGCGCGGAGAGGGACCCCATAGCCCGTCATCCGACGCGCGGACCGCCCGGTTTCGCGGGGGCGACACCGGGCCCGCCCGCTTCGCACCTCCCAAAAATACCGCGCCGATGGCCCCTCGACAAAGCGTCGCCGCAGGGAGAAGGGTGGGGCGGGGGCCGAAGGCTTTTCGGGACACGCCCGCCGCGCGGTCAAACGCCCGAGCGGGCCGTGCGGGAGACCGGGCGTTTCGTGAGGCACGCGGCGTCCCCCAAAGAAGCGCTCTTTCGACGAAGCGGCGGCCGGTTCGGCGAGAGACAGCGCGGTGACACAAAGACCGGGAGACGCCGGCCCGAGGCCATCGGGTCGGAGGCGGCTCTCGGGATCGGCGCGGGGGGCGAGGGCGGATGAGCGAAGCCATCACCATCGAGGACGTGTCCGGCGGCGTCCGCCTGATCCGCTGGAACCGCCCGGCCAAGAAGAACGCGCTGACCGGGGCGATGTACGACGCCGCCACTGCGGCGCTCATGGGCGCCGACGACGCGTCCCAAAACATCGGGGCGGTGGTGTTTGCCGGGGGGCCCGGCGCCTTCACCGCCGGCAACGATCTGGCCGATTTCTTCGCCGCCGGCACGGCGCCGCGCGATTCGTTTTCCGAGATGCCGGCCCTGCGCTTCATCCGGCAGCTCGCCCGCACCCGCACGCCGCTTGTCGCGGCGGTGGACGGGCTCGCCATCGGCGTCGGCACGACGCTGACGCTGCATTGCGACCTCGTCTATGTCGGGCCGCAGGCGCGCTTCCGCATGCCGTTCGTGGAACTCGGCGTGGTGCCGGAGGCCGCCGCGAGCCACCTGCTGCCGCGCCGGATCGGGCTCGCCCGCGCCTCGGCGCTGCTGCTGCTCGGCGAGCCGTTCGACGGCGCGGCCGCCGTGGCGCTCGGGCTCGCCAACGCCGAACTGCCCTCCGACGCGCTGGAGGCGCACGCGCTGGCCCAAGCCGCGCGGCTGGCCGCCCTGCCGCGCCGGGCGGTGCAGGCGACCCGCGCGCTGATGCGCGGCGATCAGGGGTTGGTCGAGGCGGCGATCGAGGCGGAGGCGGAGGCGTTCGAGGCGGGCCTGCGCGATCCGGAGACGCAAGCGCGGCTCGCCCGCTTCCTCTCCGGCAAGGCGTGAGCGTGCCGCCGGATCTGCGGGGAAAGGTCTGCCTCGTGGCCGGGGCCTCGCGCGGGGTCGGGCGCGGGCTCGCCCGCGGGCTGGGGGAGGCGGGCGCCACGGTGATCGTCACCGCGCGCTCCTCCGAAACCGGGCGGCGCACCGAGACGCGCCCGGAAGCGATCGAGGACACCGCCCGCGAGGTCGATGCGGCGGGCGGGGAGGGGCACCATTACCTGTGCGACCACACGAGCGAGCGGGCGGTGGACGAACTCGTGCACTGGTGCTTGCGCCGGTTCGGGCGGATCGATGTCGCGGCCGCAAGCGTCTGGGGCGGCAACGAGGGCTATGACGGCGCGCGCTACCCCGACGGCGCCGCCTGGGGCACGCCGTTCTGGCGCCGCTCGGCCGAGCCGTTCTCGCACTTTCTGGGGACGGGGCCGTATCCGGGGCTGCTGCTGGCCCGCGCCGTGGCGCCGGCCATGGTCGCGGCGCGCGCCGGGCTGATCGCCTTCGTCTCGTTCGGCACCGAGACCTATCTCGGCGACATCTACTACGACATGGCCAAGGCGGCGACGAACCGGCTCGCCTTCGCCTGCGCCGCCGAGCTGCGCCCTCACGGCGTCTGCGCGCTCGGCCTCTCGCCGGGCTTCGTCGCCACGGAGCGGGTGCGCGATCTGGGGCAGGAGGCGCTCGCCACTGAGAGCCCGCTCTATGCCGGCCGGGCGCTCGCGGCGCTCGCCGCCGACCCGTCGGTGCTGGACCGGGCGGGGCGGACGGTCCATGTCGGGGATCTCGCCCGCGCCTACGGCTTCACCGACGCCGACGGCCGCCAGCCGGAGCGCTTCCGGATCGCAGAGGACGACGCATGAGCCTGGCCGGAAAGACGCTGTTCATCACCGGCGCCTCACGGGGCATCGGGCTTGCCATCGGCCTGCGCGCCGCCCGCGACGGCGCCAACGTGGCCATCGCGGCCAAGACCGCGCAGGCGCATCCGAAGCTGGAGGGGACGATCTTCACGGCGGCGCAAGAGATCGAGCGGGCCGGGGGCAGGGCGCTGCCGCTGACGGTGGATGTGCGCGACGAGGCGGCGGTGAAGGACGCCCTCGACCAGACCGCGAAAACGTTCGGCGGGATCGACATCGTGGTCAACAACGCGAGCGCGATCTCGCTGTCGAACACGCCGAAGACCGAGATGAAGCGCTTCGACCTGATGCATCAGATCAACACGCGCGGCACCTACATGGTGAGCAAGTACGCGATTCCCCATCTGGAGCGGGCGGAGAACCCGCACATCCTGATGCTGTCGCCGCCGCTCGACATGGCGGAGCGGTGGTTCGCGCCGCATCTAGCCTACTCGATGGCCAAGTTCGGCATGTCGCTCTGCGTGCTGGGGCTCGCCGGGGAACTCCGGGGCCGGGGCATCGCCGTCAACGCCCTGTGGCCGCGCACCACCATCGCCACGGCGGCCGTGCAGAACCTGCTCGGCGGCGACGCCCTGATGCAGGCGAGCCGCCGGCCCGAGATCGTGGCGGATGCCGCGCACGCCGTGTTCCTGCGGGAAGCCAAGGGCTTTACCGGGCACTTCCTCATCGACGACACGGTTCTCGCCGAGGAAGGCGTCACGGACTTTTCAAAATACCGCGTCACAGCAGGCGTCCCGCTTGCGCCCGACTTCTTCGTGCCGGACACAAGCGTCGCCCCGCCCGGGGCCCTCGACTGAAGCCTCATCCCACAGGTCACATCCGTTGATCTTCACCCACAAGCCCGTCGCGGGCGGCTCCCAGACGGTGCTGGAGCGCCGCTACCTCGAACTGCAGGAGCCGATCTCCGAGGACACGGTCTGGCTCGACCTCGTGCGCCCGACGCGGGAGGAGGAGGTGAAGGTCGAATCCTTCCTCGGCATCACCGTGCCGAGCCGCGAGGAGATGAAGGACATCGAGCCTTCCGAGCTGCTCTACGTCGAGGCCGGCGCCCGCTACATGACGGGGCGCGTGCTCTCCCGCGTCAGCGATTCCGAGGAGCCGGGCCTGGCCGGCATCACCTTCATCCTGCGCGACAACCGGCTCATCACCGTGCGCTACGAGGAGCCGCAGGCGTTCCGGATGTACACCCAGCGCGCCGGCCGGGCGACCGGCAACGGGCCGTCGCGCTCGGTCTCGGGCGAGTCGATCCTGGCCGGGCTGATCGAGGCGGTGATCGACCGGGCGGCGGACGTGCTCCAGCTCCAGGGCGAGCGCATCGACCGCCTGTCGCGAAAGATCTTCGAGGACAAGGGCGACCCGTCCTCGCGCAACAACGCGCTGCAGGACACGCTGCGCTCGCTCGGGCGCTACGGCGACCTGATTTCGAAGCAGCGCGAGAGCCTCGTTTCGATGGAGCGCATCCTGCTCTCGCTCTCGGCGACCTACCGCACGGCGAAAGCGCCCCGCGAGCTGCGCGAGGACGTGCGCTCCACCCTGCGCGACCTGCAATCGCTGGAGGAACACGCGACCTTCATCTCGGCCAAGATCCAGTTCCTGCTCGACGCGACGCTCGGCCTCGTGAACCTGGAGCAGAACAACATCATCAAGCTGTTCTCGGTCATGGCGGTGGTGTTCATGCCCCCCACCCTGATCGCCTCGATCTACGGCATGAACTTCAAGACCATGCCGGAGCTCGACTGGCATTTCGGCTACCCCGCCGCCGTCGGCATGATGGTGGTGGCCGCCGTGCTGCCTTACGTGTTCTTCCGCTGGAAGAAGTGGCTGTAGCCCGCGCCGAGCCCTGCGCCGGGGCATGGGGCCCGGCCTTCGGACGAATCCCGGAAACCCCGCCGCCACCGGCCGCGGTTCCCGGAATTTAACGGCCTCCCCCCAAGAGAATTTTCGGACCCTGTCGCCTGAACTCACGTTCTTAAGGTGTCGGCCGACGGTGAGATCACTCCCCCGGCCCCCTCGTTCAGAAATCGGGAGACGAAACCTAATGGCCACCAAGCCAAAGACCTTGCACGATGCATTCTACGAGACGTTGAAGGACGTCTATTACGCGGAAAAGCAATCGGTGCGTGCGCTGAAGAAGTCGGCCAAGGCGGCCGAACATGACGAACTGCGCCAAGCGTTCGAAACCCATGCCGAGGAAAGCGCCAACCAGGTGGAGCGCCTGCAGCAGGTTTTCGAGATCATCGGAAAGCCGGCCCGCGCCAAGACCTGCGAGGCGATGCAGGGCCTGACCTCCGAGATGGAGGAGGATCTGGAGGATTTCGAGGACAGCCCGGCTGCCGACGCGGTGCTGGCAGCCTGCGCCCAGGCGATGGAGCATTACGAGATCGCCCGCTACGGCACGCTCAAAACCTGGGCGAGCCAGCTCGGCTACGCGGACGCCGCCAAGTTGCTCGACGAGACCCTTCAGGAAGAGAAGAAGACCGACGCGCTGCTCTCGCAGATCGCCGAGCGGATCAACACCGAGGGCTCCGAGGAGGAGGCCGAGGCCAGCGAGGCGAAGGGTAAGGGACGCCGCAAGAGCGCCTGACGCTCAGGCGACGGCCACTGCAGAGGAAAGGGCGCCGCAAGGCGCCCTTATCCCGTTGAGGAGCCCCGAGAACCGGGCCTCCCGCGCCCGGCCGATACCGGCGCACCAGGGCCGGAACCGAAAGGGGCGCCGAACGGCGCCCCTTTCATGCGTCAGTACCGGTCATTCCGGCCCGAATAGGCCTGCCCGCCGCCATAGCCCGCCCCGCGGGGCTGGACCCGGGAGCCGTAATCGACCTCCCGCCGCGCCCGCCGGTTCGCCAGGGCGCGTCCAGCCAGACAGCCGGCCACGGCACCGACCACGCCGCGCTCGGCCAGATAGTGCCCGGCGACACCGCCGATGATCGCGCCCTTGATGCATCCCTTGGCTTCCGCGGCTCCCGCGCCGAGCCCCGTCATGACCGTCAGCGCCAACGCCGTCGCAAGAATTCGCATGCCGTTCCTCCCAAGTGCTGGCGAGAGAAACAACGGCGGCGCGGATGGCGTTCCGCGCCGGTCTCGGCGATGGCCGGGGAACGAGCGTGCCCATAAAAGCGCGGCGCGGACCGGCCTGTCTCGCCCGGTAGAACGGGGCCGTGGGACGGACCTAGATGCGCCGGCCCGATGCAATCAGGTCGGATGCGGCTTCGGCGCCAGCCGGGCTGACGCGCGACGAAGGGATTTGAGTCGAGCCCATCGAACGGTCTGACCTGATCCAGCGTTAAGGGTCCCCAGGTCTGAGGATCCGAGGATCGAGCGATGTGGAGCTGGCGGATCATGGATCGGGCGCCCCGTGACGGCCGCTGGATCATTGCCATCAACCGACGCGAGCCGGACCGCCGAGCCGTCATTCGCTGGGATCCGGTCAGTTCCGGGGACAACGAGCCCTGGCGGGTCGTTTCGTGCGACTACGGCTACGCGTCGGACGCTTTCACAGACTGGATGCCCTTTCCGCCTTGGCCAGATCAGGGCGAAACAGCAGACGCGAGCCCAAGCGAGACACCGGCGGCGTCGGACGGTGAGACGTTGCCGACCCGATTGTGAGGCGTCGAAGGTTCGGGTCAAAACCCAGTCAGCTGACCTTGGGAATAGCCGCTCAGGGCGGGGAGCGGGCTTTGGTGCTGCAACCGTAAGCTGACGTTCCGTCTCCGACCCATCAGAGACGCTCAGCCCTCCGTATTGGCACCCCGAAAATGGTCATAGGATCGCATCGCTCAAGACCTTCCCTCCGAACACCCTTACTGGTCCGAGCGTAGCAAATCGCGGCAAAGATCCAATTTCCGATCAATACGAAATTTTGTCCGTGAAATCGCTCGATCGAGAGCCAGGCAGAAATTTTTCCTCAAAAATGTATTTCAAGCATCCATCCGTCGATACCCATTGTCTTACAAGAATGATCATTGCGCGAATGCGATTGGATGGCGCACAATTTAACATATTTTACATTTTAATGGGATTAGATCTGGGGATCAACCTGGACGAGTACCATGAACTTCAAGATCAAATACGCTCTCACGAGCTTCATTTCTGTGCTCGTTTTGGCCATTCTGGCCCAAGCGGTCCTTGGACTTGTCCAGCTCCGATCGGTGAACAACAATGCGCTCGACTTGTCGGGCAATTGGATGCCGAGTGTCCGGGAGCTTGGCGAACTCAAGTACAAAATCACCCGCCTGCGCCTCGTCGACGCGCGCTTCGTCACGGCCATTGAGCCTGTCGGCGAACTCACCAAGGTGTCGGACAAGCGGCTCGACGAGGTCGTCACCAACGCGGCCCGCTACAAGCCCCTGATCTCCAGCGAGCAGGAGAAGGCGCTCTGGACCGAGTACGAACAGGCGTGGAATACCTACCTGACCTATCGCACGAAACTGATCGCGGCGGCCCACGCCAAGGATCAAGGTGCCCTGAACGAGCTCTTCACGGCGTCGCGTAAGCCCTTCGAAGGGGCCCTGGATTCGCTCAACCGCGGCACCGCCCTGAACATCGCGGGTGGAGACGACGCCACGGCCAATGCCGATCAGACCTATCAGCGGTCGACCTGGCTGACGACGATTCTCTCCGCCGTCGCGCTCGCTTTCGGTCTCGGCGCGATCCTGTACCTGACCTTCGGCGTGACCCGCCCCATCGACCGCCTCATCCGCCGGATGACGGAACTCGCCGCCGGCGACCTCCAGGCCCCGGTCCCCTACACGGATCGGCCCAATGAGATCGGTGCGATCGCCGTCGCCCTGGAGGCCTCGCGCGACGTGTCGCTCCGGACGAGCCAGCTCGAAGCCGAGACCGCCCAGGCGCGGATGGCCGCCGAGGAACAGCGCAAGGCCGGCATGCGCCAGATGGCGGACGGCTTCGAAGCGGCGGTGGGCGGAATCATCAGACTGGTTTCGTCCTCCGCCACCGAGCTGCAGGCGACCGCCCAGCAGATGACGGCGACCGCCACCGAGACCGCCTCGCAATCCACCACGGTCGCCGCTGCCGCCGAAGAGGCCGCCACCAACGTCAACACCGTCGCGGCGGCCGCCGAGGAGCTCGGGACCTCCGTGCAGGAGATCGGCCGGCAGGTCTCCGGCTCGACCCAGCTCGCCCAGTCCGCGGTGGGCGAGGCCAGCCAGACCGTGCACTTGGTGCAGGCGCTGCAGGCCACCTCGTCCCGCATCGGCGACATGGTGGGCCTGATCTCCAACATCGCCAGCCAGACCAACCTGCTCGCACTCAACGCCACCATCGAGGCGGCGCGTGCCGGCACGGCCGGCCGCGGCTTCGCGGTGGTGGCGACCGAGGTCAAGGCGCTCGCCGAGCAGACCGGCAAGGCGACCGAGGAGATCAGCCGCCAGATCGGGGAGATCCAGGGCGTGACCGGTCAGGCGGTCGCGGCGATCGGCGCCATCGCCACGCGAATCCGCGACATCAATGCGGTCTCGACGTCGATCTCTGCGGCGGTGGAGCAGCAGGGTGCGGCCACGCAGGAGATCGTGCGCAACGTCGCCCAGGCGTCCACAGGCACCAACGAGGTGACCAGCAACATCGCCGGCGTCGCCCAGGCGTCGGAGGAGACCGGGGCGGCGGCGGCCCAGGTTCTGTCGGCGGCCTCCGATCTGTCGCGCCAGTCCGAGCATCTCGGCGCGGAGGTCGCCCGCTTCCTCGCCACCGTGCGGGCGGCCTGATCTCAATCCGCTGGCGCCCGAACCCGCCCGGGCGCCCGATCACCACTCGACCGTCCGCTGAAGCACCGAGGGGTGACGGAAGCGGACGGAAAGTCCAGCTAGAGCATCGTCCCGGATATCGGATCCAGGACGATGCTCTAGCCTTTTGTTTTTGCATCATCTTCTTCCGAAAGCCAGCAGCCAGCTTTCGGGATGATGCTCTCGGTTCTTGTTTTGGCGTCGTCTTGTCCGAAAGCCGGTGGTCACCTTTCGGGACGACGCTCTAACCCGGCCGTCGGCCTGCGCCCGACCGGCCCGGCCTGGGACCGTCCGCGGATCGGCCCAGGGGTCGAAAGCGGCCCCTCATACGGCCAAGTTGATTGGGTCTTGACCCTGGCCCGCTCCGGCGCTGACGGCGTCAACGGCGGGGCGTTCCCGGTTCGGCTCCGGAGATGCCGCGGTCGGCTTTCGATCCGAATGGGTGCGCGGGTCCGCCGAGACGCGCGAGAGGTGAAGCCGCGTGGCCGGTCAATTTGGTATAGCGCCCCCGTAAATACAGATACGTTCTTGCAGGCATCCGCTTCAGCAGGCGAGAGCGCCTTGCGAGCAGGAGCGTCAAGAAGGTGGGTGCGTTGTAGCGGATGTAGCGTGGGAGGTTCTCGAACCATTCCGCACTCAGGCGCGCATCCCGTTGCACGCGGGCGAGGGCGCGGCGGCGTCGATGGTCGTACGCGTCCAGGGCGCGGGGAAGGCTGTCGTGCTCGCTCAAGGCCGAGGCGAGCGCGGTCGCGTCGTCGATGGCGAGGCGCGTCCCCGAACCGATCGTGAAATGGGTCGTGTGTGCGGCGTCGCCGATCAGCACCACATTGTCCGCGTGCCACGTTCGGTTGGCCAACGTGCGGAAGCTCAACCATGGCAGTCTGTTGCCGTGGCCATCGCGGCTGATCAGTGCGTGGCCGTCGAGATGCTGGGCAAAGAGGCTTTCCAGCACCCGCAGCTCGGCATCCGCGGGCATCGTGCCGAGTCCGAGCCCGTTCCACGTCTCCGGCGCGCATTCCACGATGAATGTACTCATTCCCTCCTTGAAGGAATAGGCGTGAAACCAGACCCATCCGGCGCGGCTCGGAACGAATCCGAAGGTGAAGGACGGGAATCGCTGTGTCGTTGCGAGCCAGATGTACTTGTTGCGGCCGGCTTCGATCTGCGGCCGGAACTGATCCGCGCGATGCCGACGCAGCTGACTCGCGACCCCGTCTGCCGCCACGATGAGGTCGGCGTCGGCGAGCTGACCCAACTCGCTGATCTCGCTCTCGAACCGCACGTCGACGCCGAGCGCGAGCGCCCGCTCGATGAGGATCTGCAGGAGGCGACGACGGCAGATGCCGTAGCCCCCGCCTCCGGAGTGAAGCGGCGGCTGCCCCTCGACGTCGACCACCTGCCCGGACCAGGGCACCGCCTCATCCGCGATCGCCTGCGCGCTGTCCGGATCGTTGGCCCGCAGGGTGGCAAGAAGATCGTCCCAGAAGACGACGCCCCACCCATGTGTCGTTCCCGCCGGGTTTCGCTCGTGAACGACGATCTCATGGTTCGGGTCGCGCCGCTTCATCACGATCGCGAAGTACAATCCGGCAGGCCCCGCACCGACACACGAAATCCGCATCAAGACTCTCCGTTTAGTCCGACGCTTCATGCATCATGACACGAGGTTACTTTGCTCAAGCGCATTCCGACGCAGTGGCGGCCGGTTCGTCGAAAGAATGCGCGTTCCATCGAAGACCGAGAGACGTCGGCCCGATGCGGCCCCAGGCCGTGATTTCATACGTAGTTTTGTTACCACACCCGTAGAATCAGCAATATTTCCTGCGCACATCAAAAACAAATGCGGCTTTTGACGGTTACAAGAATGCTGACGATCAGCCTGCGCGACGATGCCGCCGTGGCGGCACGACGAAAGCCAGCGATGAAAGCTTGAGACGAACCACCAACGCGCGCAACGTCGATTGCGGAGGGTGGTCGTAACCCCAACGGACTACGCTCGCCTCCAGCCGACCGCTGCACCTGCATTCATTGATCGGTCCTCGCCCCGGGGCCGGGTCGCCAGCGCTGAGTGCGCCGGCTGGTGACGATCCGTGCCTCCACGTCGCAATCGGGTCCGCACGCCCTCGACAAGTCTCGCGAAGCGGCGGTTCAGTCTCTGCTAGCCGAACCGCCGGTTCCCACCCAGGGCGGGCCCCTCAACGACACTTCCGTGGCGACAGGCGGCCCGCAAGGAGCAGCAGGAGCGCGGCCGCTCCGGCCAGTCCGGGCGCCAAGACGAGCGCCGCCTGCATCAAGCGAGACGAGCGGGCGCAAGCCCGACGCGGCCCTCACGACGGGAACCGCACCCCCGTCAGCGTCTCCGAGACCGCCCAGAGCCGCCCGGCCGCCGCGCGGTCGAGGGCGTGGGCGGCGATCGCGGCGGGCTTCGGGTGGCCGCGGGCCTCCCAGATGCCGTCCGGCCCGTAATAGCCCCCGCGCTCCGCCTCCGGCGCGGTGGCCGCGTAGAGGATCGGCAGGGCGCCCTGCGCCGCCGGCTGGCCGATCAGCGAGAAGATGATCCGCCCCGCCGCCTGCTGGACCGCGCCGGCCCGGTCGCCCCGGCGGAACACCTCGGTGAGGGCGAGCCCCGGATGCGCTGCGAGCGAGGCGATGCCCGATCCCGCCGCCTTCAGACGCCGGTCGAGTTCGAGGGCGAACATCAAGAGCGCGAGCTTGCTCTGCCGGTAGGCGCGTTGCGCCCCGTAGGTCTCGCGCCAGTGCAGGTCGTCGAACCGGATGCGTCCGCTGCGATGGGCGAGGCTCGCCACCGACACCACCCGCGCCGCCGGGCTCAGGGCCGGCCGCAGCAGCCCGGTCAGCGCGAAATGCCCGAGATAGTTCGTGGCGAGTTGCCGCTCGAACCCGTCCACGCTGGCCTCGCGCCGGGGCACTGCGGCGATGCCGGCATTGAGCACGAGCCGGTCGATCGCCCACTCCGCCGGCCATTCCGCCGCAAAGGCGCGCACGGAGGCGAGCGAGGCGGTGTCGATGAGGCGCAGTGACAGCGCGGCGCCGGGATGCGCCCGCCGGATCGCCGCCGCGGCGCGCTCCCCCTTCTCGAGATCGCGCACCGCCAGCACCACCGCAGCCCCCGCCCCGGCCAGCGCCCGCGCCGTCTCGAACCCGAGCCCGGCGCTCGCGCCCGTCACCACGGCGCAGCGGCCGGCCTGCGAAGGGATGTCGGCGACGGTCCAGGGCTGTCTCGCCATCGGGCTGCAGTTCTCACACTTCGGTTCGAAAAAAAATCGATCGCGCGAAACCGATCGCGCGCGGGCTCCGTAATGGGCGGCGTGATCCCCGGAAGAAGACGGGGCACGGGCACAGGAGGAAACCATGTTCCGTATCCGCAGTTCGGTTGCCAAATCGCTGACCAAGTCGCTGACCCTTGGCGCTGCGCTCGCACTCAGCCTCGCCGCCGCGCCGACGGCGGCGCTCGCCAAGAACCCGATGGTCGGCGGCGCGCCGATGTACGCCTCGAAGACCATCGTCGAGAACGCGGTGAACTCGAAGGACCACACCACGCTGGTGGCGGCGGTGAAGGCGGCGGGCCTCGTCGACACGCTCTCCGGCCCCGGCCCCTTCACCGTCTTCGCGCCGACCAACGCCGCCTTCGCCAAGCTGCCGCCGGGCACGGTCGAGACCCTGGTGCAGCCGCAGAACAAGGCGACGCTGACGGGGATCCTGACCTACCACGTCGTGCCGGGCACCTACACGGCCAAGGATCTGATGGCGTTGGCCAAGCAGGGCGGCGGCGAAGCCAGCCTGAAGACCGTCCAGGGCGCGCCGCTCACGGTGCAGGCGCGGGGCAAGAAGGTGTTCGTGACGGACGCCAAGGGCAACACCGCCACCGTCACCGTCGCCAACGTGATGCAATCGAACGGGGTGATCCACGTCATCAACGGCGTGCTTCAGCCCTGATCCTTCGCTGAGATGCGCTGACACGCGAAGCCTCGGCCCGTCTGGGCCGGGGCTTTTTCGTTCGACCCCGATCGACGCACGGCGCCGCGCCGGCTCCGCCGGTTGGCATCCGCGTCCCCTGCAAAGTACCACTTCTGGAAACGATGGGTTTCCATCGTTTCTCATGTTCAAATCCGCGTCCCAGGATCATCCTCGCATCGTCGAACCACACCCGGAGCCGAAGTCCGCTCCGGATCACCACATCGCGAGGAGAGGCGAGCATGGCGACGATCACCACCGGGGACGGCACCGAGATCTTCTACAAGGACTGGGGGCCGAAGGACGCGCAGCCGATCCTGTTCCACCACGGCTGGCCGCTCTCGTCCGACGACTGGGACGCGCAGATGCTATTCTTCGTGGGCCAAGGCTTTCGCGTCGTGGCCCACGACCGGCGCGGCCACGGACGCTCGGCGCAGGTCTCCGAGGGCCATGACATGGACCATTACGCCGCTGACGCCGCGGCGGTGGCCGAGCATCTCGATCTCAGGAACACCGTCCACATCGGCCATTCCACCGGTGGCGGCGAGGCCGCGCGCTACGTCGCCCGGCACGGCGAGCCGCAGGGCCGCGTGGCCAAGGCGGTGCTGGTGAGCGCCGTGCCGCCGCTGATGCTGAAGACCGAGGCCAACCCGGAGGGGCTGCCGATCGCGGTCTTCGACGGGTTCCGCAAGGCGCTGGCCGACAACCGCGCCCAGTTCTTCCTCGATGTCGCCGCCGGCCCGTTCTACGGCTTCAACCGCGACGGCGCGGCGGTCCAGGAGGGCGTGATCCGCAACTGGTGGCGGCAAGGCATGATGGGCTCGGCCAAGGCGCATTACGAGGGCATCAAGGCGTTCTCGGAGACCGACCAGACCGAGGATCTGCGGGCGATCTCGGTGCCGACGCTGGTGCTCCACGGCGAGGACGACCAGATCGTGCCGATCGTCGCGGCGGCGCGCAAATCGATCACGCTCCTGCGCAACGGCACGCTGAAGACCTATCCGGGCCTTCCGCACGGCATGCTCACGGTCAACGCCGACCGGCTCAATGCCGACATCCTCGCCTTCATCCGCGGCTGAGCGGGCGCCGGCCCCGCCTCGATGGGGCGGCGCTGGCAGAAGCGGCAATGGCAGAGCGTAACCTGCAGCGGCGGCGAGCGGCTCCTGCGGCGCGGCGGCGGTGATCACCATGCCGTCGTCTCCCGTTTTTGCCCCTCGCGCGTCGCTGCGGGGAGAGGCCTCCTGTACGGATCGGCCCAAACACCCTACCCTAAGCCCATGTTAGATGAGCGCTCCCAGGCCGACCCGCATCTGATGCGGACCGCCGAGCTCATGGCCGCGACTCAGTCCTTGGAGGACGTCGTCGACGTCCTGGCTCGAACGGCCCGTCGGATCGCCGGCTCCGATGGCATCGCCGTCGTGCTGCGGCAGGATGACGCCTGCGCCTACGTGGCCGAGGACGCGATCGAGCCGCTGTGGAAGGGGTGCCGCTTCCCGCTCGACCTCTGCGTCTCCGGCTGGGCGATGCAGAACCGGGAGACGGCCGTCATCCTGGATGTCGGCAGCGATCCCCGCATCCCGGCCGCCGCCTATACCTACAAGGCGATCCGAAGCCTCGTGATGGTCCCGATCGGTGGGCCCGAGCCGGTGGCCGCACTCGGCGCGTATTGGTGCGCCATGGTCTGGCTCGACACGACGACGGTGTCCCGCCTCGAAGCGCTGGCCCACCAAGCCACGGCGGCCCTCGCCCGCCTGCGTGCCCGGCAGAGCACCGAACCGGCCGCCACCTGAGTGCCGGCATGGGTGACCGGCCGCCCGTTCGGGGATAAGCCGCATCGATGGGGGGATGCATGCCGGTTTTCGTTCTCAGAGGCGCCTGCCGCGCACCCGACGGCCAGATCGGGCCGCCCCTGTTCGAGGAGGCGATCACGGCGGCCAGCCCGAGCGAAGCGGTTCGGCTCGCCAACACGCAGGATCTCTCGACCAAGGACGAGCGGGCGAACGCGCTCTGGCTCGTCGATGCGCAGGGCGTGCTGCACTGGTCCCTGCGGCGCGCGGACCGGGATTGAACGGCGCGGGACCGAGCGGACCGGCCCCTGTCTCACGAACGGCGCGATGAGCGGGGGAAAACCGGTCCCACCCCGGCTGAATTGGTCATTGCCGGTGCTTTCGTGCTAAGTCTCGAGGAGAAATCCTCGATGGTCCTGCTCGGGGTTCTTTGCCATCCCGCGCCCGATCTCTCCCGCGTCGGGACGCCGCGCGCCGCCGCCGGGACTTCACGCGGCGCGAATTCTCGTCGAAAGACCTTTCATGAGCGACGATATCGACGCCAAGACCCGCGCCGCCGAGCGCGCGGAGCGATCCGAGCGCATGGCCCGCGAGGGGCAGCAGGCCATGGCCGAGCATCTGGCCGCGGTCAAAGCCGTGGACGAGCGCACCGTGCGCCTTCGGGCCCTGCGGCTCGCCAAGGAGGCGGAGGAGGCCGCCGAGCGAGCCGCCAACCCGCCCGCGCCCAAGCGCGGCCGCAAGAAAGCGACGGCCTGAGCCACATGGCCATCGACCGCACCCGCCGCCCGAGCGACCCGCGCCAAGCGGCCGAGGCCGCTTTCCGGGCGGTGACGACGAAGAAGGCCCCCGAGGCCGCGCCGGCCCCGCCGAAGGCTCCGCTCATTCCCGGCACGCGCGAGACGGTGTCCTTGCGCATCGACCGGGCCGTGCTGGAGCACTACCAGAAGGACGGCCCCGGCTGGCAGGACCGCATCAACGCCGCCCTCAAGGCCGCCGCCGGACTTTGAGGACGGGATCGTGAAGGTGGGGCTCGGCGGATGACCGCGCTCGTCCCTCCCGTCTCACCGGGGAGGGCGCCGTGAGCGGACCCTCGGACTGGCTCGGCCTCAGCCCCGACGAGACGACGGCCCTCCTCCTGTCCCTGCGCGTCGCCCTCGTCGCGACACTGGCGAGCCTCCCGCTCGGCTTGGCACTGGCGTGGCTGCTGGCGCGAAAACGCTTCCCCGGTCACGCCCTGCTCGACGGACTCGTCCACCTGCCGCTGATCCTGCCGCCAGTAGTGACGGGCTACCTGCTGCTGCTCGCCTTCGGCCGGCGAGGGCTTTTCGGCGCGTGGCTGGCCGAGATCGGTATCGTGTTCTCGTTCCGCTGGACCGGCGCGGCGCTCGCCTGCGCGGTGATGGGCCTGCCGCTGATGGTGCGGGCGATGCGCCTGTCGATCGAGGCGGTGGACCGCCGGCTGGAACAGGCGGCGGCGACGCTCGGCGCCGCGCCGCCCCTGGTGTTCCTCAGCGTGACCTTACCGCTCAGCCTACCCGGCATCCTGGCGGGCGCGGTGCTCGCCTTTGCCAAGGCGATGGGCGAGTTCGGCGCGACCATCACCTTCGTCTCCAACATCCCCGGCGAGACCCAGACCCTGCCTTCGGCGATCTACACGCTCACCCAGGTGCCGGGCGGGGAGGCGGGGGCGCTGCGCCTCACCCTGGTCTCGGTCGCGGTCTCGATGCTGGCGCTCGTCGCATCCGAGGGGCTGGCGCGGCGTATGAGCCGGCGGATCGGGGCAGGGCGGTAAGCGCCCATTCCCGGATCCGGGGGCGCGCCGCCCGTCACGCACGGATCTACGGTTGCCACAGGCCATAGCCCGGCAACCGCTGCAATCTCGAGTTATATATTGCAAAAACACAACTTTTGGATCAATTTGCTCAAGCTCGGCCGTTCGCGTCCATCCAGGGGATCACGGCGGTGTCGAGCCGATCGAACCACCCCCGCGACACGACCGGTTATGCTCATCCCCCCGACACCGACAAAAGGAATGGCCGTCGCCATCATGCTTTTGGCATGGATGACGGCCCCAGCCGATGCGTATGCCAAGTCTCGCTGCCGCACAGAAGACGATCCTGGAATATCGGACTACAAAAAAGTCCTTTATCCAATTGCCGTCAGGCTCGTTCGATCGAGAGTCTATGCCCCTCACATCGACCTTGCGACTGTCATCCGCATAACGATCGACAAGAGTGGTCGGCTGGTTTCCTCCAAAACCGAACGGCGGTCGAGGTCGCCCTGGTTCGACAGGGAAGTCCTTTTTGTCTTTCCGGTGGGACTGCGTCTTCCCCCCCTGCCAGACTGCGGACCGGAGGCGATCGAGGTCTCGATTCCCATTCGCATTCGTTGAGCGGTCCGCTTCCCGGGCTCCACCGTCCCTTCGGGACGAACCGATTCCCGCCTCACGGCCGACAGATGGGCGGCTCCCGCGCCGTCCGGCCTCCATGGCGACGGATGGCCCTGCCGACATCGGACGAAGCGGTGACCCGCGAGACCGGCGGCCCCCTTCGGCCATCGCGCCCGCACCCCACCCGCATCGCCCGCCTCACGCATAGGCATACGGCCCGCCCCGCTCCAGCGCCCGCCGGTAGGCGGGCCGCGCGTGGATGCGGGCCAGCCAGTCCGTCAGCTGCGGGCCGGCTCCGGTCCCGCGGGCGGCAAAGGCTTCGAGGGGGAAACTCATCATGATGTCGGCGGCGGTGAAGGCGTCACTGCAGAAATACGGGCGCTCGGCCAGCTCAGTCTCCCAGTAGGCGGCGTGGCGGCGCAGCTCCGGATCGACGAAGCCGCCGGTGACCTTCCCCGCGATGGCCCGCACCAGCGGGCGCAGCAGGGCGGGACTGCCGGGCGCGAGCCGCGAGAAGATCAGCTTCAACAGCAGCGGCGGCATCGCCGAACCTTCCGCGTAATGCAGGAAGTAGGTGTAGCGCGCCCGCTCCGGCGTGCCGGCCGGCGGCACCAGGGCACCGTCGGCGCGGGCGGTCAGGAACTCGACGATGGCGCCGGTCTCCGCCACCACATGCCCGTCCGCGGCGATCACCGGCGACTTGCCGAGCGGATGCACGGCGCGAAGTTCGCGCGGCGCCTGCATCGTCGCGGGGTCGCGCTCATAGCGCTTCACGGTGTAGTCGAGCCCCAGCTCTTCGAGCAGCCACAGCACCCGCTGCGAGCGGCTGTTCTCCAGATGGTGGACGGTGATCATCGCCTGCCTTTGTTCGGTCCTGCGCCGACAACGCGGCAGCGCGCGCATCGGGCCACTTGTCTCCGCATCGGTTTTTCTGAGATGCCGAGGAGACCGTACGGACCGAGGCCGCATGACCATCGCCGTCGATGTTTCCCTCCGCCGCGAAGGCTTCGCGCTCGATGTCGCCTTCACCGCGGGCGCCGGCCTCACCGCCCTGTTCGGGCGCTCGGGCTCGGGCAAGACCACGGTGATCGACCTGATCGCCGGGCTCAGCCAGCCGCAGCGCGGGCGCATCGCCATCGACGGCACGGTGCTGCTCGACACGGAGCGCGGCCTCCGCGTGCCGGTGCATCGGCGGCGGATCGGCTGCGTGTTCCAGGAGGCGCGGCTGATGCCGCATCTCAGCGTGCGGCAGAACCTGCGCTTCGGCCGCCTCTTCTCCCGCGGGGCAGGGGGCCCGAGCCTCGATGCCGTGGCGGACCTGCTCGGCATCCGCCCGCTGCTGGAGCGGCGCCCCGCCGGCCTGTCGGGGGGCGAGCGGCAGCGGGTGGCGATCGGCCGGGCGCTGCTGGCGCGCCCGCTTCTGCTGCTGATGGACGAGCCGCTCTCGGCCCTCGACGAGGCCCGCAAGCGCGAGATCCTGCCCTATATCGAGCGGCTGCGCGACGAGGCCGGCCTGCCCATCGTCTATGTCAGCCATTCGGTGGCCGAAGTGGCGCGGCTCGCCTCCACCGTGGTGGTGCTGGAAGGGGGCCGCGTGGCGGCGAGCGGACCGGTCGATACCGTGCTGCGCCGGCCCGACCTGATCCCCGACGGCGCGGAAGCCGGCAGCGTGCTCGCCATGCGGGTCGAGCGCCACGATCGGGAAGCCGGCCTGACACGCCTGAGCGGCCCCGCCGGCCCGCTCGACCTGCCACTGATCGACGCGCCCCAGGGCCGCCGCCTCAACCTGCGGGTGCCCGCCCGCGACGTGCTGCTGGCGCTCGCCCGGCCGGACGGCTTGAGTGCCCGCAACGTCCTGCCGGGCCATGTTCTGTCCCTCAGGGAAGAGGGGACGGCCTGCCTCGTCGAGGTGACCTGCGGGGAGGCGACGCTGGCCGCTCGCCTCACCCGCGCCTCCGCGCGCGACCTGGGACTCACGGTGGGGTGCCCGGTCTTCGCCATCGTGAAGAGCGTGGCGCTCGATGCGGGCGGTGCGCCGGGGAGCGGGCGGATCGAGATTTGAGGGGGCGCTGCCAAGGCGCGGGAGCCGATGCTCGTCGCAGATCACCCTCGGAACCGGACAACCCGCCCCAGCCGAGCCGGGCGGGGCACCGATGGCGATGCACATCCTCAGTCGGTCAACTTCGCCTGGTTGTCGTTCAGGGCCGGAACGTAGGATTCCGTATTGCGCTGCGCCGACTTTTCGCGCGCCGACAGAATAGCCTTGGCGGTGGCCGGCGAGCGCCGATTGATCCAGGCTTCATGACGGGCGCGCGGCTCGCGAAGGGAGCGTTGTGGGCGGGTATTCATCTTGCCTCCGCAACATACATTGTCGTTTTCTAAGAATGCGCGGAGCGACGGCAACGACAATTTTTGCGACGATTGCAACTTCGCCCGGGCCCTCTTCCGCCATGGGCGTGTCGCCCTGAGGTTCGGTTGGCCGCGCGCGAGGCCACGTTGGGTCCGTTGAGGGGCTGGGGCTCGACGACGGTGTCAAACGAGCGCTGACGGGGCCGCGGCAGGCATCACGGATCAGAGACCGAGCGGTCCGGCCTCACGCGTCCTCCAGCCCCCGCGGCGATGCGCGCCCACGGTTCCTCATCGGGGTCGCTGTGAGGCGGGGCCCACCTCTCGGCCGCTCCCCCGACACCTCGGCGATCGGTGTAATCGCGCTATAAGCCTGCCCATGGCCTCCGACGACAGACCGCTCGACCTCACCCTCGGCGATCGCGCTGGCCGTGGGGCACCCGATCCCGCCTCCGCCCCGAGAGGAGCGGGTTTCTCGCGATCCGATCCGGCGCGCCGCATCGCCGCGCGCGACCGCCCCGGAATGACGGAATGCGGCGTCCCCCCGGATGACGATTGGGCACCATGGCATCCGAGCGAGGTGGCGCGGCGGCTGAGCGCGATCTCACGGCCTTGGTGCGTCGTCGGCGGCTGGGCCCTCGACCTCTGGCATGGACGCCAGACGCGCGACCACGATGACCTCGAAATCACGATCCTGCGCGAAGACTTCAGCCTCTTCCGCCAAGCCCTTGCGGACATGAGGTTCTACACGGTGGACGACGGCCGCTTCGAGCGGCTGCCCCAGGATGAGGAGCCGCCGCCCCACATCGCCCAGATCTGGTGCTTCGACGTCTCCGCCGGCCGCTGGCGGGTCGATCTGATGATCGAGCCGGGCGAGCGTGACCTCTGGGTCTGCAAGCGGTGCCCGGCCATCCGGCGCCCGCGCGCGGAGATGGTGGCGGTGACGCCCGACCGTATCCCCTACCTCAGGCCCGCCGCCGTGCTCCTCTTCAAGGCGAAGCACCGGCGCGACAAGGATCAGGCGGATTTCGTGCGGGCCCTGCCACACCTCCCCCAAGCCGAACGGCTCTGGCTGCGGGACTGCCTCGACCGCTTGCATCCCGGACATGTGTGGTTGCAGGCACTGTAGAAGAAACGCTGGACATGTCCGCTATGCCCTCCGACGACAGACCGCTTGACCTCACCCTCGGTGATCCTTCCGGGATCGGGCCGGCTGTGGAGCGACCGGGGGCGATCGGCGTTCGAGGGCTTGCGATGAGGTTCGGTACGATTGCGGCCCTCGTCGTCGCCCTTCAGGCAAATCCGGCGTTCGCGCAGCAGGAGCCGGTGGAGACGGCCTTCTCGAGCGTCCTGCGGGGTTGCGAGACCTGGGTGATGAACCCGGCGAGCTGGGTCAACGGACCGGAACCGTTCCTCGCCGCGATGGATCTCGGCCCGCGCGTCACCGCCGTGGCGACGATCCCCGAGGCGTTCCGGCCGCCGCCGGGAGAGCTACGGCGTGGCAATCGCTTCTGGCGTATCAACGCGACGGACCGGGCGGGCTTCGCGCTCACCGTCTCCGACCAGCGTCCCATGTGCCATATCGTGGGCGTGGGCTTTGCCGACTTCCGCAAGGCGACCGCAGCCCTCCTCGCTTCCGCGGCATTCACCGCCTCGTGGGAGCCGTTCGACGCGGGGGCGAAAGACACAGGGCGCTCGCTCGTCTTCCGTCACCGCACCGACCGAAAGTTCGTCCTGACGTTGAGCCAGCGGACCGAGGCGCAGGATGGGGCCGGCATCATCCACGTCATCGCCACGGCGACCTACGCGCCCGATGCGGATTGAACCGCCGCAGCCGTGCGAGGGCCGCAACCGGGGCGATGTCGGCACCGCCCGGCTTGGCATCCTCCCGGCCCGGCCACCGCCGTCCGGCCGATCCCCCCAAATCACCTCGGCGATCCAAAAAATCGCGCTATAAGCCCGCCCATGGCCTCCGACGACAGACCGCTCGCCCTCACCCTCGGCGATCCCTCCGGGATCGGGCCGGAGATCGCGCTGGCGGCGTGGCGGCTGCGGGGCGAGAGGGGGGTGCCGCCGTTCCAACTCATCGGCGATCCCGACTTCCTGGAAGCCACCGCCTACCGGCTCGGTCTCTCGGTGCCGGTGGCCGAGGTCGAGCCCGACGACGCCTGCGAGGTGTTTGCCCGCGCCCTGCCGGTGCTGCCGCTGCCGAGCGGCGCCAAGGTGACCGCCACGCCCGGCGCGCCGGATTCGGCCAATGCCGGGGCGATCGTCGAGTCGATCACCGCCGCCGTCGATCTGGTGCGCGCCGGCACGGCCTCGGCCGTGGTGACCAACCCCATCGCCAAGTTCGTGCTGACGCGGGTGGGCTTTGCCCATCCGGGCCATACCGAGTTTCTGGCCGCGCTCGCCGCGCGAGAGGGGCGTGAGCCGCCGCTGCCGGTGATGATGATCTGGAGCGACATCCTCGCGGTGGTGCCGGTGACGATCCACGTCGCCCTGCACCGCGTACCCGAGTTGCTGACGCAGGACCTCGTCGAGCGCACCGCCCGCATCGTCCACGCCGACCTGCGCGCCCGCTTCGGCCTCGCAACCCCCCGCCTCGTCCTCTCGGGCCTCAACCCGCATGCGGGCGAATCCGGCACCATGGGCACCGAGGATCGCGACGTGCTGGCGCCCGCCGTCGCGGTGTTGCGCAGCGAGGGCATCGACATCCGCGGACCGCTGCCGGCCGACACCCTGTTCCACGAGCGGGCGCGGGCGACCTACGACGTGGCGCTGACCCCCACCCACGATCAGGCGCTGATCCCGGTCAAGACGCTCGCCTTCGACGAGGGCGTGAACGTCACGCTGGGCCTGCCCTTCGTGCGCACCTCGCCCGACCACGGCACCGCCTTCGACATCGCCGGCCAGGGCATCGCCAAGCCCGACAGCCTGATCGCCGCCCTGCGGCTGGCGCACCGCCTCGCCCACCGCCCGGCGGACACCGTCCTGCCTTTCCCCGTCCGCGCCTGAAGCGATCGATGACCCTTGACGCGTTGAGCACCGACGGCCTGCCGCCCCTGCGCGAGGTCGTGCGGCGGCACGGGCTGGAGCCGAAGAAGGCGCTCGGCCAGAACTTTCTGTTCGACCTCAACCTGACGGGCCGTATCGCGCGCTCGGCGGGCGCCCTCGACGGCGTGACGGTGGTGGAGGTCGGCCCCGGCCCCGGCGGGCTGACGCGGGCGCTGCTGGCGGCGGGCGCGAAACGCGTGGTGGCGATCGAGCGCGATCCCCGCGCGCTGCCGGCTTTGGCCGAGATCGCCGCGCATTACCCCGGCCGGCTCGACGTGATCGATGCCGACGCCGTCGGCTTCGACCCGCGCCCGCTCGTCGGCGACGGGCCGGTGCGGATCGTCGCCAACCTCCCCTACAACGTCGCCACCGTGCTGCTCACCGGCTGGCTCGGCGCCGACACGCGGGATGACGTCTGGCCGCCTTGGTGGGACTCGGCGACGCTGATGTTCCAGCGCGAGGTCGCCGAGCGCATCGTCGCCGACGAGTCGGACCGGGCCAATTACGGCCGGCTCGGGGTGCTCTGCGGCTGGCGCACGCAGGCGACCATCCTGTTCGATGTGGCGCCAAGCGCCTTCGTGCCGCCGCCGAAGGTCACCTCCAGCGTCGTCCACCTGCGCCCGCGGCCCGAGCCGCTGCCCTGCCGGATCGCCGACCTCGAACGGGTGACCCGCGCCGCCTTCGGCCAGCGCCGCAAGATGCTGCGCCAGAGCCTGAAGGCCGCCACCCCCGACCCCATCCGCCTGCTCACCGCCGCCGGGCTGCCGGAGACGGCGCGGGCGGAGGAAATTCCGGTCGCGGGGTTCGTGGCGCTGGCGCGGGCGCTGGAGGCGGGGGAATCGTGAAAGCGCCCCGTAACCGGGCTTCCGGGGCCGGGCGACGTCATTTTACGGAGTTGGCGGGCATCCTCCGACATGGCCGTCGGTCACGAACTCCGTGCTGGCCTCAGGCCAAGTTCGCGGACGCCTCTGGGCTCGCCTTTCATCGGGGCCCGATCATGGGCCGGTCCTTGTGCCGAACACGGATGGAAGCCAGGAGCCCCTTGGGTGCGAAACCATACGTGTGGTGCCAGACCGCCGATCGCACTTTCAGCGCGATCGGACGAGAAGCCGCTTTCGACTCTAAACGGACAATCGAGCCAGCTTGGTACGAGGACCGAAGTCCTCTGAAAGCGGACGAGCGGCGGCAAAAAACCTACACGTCCCAGGGTTAGGGGATTTCCCTCATTCGCTCCCTGCCGGACCACCTATAGGTTGGTGCATCGTCAGCGAGGGAGGAACACATGGCCAGCAGCGATGACCTGAGCAAGCAACCAACACCGGACGTGGCGGAGGACAACGCATTCTTCCCCTCTGCCTACTCGCTCGGTCAGTTCACCTCGGGCAAGTCCGATCTCGACGGGGCGAGCTACCCGAACGCCTACACGGGCGGGCAGCACAAAATCCTGATGATCGCCACGGATGAGCGCTACCTGCTCATGCAGAACGGCACATTCTTCTCGACCGGCAATCATCCGGTGGAGATGCTTTTGCCGATGTACCACCTCGACAAGGCCGGGTTCGCTTTCGATATCGCTACGATCTCCGGCGAGCCAGCCAAGCTCGAACTCTGGGCCTACCCTAAGGACGACGAGGCGGTCGCCACCATCTACGACAAGTACAAGAAGAAGTTGAAAAGCCCGCTCAAGCTCGCTGACGTGGTGGCCAACAGCCTTGGGGCCGACAGCCCCTACGTTGCGGTCTTCATCCCCGGCGGCCACGGCGCGCTCAACGGCGTACCGTTCAGCACCGACGTGAAAAAGGCGCTCGACTGGGCCTTGCGGGCGGACAAGCACATCATCTCCTTGTGTCACGGCCCGGCTGCGCTGCTTTCGGCCAAGCTCGGCGAGGAAGAGAACCCGTTTAAGGGGTACAAAATCTGCTCGTTCCCCGACACCATCGACGCCAAGACCCCAGAGATGGGCTACATGCCGGGGGCTATGCCGTGGTTCATCGGCGAACGCCTGCGCGCGGACGGCTTGGAGATCGTCAACACCGACATCAAGGGTACCGTCCATCAGGATCGCAAGCTCATCACGGGCGACAGCCCGTTCGCCTCAAACAATCTCGGCAAGGCGGCGGCTGAAGCGCTGCTAGCCGAGTACGGAGCGAAGTAGCCCCGCGCGCCCGACGGCGGGGGGGGCGACGCTCCCGCCGTTGTACATGGAACCGATGATAGCGATGCCTGAGCCTTGGGACGCGCTTAGCCTCATTGAGGCGGGCAGTAATCTCGCCGCAATCCAGCAGGCAGTCCGCAATCTTGCTCAGCCGCTCGGCTACGATCGGATTGTGGTGTTCTCGATCACGGCGCGGCAGGACGAGTTGGTGGAGCAGATCTACTGGGTCGAGGGCGATTGGTTCGAGACGGGGGAGGCGGTCGATGCACTCACCTACGTCCGTCGTTGCCCGGTTACACGGCACGTCCTTGACACCGATCAGCCGTTCTTCTGGACCAAGACCCATACCGAGCAGGGCGCGAGCTACCGCATCGTCAGCGTCCCTCAGGGCTCAGGCATCCACGGGCTCCAGGTACCCGTGTTCGGGCACGGGGGTCTCGAAGGCGCGGTCAGCTTCGGCGGCGGGCGGATCGACGCTACGGCTCAAACGCGCCAGACCCTTGCACTTCTGGGTACGGTAACGTTCCAGGCCGCCCGTCGCTTGGTCGAGGACCACACGCCGACCCTTGCGCGGAAACTTTCAGCACGTGAACGGGAAATCCTGCGGTGGGTGGCGGCCGGGCGTCGCACGGCCGACATCGCGAGTACGCTTGGTCTCTCGGAGCGAACGATTGAGAACCATCTACGGCGCATCCGACAACGACTGCGGGTGACAACGACCGCACAGGCCGTCCAGATGGCGATCCGTTACGGCGACATCGCGCTGTAGGACATCACGACCAGCACCGTCCGCTTTGGTCTGCTTGGTGGACATTCGCTGCGGGGCCGCCGAACTTCGGCTCCCACCCCACGCGAACCTCCCAGCAAGCGCGGTGACATATCCCCCTCGATGTCGGAGGCCCGATGACAGAAGGCTCTGATCGGCCCCCGTGTGGCCCTCGACGAGGACACGTCTCGATGCCCGGCGATCCGGGGCCCGACGGTGCCGGATTCGGCCCCTGCGGGCGCAGCTATCCGAGCTTCATCACCGCGTCGATCGCGCGCTCCACCTTCAGCCGCGCGCCGTAATGGATCATGTGGCCGAGGCCGGGCAGGAGCCGCAGCGTGCTTCCGGGGATCGTCGTGTGCAGCCGCACCGAGTGCTCGCCGGCCTTGACGATCGCGTCCGCGTCCCCGGCCAGGATCGACACCGGCAGCGTCAGGCCACTGTAGCGGCGCTGGAGCCCCGTGACGGCGGAATTCATTGAGGCGGCGTCCTCCGAGACCGCGCGCAACTGCGTCGCCGCCGCAGCGATCTCGATCGGAAACCGCGCCGTGAAGCGGGCCGGCACGGGTTGGGGCCAGAAGACCTGCCGGAACGATTGCCCGGTGAGCGACGCGCTCACCTTCGCCGGCACCATGGCCCGCATCGCGTCGCCGAAGCCCGGCACGGCGAGCGGTGCGATCAGGGCCGCGTCGGTGCGATGCCCCGGAAAATAGGAGCCCGACAAGAGCACGAGCCCGCGCAGCGGGCGCCGCCCGTCGGCGGCGAGCGCCAGGGCGACGATGGTGCCCCAGGAATGCCCGACGATGAGGGGACGCTCGACGGAAAGCTGTTCCAGCACCCGGTGCAGCAGCACGGCCTGCCCTTGAGCGGTCCAGACCCGGTGGCGGGGGCGGCCGGTGTAGCCGAAGCCGGGCCGGTCAATCGCGATCACCCGGTAGCGGGCCGCCAGCCGGTCGATCAGGCCGCAGATCGCGAAATCCTCGGCCATGGTGCCGTTGCCGTGGACGAGCACCACCGGCCGCCCGCGTCCGCGGACGATGACGTGCACCGGCAGGCCATCGACCGTCACGAACTGGCCGGGCGGCTTGCGGGTCGTCTCAGACCCTTTCGCGGTGAGGGCGGCCGCGACCACCTTCTCGGTGTCCCGGACCGTTCGCTTCACGGATCGGACTGTCGCCTTGCGCGTCTCCCGGATCGCCGTCTCGGTCGAGCGGGTCACGGCCTTGGTGGCGGCCTTCGTGACGGACTTGGCGGCGCTCTCGAGGGAGCGCGTAAGCTGCCCCGTCACTTTCCGTGTCGTGCGGGTGAGGCTGCGGCTCGCGCGGCGCCGGGTCTGGCGAGGGGGGTCGAAGGGAAACACGGCGCCTCGCAGGGCAACGGGCCGGCTCGGCCTCAGGGCGACACCACACCGCGACGCTCCGGAGGGTCGCGCGCCGACATTACCGAGTTTCGACCGCACTGCACAACCAAGGCTGGAAATGGAACGCGCCGTGGCCCTCAATGCGCCGGCAGCGAAGCGTCCGCCTTGTCGTGCTGGCCGAAGCGCTCGACCAGGGTCGTGCTGGCCTCGTTGAGACCCACGACCTCGACGGTCCGGCCGGCGGCGCGGGCCTTCATCACCACGCGGTCGAGGGCGCCCACCGCCGAGATGTCCCAGAAATGCGCCGCGTGCACGTCGATGACGAGCCGCTCCACCGGCTCGCGGACGTCGATACCCTCGGCGAAGGTGCCGGCGGAGGCGAAGAACACCTGGCCCGCCACCCGGTAGGTGCGGGTGCGCCCGTCCGGCGACAGCTCGGCGGTGATCCGGCTCATCCGCGCGACCTTGCCCGCGAAGAACACGCCCGAGAGCAGGACGCCGACGAGCACGCCGATGGCGAGATCGCGGGTGGCGACCACCACCGCGACGGTGGCAAGCATCACCAGGGAGGAGGGCAGCGGGTTGGTGCGAAGCTCGAGCAGCGAGCGCCAGGAGAAGGTGTTGAGCGAGACCATGATCATCACGGCGGTCAGCGCCGCGACGGGGACGATGGCCAGCAGATCCTGCAACAGCACCAGCAGCGCGAGGAGAAAGCCCCCCGCCACCAGGGTCGAGAGCCGGCCGCGGGCGCCGGACGACACGTTGATGACCGATTGGCCGATCATGGCGCAGCCGCCCATGCCGCCGAACACCGCCGAACTCATGTTGGCGAGCCCCTGGCCCATGCATTCCCGGTTCTTGGAGCTGCCGGTGTCGGTCATGTCGTCGACGATCTGCGCTGTGAGCAGGCTCTCCAGCAGGCCGACCGCGGCGAGCGTCGCCGAGTAGGGCAGGATGATGCGCAGGGTCTCTAGGTTGAGCGGCACGTCGGGCAGGGCGAAGCTCGGCAGGGCGGTCGGCAGCGCGCCGAGATGGGCGACGGTGCGCACGTCGAGCCCGAGATACGCGGTCAGCGCGGTGAGCACGGCGATGGCGACCAAGGGCGAAGGCACCGCGCGGGTGATTTTGGGAAAGCCGTAGATGATGGCGAGCCCCAGCGCGATCAGCCCGTAGGTGGCCGGCGTGACGCCGGTGAGCTCGGGGAGCTGCGCCAGGAAGATCAGGATCGCCAGCGCGTTGACGAAGCCGGTCATCACCGAGCGCGAGACGAAGCGCATCAGCCGCCCGAGGCGGGCGAGCCCCGCCAGGATCTGGAACACCCCCATCAGGATGGTGGCGGCGAAGAGATACTGGACGCCATGGTCGCGCACGAGATCGACCATCACCACCGCCGTGGCGGCGGTGGCGGCCGAGATCATGGCCGGACGCCCGCCGGCAAAGGCGATGACGCAGGCGATCACGACGGAAGCGTAGAGGCCGACCTTCGGATCGACCCCGGCGATCACCGAGAAGCCGATCGCCTCCGGGATCAGGGCGAGCGCGACGACGATGCCGGAGAGGATGTCGGCCCAAGGGCTGGCGAACCAGTTGGCGAACCAAGCCGAGCCGAACCGCCCGCGGGCGGTTGAAACAGTCGATGACATGGCAGAAGATTCCGCAGAGGGACGCGAGGCTCCGCCGGCTGATGCGGGGAGGGAGCGAGCGTCACGAATGCGTGGTCCGGCGGATCGGCGGCCGGAAGAGCCACCCGGGCTTGCACCGGGTCCGAGCGATTGCGCCGAGGTGTACGGTGCGTTGGGCTGCGGCGCAATACGCAGCCTAACGCAAGAAACTCACCGCCACCGGCACCAGGATCGCCGTCAGGAACGCGTTCAGCCCCATGGCGATGCCGGCAAACGTGCCGGCGACCTCGCTGACCTGGAAGGCGCGGGCGGTGCCGAGGCCGTGGGCGGCCAGCCCCGCTGCGAAGCCGCGGGCGCGCATGTCCTCGACGCGCAGGGTCCGCATCAGCGGCGTGACGATCACTGCGCCGGCCATGCCGGTCAGCATCACCAGCACGGCGGCGAGCGTCGGGTCGCCGCCGAGCGCCTCGACGATGCCCATGGCAACGCCCGTGGTCACGGATTTCGGGGCCATGGCGAGGCGCACGTCGTAGGGGATGCCGGCGAGCTTGGCGAAGACCAGCGCCGAGGTCATCGCCGTGACGCAGCCGACCAACAGGGCGGCGAGCATCGGCAGGAGCGCGCGGGTCACCGTCGCCCGCCGCTCGTAGAGCGGCACGGCGAGCGCCACCGTGGCCGGCCCGAGCAGGAAGTGCACGAACTGCGCGCCCTCGAAATAGGCGCGGTAGGGCGTGCCGGTCAGCGTCAGCACAAGGCCGATCATCCAGATCGCGTGGATCACCGGATTGGCGATCGGATGGCGCCCCGCCGCCTGGAACAGGCGGTCGGCCACCGCGTAGGCCAGCAGCGTCACCGCGAGCCACAGCAGCGGGGTGCGGCTCAGATAGACCCAGAGCGCGAACTCGCCGGTCATCGGCGGTCCAGAAGCTTGGAGACCGCGACGAAGGTGAGCACCGTCGCCGCCAGCGTCAGGGTCACGGAGAGGGTGAGCACCGCCGCCAGCGCGAGCCCGTGGCTCGCCAGCACGTCGAGCTTGCCGACGATGCCGACGCCCGCTGGCACGAACATGATCGAGAGGTGGGCGAGCAGCCCCTTGGCGGTGCCCTCCAGCCCGCCATCGACCAGCGGCGGCGGCAGCCAGCGGGTCGAGGCCGGCTGCGTCCGGTCGCGCAGCACGAGGAAGCCGAGGAGCAGCGCCATGCCGATCACCGGCCCCGGCACCGGCAGGCCGGCGGCGCGGGCCGCCACCTCGCCCAGAAGCTGGGCGAGCAGGATCAGGGTCAGGCTGACGATCATCGAAAGGTCCGGGGTCCCAAGGGGATCATCCCCTCGGCGGGGTGTCGGGGCAGCGCCCCGATGGTTCTCCAGGGCTCTGCTCTGGATCGGCCATCACGCGCCGGCGGGCTCGCGGAAGCCGCGGTCGCGGGCGGCGGCAATCGCCGGCTCGTCGAAGCCGAGCAGCTTGCCGAGGCGCCAGACCAGCGCCTCCTCGAACTCGTGCACCTCGCCGTCGGCGCCGGCCACCGACCACGCCATCGCGAGCAACCGCCCCCGCTCTTCCGGGCTGCTGCCGTCGCTGCCGATCAGCTCGACCAAGCTCGTCATGTCGCGGGTCTGCGCCTCGAAGGTGGCGGCGCGCTCGATCAGGCTCTGCGCCTCCGCGTCGCTGGCCGCGTAGCGGCGGCGCACCAGCCGCACCAGCCGCTCGCCCTCGGCCGGGTCGAGCACGCCGTCGGCGCGGGCGACGTGGACGAGGAGCGCGGTCGCCGCGAGATGCTCCTCGCTGCCGTCGGGCACCGTCTCGGCCGGGGCCGGCAGGCCGAAGGCCGAGGAAGCGTAGGAGAGAAGCCGCTGAAGGAGGGCCATGTCCGTTCCCGTCCGATTTTGCGCGCCACCGTCGGGGGCGTGCGGGACGGGGTCAAGCGCGGAGCGGGCCGAAGCCCGCCCCATCACAGGATTTCCGGCCTCGCCGTGGTGCGGCTGCATAGGGTGTAGCCGCGTCCTGGGCGTGCCGAGGCGAGCGTCGTCTTGCTCGGATCCATCAGCGGCGTGGGATCGGCGGGTCCGTGAAACCCTCCGCCGGGGCGTCCGCGTTGGAGTGACGAGCGAACGCATCGCGCCCGTCGCCCTTCGTTGCGCTCCCGATGCCTTTGCGGGCCATACGTGGGACGATGCCGCCGACACCCCAACCCGAGCGTTTCAGCCTTGCCGGCTCGGCGCCGGGTAGCGCGTGCCGTCCACGATGGCGTCGAGGGGGATGCGGGTCCAGTCGAAGCCCGCCGGCTCGGCGCGCTTGCGGCACAGGATTTCGCTGTGGCCGTACATCTCGGTGATCGGCGCGAAGCGCAGGCCCGGCCGCGCCCGGTCGGTGAAGTAGCCGACGATCGGGCTGCTCATGCCCTTGTCGATCAGCTCGAAGCCGAGGGCGTCGTTGAACAGGGCGCGCAGGCCCATGTCCGAGAACTGGAAGAAGTTCCACGGCCGCTCGTGCGAGCGAAACGAGAAGTGCGTCTCGACGAAGACGTGGCCGCCGACCTTCAGGAGCTTGGCGATCTCGACCGCCGCCACCCAGGGCGCGGCGAGATGCTCGAACACCGCCGAGGAGAAGATCAGGTCGAAGCGCTCGTCTTCGCCGAAATAGTGGGAAAGCCGGTGGGCATCGCCGACCACATCGACGTTCTCGCCCGCGTAGAGATCGAAGCCGACATACTCCGCTTGGGCAAAGCGGTGGCGGAAGTTGGCGCCGGTGACGTTTCGCGAACCCACCTCCAACACGCGCAGGCCCGGCTTGTCGAAGCGCTCCGACAGGATGTCGATCCAGGCGCCGTGCGCCAGGTCCTTCGGCGGGGCGATGCGGTCTCGGCGGAACCTGAACGGGAGCGTGGCCAGGGCGCCATAGGCGCGGATCAGCGAATCGGCCGCCCCCTTCAGCATCGTTGCATTCCGGCGCAGACGACCATCTCAGCGCACCGAGGCGATGCCGTCGGCGGTGGTCGAGCTGCTGACGTTCTGGCGCAGGTCCGCCTCGCCCAGCGTCTTCAGCTCCAGGCGCAGCAGCACGGTCTGGTTGCGCTCGCGCACGCCGATCGCGGTGGCGATGGGCGAGACGATGTAGTTCAGCGAGACCGTGGTGCACTCGTCCTGATAGCCGCCGCCGAGGCTCAGGCCGGAGAGGTAGGTCAGGCCGGGGCTGCTGTAGACCGGGGCGAGGCCGACGGGGTTGGCGAGGTAGGCGGTGTAGAGGTCGGCGAACGTGTCGCGGGTGTCGAGGTAGCGGGTGAAGTCGACGAGCGCCGAACCGGTGACGAACCAGTTCGGGGTGATGCGGTAGGTGGCCGAGGCCGTCACGCCCTCGCGGCGGTGGACGAAGCCGAGCGCCGGCTGCGCCTCGTAGTAGGAGTAGAACAGCGAGGTCTCGAGCGGCAGGAACGGCGAGAACCGCGCGGTCACGCCGGTCTCGAACCGGTTCACGGCAAAGTCGCGCTGGTCGAAGCGGGCGCGGCTGATGAAGCTGATGTTCTGGTTGGGCGAGAGCTGGAACCGGCCCACGAAATCCGAGCGGCGGTTCTCCAGGCCGGAATCGAGGCCGACATTGGCCAGATCCCCGCGGCGGAACGAGTTCACGCCCGCGACCTGGATCGACTCGCCGAACATCAGGTTGGCGTACCAGCCCGACGGGGTCACGACGGAATATTGCGCGCCGAGATTGGCCCGCACGCCGCCCTCGACCCGGTCGTAGCCGGAGAACTTGTCCCACTGGAACAGCGAGGTGTCGTCGAAGACGAGGCTCTGGGCGTCCTCGTTGGGCAGGCGGCCGATCCGGGTCTCGGAGGGCCGGGCGATCACCTGGGCGATCGGCTCCAGGGTGTGGACGCCGAGCCCGCCGAAATCGGCGACGAAGGGATAGCGGTAGTCGAGGCCGATCGCCGGCATGATCCGGCCGGAGAAGCCGTCATCGACGGTGGTGATGTTGTTCACCAGCGCGTTCTGGAAGCCCGAGCGGCTCGGGTTCACGAAGAAGGCGTCGGTGCGCAGATAGGTGAACGGCGTGAAGACCTGGCCGAAATCGTCGATGAAGCTGCGGCGCCAGGAGACCTGGGCCGAGAGCCGCGTGTCGACGCCGCCCAAACCGCGCACGATGCAGCGGTCGCGCACGAAGGTGGTGCAAGTCTCGTAGAGCGGGTAGCTGATCCCGTTGACGCTCGGGGCGAACAGGTAGCTGCCGGTGCGCGGGATGCCCTGGAAGTCGGTCGCCTCGCGGCTGAGGCTCGTGACGTTGGCCTCGAACCGCACCTCGCCGCCGATCTTGCCCGGCCCGTCGATGCGCTTGTCGTAGTCGATCACCGGCAGGACGATCGGCTGCTCCTTCTGCCAGTCGAAGCTCGACAGGGCCTTGAAGTAGTAGCCGCGTGCCTCGAACCACGAGCGGTCGCCCTGGCCGATCAGGTAGGCGGACGAGACCGCCTCGCGGAAATAGTCGGTGGTGATGCTCTGGTTGCGGATGCGGTAGTTGTCGAGGAACCACTTGTCGGTCACGCCGACGAGGTCCCAGCCCGTACGCCAGTGCTCGTTGATGAAGAAGCGCCCGCGCGTCTCGACCGAGCCGCGGAACTCGCGGTCGGCGGCACCCAGCGGCCCCGGCAGGAAGGCCGAGGGCGTCGATTGGAAGATGCCCGACAGGCGCAGGTTGTAGCTGCCGTTGTCGAGGCGCTGGCGGAACTCGGCCTGGCCCAGCACGCCCTGGCGCGAGACGAAGGCCGGCGTGAGCGTCAGGTCGTAGCTCGGGTCGAGATTGATGAAGTACGGGGTCGCGACGCCGCTGCCGAGCGGGGTCGAGGTGATGAAGCGCGGCGTCAGGAAGCCGGTCTTGCGCTTCACCGTCGGGTCGGCGGACTCGAAATAGGGCAGGTAGGCGACCGGGATCCCACCGATCTCGAGGCTCGAATCCTCGTAGGAGATCGTGTGGGTCTCATTGTTGTGGATGATCTTGGCCGCCTTGATCTGCCAGAGCGGCGGCGTCTCCGGATGGTCCTTGCACGGCTCGCAGGCGGTGTAGGTGGCGTAGTCGAAGCTCGATTGCTCGCCCGCGATCCGCTCCGCCCGCGGGGCGGAGATGCGGGTGCGCACCGTCTCGCCCTTCATCACGACAGTCTGCTGGATGCGCAGGGCCTCGACGAAGCCGTTCTTGAAGTCGTCGGTCAGCTCCATCCGCTCGCCGGTGACCAGGGCCCCGGTCTCGTCGGTGAGGCGGACATTGCCCTCGGCGAAGACGCGGCTCGTGCCGCGGTCATAGCGCACCCGGTCGGCCTGGAGCGTGCGCGCGCCGTAATGCAGCTCGGCATTGCCGCGCGCGGTCACGGTGTTGCGGTCGTTGTCGTAGATCAGCTCGTCGGCCTCGACGAGCAGGCGCTGGCCCTTCTCGCCGGGCTTGGAGCCGGCGAGCTTCTCCAGTCCGGCCTGGGCATGGGCGCGCGGCGCGGCGAGCCCGTAGGCTGCCGTCAGCAGTGCGGCCACGGAGACCGTGATCGCGATGTCGGCGACCTTACGCAACGCGCCACCCAACTCCTGTGCAGCCCCCTGCACGACGACCCCGTCCACCCGCCCCACCCGGACAACCGTGCATCAGCCGTCCTCCTGGTAGAGAAGCGTGAGCGTACCGAGCAAGCTCCCTACCACGGCGGGGAACCACGCCGCCACTGTCGGCGCGACCATCCCCGACGCGCCGAGGCCCTCCATGACCTGCCGCGCGACGTAGAGCACGAAGCCCGCGCTCACCCCGCCGAGCACCAGTTTTCCGACACCACCAAAGCGGAAGAACCTTAAGGAAACCGTTGCCGCCACGAGGACCATCGCGAGGTAGAGCAGGGGCGTTGCCAGCAGCACATCGTACTGGAGCCGGTAGCGCGTGGCATCCAGCCCGGCCCGCTCGTGGCGTGCGATGGTCTCGGGAAGTTGCCAGAAGGGCACAGATTCCGGAGGGGTGAAGCGCTGGCGGATCTGGCTCGGATCGAGCGTAGAGGCGACGAGGTAGACCTCGTGGCTCTCGGGCGGTTCATCGCGTGTGAGAACCCGCACATCGCGCAACTCCCACCAGCCGTCGTGCAGGGTCGCCCGTGCCGCCTCGAGCTGCGCGGTGAAGATGCCCGCGTCGTCGAACTGGAACACGGTGACGCCGGCCAGCGTCGTCGTGCCCTCGACCGCCGTCTCGGCGCGGATGATCGCCTGGCCGTCGATGCTGCGCTGGCGCAGCCACAGGTCCTTGCCGGTGCCAGCCTTGGTGGATTTGGCGAAGATCTTCGCCTCGATCTCGCTGGAACGCTGCTTGAGCGCCGCCGAGAGGGGATTGTAGGCGCCGATGGCGAGCGCACCGATCGCCAGCGCCACGAAGGCGCCGGGCTGGAGGAACTGCCACGCCGAGATGCCGGCGGCCCGCGCCACCACGAGTTCGAGCTTGCGCGAGAGCTGCAGCAGGGCGGCCATGGAGCCGAACAGCACCGCAAACGGCAGCACGCTCTCAGCCACGGCGGGCGTGCGGTAGAGCGCGAGCTGCGCCATCAGCCCCGGCGAAGCGCCCTCCGCATCGCCCGCGCGACGCAGCAGCTCGACGAAATCGAGGGTGTAGACCAGGGCGAAGACCGTAAGGAACACGCCGAGGATGGTGCGCACGAAGCGCCACGCGAAGTAGCGGCCGAGGGTCGCGCCGATCAGCATGCCGGTGCCCTCAGGCCCGTCCGGCGAGCGGGCGCCGCCGCAGGCTACCGGCGAGCCTCCGACCGAGCCGGCCGAACCACTCGTTCATCGCGCGGGTTCGGGCGCCGCCGAAGATCAGCAGGCAGGAGAGGGCGATCGCACCGAGCGGCGCGGCGTAGATCGCGACCACGGCGCCAGGACTGCGCACGGCCGCACTGCTCGCGGCAAAGCCCGCGATGCGCAACGCGATGACGCCGAGCACCGCGCCGGCCACGGCGAGGCCCCGGCCCTGTCGCGTGGTGCGCGGATCGCCCAGAGCGGCAAATGCGATGAAGGCCAGCGCCAGCGGGTAGAGCCAGGCCGAGAGCCGGTCATGCAACTCGGCCCGGAAGCGGCCCTTCTGCAGGCGGTAATAGCCCTCGCCCGTATCGGGGAAGAGCAGCGCCAGGGTCGAGCGCTCGCGCGGCTTGTAGACCGTCTCGGAATCCGGCGGCGTGAAGGCGGCGAGATCGACGGCGTAGCGCTCGTAGCTCACGATCGAGGAATCGCGGCTGTCCTTCTGCTGGCGGTGGATGCTGCCCTTCTCCAGCACGAGGTAGGTCTGCCCATCGACCTCGCTGACGCGCCCGCGCTCGGCGAGGTAGACCACCGCCTTGCCGGCCTCGCGCTTGTCCTGGATGAACAGCCCCTGGAGCGAGCCGTCGGCACCGCGCTCGCGGAAATGGAAGGTGATGCCGTTGTCGAGCGCCGTGAACTGGCCCTCCTTGACGACGTTGGCGACGAAATCCCCGCGCACCCGGGTCAGCACGTCGCGCAACTCCTGGAAGGAGGAGGGCATCACCTGGATCGTCAGGAAGGCGACCACGACGCTGATGGCGAGGGCCAGCGTCGCGAAGGGCCGCAGCAACTGGCGCGGCGGCATGCCGGCCGCCGACATCACGATGAGTTCGGAATCGCCGTTGAGCTTGTTGAGCGCGTAGACGCAGGCGATGAACAGGGCGACCGGGGCGATCACCGTGATCAGCGTCGGCAGCGACAGGGCGGTGATGAACAGGAAGACGAGGAGCGTCTGCCCCTTGGCCGTGACGAGGTCGAGTTCGCGCAGGGCCTGCGTCACCCAGATCGTGCCGGTGAGGCCGATCAGGCAGGTGAGGAAGGCCCCGAGCGCGATCCTGAATATGTAGCGCTCGATCTGCGTCATCCGCGCCTTCCGACCCTCGCACCCCTTCCTCGCCGCCGGTCCCGGCGCCGCGCATTCTCGCCGGTCGCGGCGTCCAGGCCAAGCTGTCCCGAATGCCGATGCCTTTGGCCTTGAGTCTCGGGGCGCCCGGATTGAGGCCGTTTCGCGGCGCGGGCCAGTGGTGGCGGGGGAAGGGCTGGGGGCGGCTTCAGGCGGCCTCGGGCCCGGTACGCACCGCGGCGACCGTCATCCGCGGGTAGGCCGCGGCATCCTCAGGCGTGCGGATGTCATTCGCGCTGTCGAATGGCGTCGTCGGCCTTCCTGGCGACGCGTCGGGATTCGACATGACCTCCTGCTCGAGCGGCCCGGGCAAGCACCTTCGCGCAGTTCGTCTCCGGCAGGATACGACGGCGGATAGTCCGGTGCATGAGCAACGATGCTCAAGCGAGCATGCCGCCCTCCGAAGCGGGCTCGCGGACAGGCCGGCCATCACGTACCGCTGGTGGAAGCCTTCCCCTGTCTCCGGTCTCCGGCAGGAACTCGGGCTACTGGCTTGAGTGCCCCCTCGGCAGTGCCCCCCCTCTGCGGCTCGCCCACGCGTTGCGTTCTGCGTTTCAGCGGGTACACAGGTTCGCCGGTTGTCGCGGGATCCGCGGAGGAGCCGGCGGAAGACGGGTTGAGAGCGAAGAGCATCATGGCCGGTGGGATCGAAATCGCCTTTGAACCGCTGTCGTCGCGCGGTGCCGGGGGCGACCTCGTGGTGTTCGTGGGCGACGACCTCGCCGTGTCGGGGGCTGCGGCCGAGATCCTGGGGCGGCCCGGCACCGAGCTGGTCGCCCGCGCCGCCGCGAGCGAGCGCTTCAAGGGCAAGGCGCAGAGCGCGCTGGCCCTCCCGGCCCCGGCGGGCGTGGAGGCCGATCGGCTCGTGGTGATCGGGCTGGGGTCGGAGAAGGACCGGGCCAAGATCGACTGGACCGTGCTGGGCGGCTTCACCGCCGGCAAGGTCGGCGCACGCAGCGCCCGCATCGTGCTCGACGGGCCCGGTTTCGCCGCCAGCGCCCGGGATGTCGCCGACTTCACCCTCGGCGCGCGCCTGCGCAGCTACCGCTTCGACCAGTACAAGACCAAGAAGAAGGACGAGGACGAGGCGGGCGCCGCGCTGACCCTGCTGGTCGCCGACCCGTCCGGGGCGCAAGCCGCCGCGCGGAGCGCCGAGGCGGTGGCCGAGGGCGTGATCCTCGCCCGCAACCTCGTCAACGAGCCGCCGAACGTCCTCTACCCCGAGGAATATGCCCGGCGCGTCTCCGAGCTGACGCAGCTCGGCGTCGAGGTCGAGATCCTCGACGTGGCGCGGATGAAGGAGATCGGCATGGGCGCCCTGCTGGCGGTGGCGCAGGGCTCGGCCCGCGAGCCGCGGGTGGCGATCATGCGCTGGAACGGGGCGGACGACGCCGCCGAGCCGCCGCTGGCGCTGATCGGCAAGGGCGTGGTGTTCGATTCCGGCGGCGTCTCGATCAAGTCGGCCGGCGGCATGGAGGACATGAAGGGCGACATGGGCGGCTCGGCCGCGGTCGTCGGCACCCTGCACGCGCTGGCCTCGCGCAAGGCCAAGGCGAACGTGATCGGCGCCATCGGCATCGTCGAGAACATGCCCGACGGCGCGGCCTACCGCCCCTCCGACATCGTCACCTCGCTCTCGGGGCAGACCATCGAGGTCATCAACACCGACGCGGAAGGGCGCCTCGTGCTCGCCGACGTGCTCTGGCACGTCCAGGCGACCTACAAGCCCAAGGCGATGATCGATCTGGCCACGCTCACCGGCGCGATCATCGTCGCGCTCGGCCAGGACATCGCCGGGCTGTTCTCCAACGACGACGCGCTCTCGGGCCAGATCACCGCGGCCGGCGAGGCGGCGGGCGAGCGGGTGTGGCGGATGCCGCTGATCCCGACCTTCGACAAGGCGATCGACTCGAAGTTCGCCGACATGAAGAACACCGGCGGGCGTCACGGCGGCGCGGCGACGGCGGCCGCCTTCCTCAAGCGCTACGTCAACGACGTGCCGTGGGCCCATCTCGACATCGCCGGCGTCGGCATGTCGTCCACCCCCTCCGAGATCAACCGGAGCTGGGGCGCGGGCTGGGGCGTGCGCCTGCTCGACCGGCTCGTGCGCGAACACTACGAGCGGTGAGCCGCACCGGAGCGCTCTCCGCCGGCCTTGAGGCCGGCCCGGCGGAGACGCGTGCATCGCGATCGGAACGGGGCCGCTTGGCCATCGCCGCGGCGCCGCTGCTGGCAGCACTCGCCGCCCTGTTCGCCGTCTTCCTCACCGGCTTCGATGGTCGCAGCGCGATGCCGCCGGACGTGGCGACGCGGTTCTACGGCTTCTTCCTCGACCGCTACCCGCTCTTCGCCTTCGCGCTGGTCTACGGGCTCACCCGCATCCTGGCGGTGATGCTGGCGCCGGGCCCCGCCTCGCTCGCCCGGCGGGTCGTCGGCGGGGGGATCGGCCTCGTGCTGCTGCTGGGGGTGAGCCTGCACCCGACCTTCGGCGGCCTCGTGCTGCGGGCGGGCTTCGGCACCGGCAGCGGTGCCTTCCTCAACGGCACGCCGATGGTGATCGCCTACACGATGGGGGCGGGCGCCGCTGCGGGCCTGTTCGGGCTGGCCATGGGGCTCGGCGCGCGGCTGGCCGGCCGGCCGGGTCCGGCGCGTAGCGGAGGCCGCTGGCGCAGGGCAGGGCGGGCGCTGCTGGGATGGGCCGCGGGCTTCCTGGCCCTGTGGTTCGCCGCCGCCCTGATCGGGCTCGCCCGCGATGCCGGGTTCGGCCCGTGGCCGCGCCGCCCGCTCGACGCCCGCGACCTCGTCGTCGCAGCAGGGCTGCTGACGGTGGCCGCCCTGCCGCACGGGCTGCTCGTGGCCGCCCGCCTGCGGCCGCAGCGGACAGCCCAGGCAACACCTCAAGCCGCGCGGGCGGGCACGGCTTGATCGAACGCGCCGGAAACGCTTAAGCCACGACGGGAAGCGGCGGAGCCGGCGTGAGGCCGGCCCTCATAAGCCGCATGCCACAGGGCAGGAGGGACGAGGATGGCGCAGGACCGGAGCGCGGAGCGTCCCTGGCTGGCCGCCTATCCCCCCGGCATTCCCGCCGACATCGACACCGATTCCGTCGGCACGGTGGTCGATCTGTTCGACCGCAGCGTGCTGCGCTTCGCCGAGCGCCCGGCGATCACCTGCTTCGGCGCGAGCCTGCGCTACCGCGAGGTCGGCGCCGCGGCGCAGGCGGTGGCGGCGTGGCTCGCTTCCAACGGCTACGGCAAGGCGAGCCGGGGAAGCGAGGCGGGCGTCGACGGCATCGGCGACCGCGTCGCGGTGATGATGCCCAACGTCCCGGCCTGTCCCGTCGCGCTCCTCGGCGTGCTGGTGGCGGGCTGCACCGTCGTCAACGTCAACCCGCTCTACACCCCGCGCGAACTCGCCGCGCAGATCAACGATTCCGGCGCCCGCGTCCTCTTCGTGCTGGAGAATTTCTGCCACACGGTCGAGCAGGCGCTGCCGCAGATGCCGAGCCTGGAGCGGATCGTCGTGGCCGGGCCCGGCGACGGGCTCGGGCTGAAGGGACGGATCGTCGATCTCGTCTCGCGGCGGGTGAAGCGGGCGGTTCCGCCCTACGCCCTGCCGGCCGGGCGGACCCAGCGGTTCGAGGCGGTGGTGCGGGCGGGCCGCGGCCTCAAGCGGCCCTCGGTCCTGATCGAGCCCGGCGACGTCGCCTTCCTGCAATATACCGGCGGCACCACCGGCATCGCCAAGGCGGCGATGCTGACCCACCGCAACATCATGGCCAATGTCGAGCAGAGCCGGGTCTGGTTCCGCGGCCCGTTGGGGGGCGGGGATGGGGAGAGGCAGGTGGCGGTGACGGCGCTGCCGCTCTACCACATCTTCGCGCTGACGGCCTGCTTCCTGTTCTTCTTCCGGCTCGGCGGCTGCTGCCTCCTCATCCCGAACCCGCGCGACCTCGACGGCTTCGTGAAGACGCTCAGCCGCACCCGCTTCACCAACTTCGCCGGGGTGAACACGCTGTTCAACGCGCTGAACAACCACCCGAAGATCGGCACGGTCGACTTCTCGCAGGTCGAGTACGTCGTCGGCGGCGGCATGGCGGTGCAATCGGCGGTGGCCGCCCGCTGGAAGGCGATCACCGGCCAGACCATCCTCGAAGGCTACGGCCTGTCGGAGACCTCGCCGGTTGTGAGCGTCAACCCGCTCGGGCTCGCCGAATGGACCGGAACCATCGGTTATCCGCTGCCCTCGACCGAAGTGACGATCCGCGCCGAGGACGGCACGGTGCTGCCCTTCGGCGTACCGGGCGAACTCTGCGTGCGCGGGCCGCAGGTGATGGCCGGCTACTGGAACCGCCCGGAGGAGACGCGGGCGGCGATGACCGCCGACGGCTTCTTCCGCACCGGCGACGTGGCGGTGATGACGCCGGACGGGCAGATCCGCATCGTCGACCGGATGAAGGACATGATCCTCGTCTCCGGCTTCAACGTCTACCCGAACGAGGTCGAGGACGTGCTCGCCACTCATCCGGCGGTGCTCGAATGCGCCGTGGTCGGCGCGCCCTGCGGCGACAGCGGCGAGATGGTCGTCGCCCACGTGGTCCTGCGCGATCCGTCCGTAGAGCCGGACGCGCTCAGGGCACATGCCCGCGCGAGCCTCACCGGCTACAAGGTGCCCCGCCGGATCGTGATCCAGGACAGCCTGCCGAAGACCAATGTCGGCAAGGTGCTACGCCGCGCGCTGCGGGAGGGCGGGCCGGCGGCCGGGTGAACGGTCCCGGGTGACGGGGACCGTCGCGTCGAAACGCGCTCCGAAGCATCGCCCCCGACCATCGGATTTGGAACGATGGTCCCGAATCTCGATCCGACTCTCTTCACCGCAGATGAGCATCTTTCACAAAGCGCCCGCTGCGCCTTCGTGCACGGAGGAAAAGCGCCCAGCGACCGGGCGTCTTGTGAGAGATACTCAGATCACGCCCTGGTCTCGGAGCGCCTGGGCGAATCCGCGCTCGACCAATGCCTCTGCTGCCCGCCCCGCCCCGAGCCCGGTCAAATGGATGTCATCATAGAACATGCCATCCAAGCCGTCGGCAAACGACTGGATGTCGATGTAATGAGCACCGAGCTGGCAGCATAGGTCTTCGATCTGCCGGTTCGCCAAGCGGCGATTGCGCACCCTGACGGAATACGCGTCCTTGCTTGGATAATGTCCTTGTACATACGCTCCCTGAAAGACAGTCTGGTGCGGGGTCGAAACGAACACGAGCGGAATCGCGAACGCTCGCGCGGCGTCGATGAGCAGTCGATTGAGGGTCGATCGACTGTTCTCGTCCATTTCCTCGCGAAAATTCTGGTCCCAGAAACCCGGCGCGTCGCCGTTGTCCATGATGCTGCGCAGATAGGCGTCTTTGCTCCAGAAGCTGTCGACCTTGAACATCGCTTCCAGATCCATGATGCCGGTCATGAGGAAGACCGCATCCGGTTTCAGCGGGACGACCTTGTTGATGAAGGCATTTAGGACATGGAGCGTCGTACTCCCGCTGTAGCCGCCATTCAGCACATTGATACTCTGACTCGTCTCCTGACGTATCCGTTTCTGGAGCTGCGCACAGAAGCGGTCATCTTCTTTGACGAACAGGCATTCCAGCACGCTGTCCCCCAATCCGATGATCGTCTTACCTGTTAAGGAATGGCCGGACAGAATGAACCCGTTCTCATCGGTACGAACGCGGCACGGGCGGTCATCGATGGCATGACCACGGGCCTCAACGTAATCTGCGGAGGGGATCGCCTCGAAATCAAGGTTGGCACCATATTCCTTCAGTCGGATTGATCTTCCGGCCACACGCCCCTCCGCGATAACTATCAAAATTTCATTTTGCGCGCGACAAGCACCTATCGATGAACTGGTTTGCGGAGCACAATGTTTCCAGCTCGCGCCGGAATGCTTCAGCGCGCCGCAGCTGCTCGTCATAGCTCTCCAAGGCCAAGTCGAGGCGAGACATGAGATTGCTGCCCAGGTCGTTGGTGAAGATGAAGGGGCAGGCCGTCATCCAGGGCGGGATCGGAATAGGCTCCGACACGACCACTGCCCCGACCGCGGCACCGATCAAGGTCCGAGGCTCGAACGACACATGATCCTCCGCATGGATGTTCAAAACGACCTTGGACCTACGAAGCAAACTGACAAGTTCTTCACCGAACAACCCGTGATCGATGCTGACCAATCTAAATTTTCGCCGCTTTAACGGTTCGAGCATTTCGTACCTACGCGGCGAGACACGCCCTATGAAAAGTACATCGATATCTTTATGGCAACTTTTTCGCTCGAAAAGTATTGGATTCAGAGGATAAGGAGGAAAATCTGCAAATTTCATTCCGACACTATCGAAAAATTCTTTTGAAGAGATGTCATAATGATAGAGCTGATCGAACCGCCGGATCGCGCTATTGTCGAAAAAATCGAATTTCCTTCTATGAACCTCTGCTCCGACGATGCGATCCCCGATTTTTTGCGGGAAGATTTCGCTTGAGAAGCCGATTTTCTCGCCGGAAAACGAGAGCAGCACGGATAGCGGCACGAGCTCGGGCCGAAACGCAAGCAGCGCGTCCGGCTTGAAAGCCTCGATTACGTTGAATGCGCGATTCTCAACACCATGATAAAATTCGAGCTTATGGATCAGCGTCTTTCCATGCGTCTCCGGCATGTGAAGTTCAAAGTAGGGTCGGTGCCCCACAACGAGGACCCTGCGCTCGTAGTTCTGGTTGATCGCCATCCCACTAGCTCCAGGCAACGAAATCATCGTTGAACATTTTTGGAAACCAGACACTGGCGTGACCGACCGATGTGTACAATTGGAGACGCTCGCGATCCCAGACGAATTTACTGTCGTCGAAATCAGCTTCGTAGTGTACGTGCCACCCTTTTTCCATTCGCTCTTTCTCGAATCGGGGGAGCCTTTCCAGCGTAATCTTACGTCGAGCGTGGCTCACGGAGCGAAGTGCATAATGTTTGCGCGGGAGGCGCAGGGGATAAGCTTTGATACCGCCGAACTGCACACAATGTCCGGCTGAACTGGCGAGATCCACAACTGTATCGGGCTGAACCCAAGCCTTTAGTTGGCTCGCATATCCGGGCTTGTCACTGAACTCGAAATAGTCGAAATGCGCTTCGATATCAGGACCGGGCTCCGATCGGTCGATCGGCCTGAAGTCGAACATGCGCATGTTGACAGCATTATACCCGAGCGAGGCTATCGCCTGCAGCATCGATGCGCAGGTGGAATTGCCGACAAGCGAGGTGGTTATCTCGTCGCTGTCCTGATGAAGGATCCATCGGCCAGGAAATTGGCTGGCGATTACCTGCTTCCGGCTGAGGATGCCGTGCCAGTCGTACTGATCGCTCGGCCCGGCGGATGGGAATCTCTCGATTCCGTCGATATAGGGCGTCAGATCGGATGCTGAAGCCAACTCACTGATGATCTCGTAGGTCGCGTCAGTCGACCAGTTATCGATCAGCCATAGCGAGAGACCTTCTCTCACAGCGGCACGAAGCACGGCCTCGATACAATCAGCATCGTTGTACATAGCAATAATGGCAAGTGGGCGACGCGCGTCCTTTCCTCTGTCTTCGCCGATGCGGTAGATCAGCTTATCGAGGTAGATGTAGCGGTTAAAAATCTCCTTTGTTCCGAAATAGTCGGAATAATTTACGAACTTGAACTGCAATCGATCGATCTCGTTCGCGTGGCCGGCAGGCGAATCGTTCAAGGGCATTGTCACGCGGCGCTCGCCGAGACCGTAGGCGGTGAAATGCGCCAGCGGGCTGACGTTGTTTTGAGCGACGTCGGGATATCGGGCGTTGTAGAATTTGGTGTCGAAAAGGGGGTGGGTATCGATAGCACTCCATTTGTCGTTCGAAGACATGTAAATTTTGAGAATAGGCAGGGTTTGCCCGGAATTTACGCCAAGCGCGCTGCCGATCCGGTGCATCGAGAAAAAGGGCGACGTACTATACCCGTTCTCGGAGCCAATCTGTAAAAAGTGCTCGAGAGGAGAGCCCCCTCGTTCGGTGTGCTTCATGTATGTGCCGACATACCAATCGTTATCAAAATACATCGATGGAGAGATATTATCCCTCCAACCATCTTTGCAATAATGCTCGAATGGTTCGACATCGATGCAAAAACCTTTCTTTTCCGCCTCATGAATATAGTATCCGATATCGAACATGACATGAGGACACAGTCCAATCCTCCACCCTCTCTTGATGTAATGCAGGAGATAGTTGGCTGGGCGTCGAGCGTGCGCTGGAAATCGTGCTTTGTAAAATTCGAGGTCGAATACGCCATCAGTGCCGATTTTTGATTGCCGCTCAGACCGCCGGTATGAACGTGCAGCTTTTAGCCTGCCCTCGTGAGGCAAATTCTTTATCAAGCTGAATGAGTTGAAGACTGCGCTGCTTGCCAGCAGCCGGATATCTTCATTTTTTACAATGATGGACAACAGTCTTCTCATCGACGGTCGAGTCTCCACAAGGATGTCTTCGGCGCGAACGGTCTCCGAAAGTTGCGCCTGCGCTGCGGCGTCGCTTCGCCACCTGCTGACCGGTGACCGGGTGGGGCTACGTCAAGACTGATCTCGTTGCGGCCGAAGCGACACTCCAACGAAGCATCGATATGCATCGCTCAATCGCTCATCTCGCCATGAAGAGGATACACCCGAAAGCTCAAAGCAACAGAACATGAGCACAAGTGATATCCTGAAATATTTGATGCCATCGTCCACTTTTATCGATGAGTGCCAGCGCTTTTCACATGACGTGAACCCGCCACCATAAATCTCTCTAAGGTTGGCTTTCCAGGCAGAAGCCGCGCGGTTAGCAACTTAAAAGAACGCTCAGGGTGTCGAACGTCTCGTGCTGCCACGCAGAAGGACCGCGTGCCGTTGTGTTGGCGCTTCAGCGCTCGCGGATCGGGCCCGCCGGTTGCCGGCGCCGCGCCTCGGTGCCGCGGGGCATGCAATAAGGGCGGTGGCGGGAGAGTAGCTGCACCATTGTGCAGTGCGGAACCGTGCCTGGCAGCGATCATTGCCCCCTGACGAGGAGGTGATCGATGGCGGAAGTTCACGCATTCTTCGATCAGATGATCGGCTGGATCGTCCAATGGCCCTGGTGGGTGGCGAGCCCGATCCTGCTGGCCGGCTGCTGCGCGCTGGTGCTGCCCCTGCACGGGGCGGCCTACCGCTTTGCGCAGAGGGCGGTGAGCGGAAAGAGCCTGTTCTGGCGCTCGCTGGTGTCACGCACCCGAGGGCCGAGCCGGCTCGCGCTGCTGGTCATCAGCTTGGCACTAGCGGTCTCCACCGCGCCGCTGACGTGGCAGATCCGGCTCGTCCTCAATCAGGTGCTGCTCGTCGCCTTCGTGACGCTCGCGGGTTGGACCTGCGCCACGGCGATCCACATCGCCACCGTGATCTACCTGCGCCGGTTCAAGCTCGATGCGGAAGACAACCTGCTCGCCCGCAAGCACTTCACGCAGATGCGTATATTGGAGCGGGCGGCGCTGACCTTGGTCGCCCTCGTCACCGTCGCCATCGCGCTGATGACCTTCGAGCCGGTGCGGCAATACGGGGTGAGCCTGCTCGCCTCGGCGGGCGCGGCGGGGCTGATCCTCGGGCTGGCGATGCAGCCGGTGCTCTCCAACCTCGTGGCGGGCATCCAGATCGCCATCACCCAGCCGATCCGGATCGAGGACGCGGTCATCGTCGAGAACGAGTGGGGCTGGGTCGAGGAGATCAACGCGACCTACGTCGTCGTGCGGCTATGGGACTGGCGCCGCCTCGTTCTGCCGCTGACCTACTTCATCCAGAAGCCGTTCCAGAACTGGACCCGCGACGGCGCCTCGCTGATCGGCTCGGTGTTCCTCTACGTCGATCACAGGGCACCGATCGAGGCGATGCGCAAGGAACTGCGGCGCATCGCCGGGGCGTCCCGGCTCTGGGACGGCAACGTGGTCAACCTGCAGGTCTCGGACGCGCGGGAGAGCGGGATCGAGCTGCGGATGCTGGTGAGCGCCCGCAACGCGCCCCAGACCTGGGACCTGCGCTGCGAGGTGCGCGAGAAGATGATCGGCTTCCTGCAGAAAGAGTATCCTGGCGCCCTGCCGCGCCAGCGCGCGGAATGGGTGAACCCCGATCCGCCCCCTGCCGGCGGCCAAGCCGCGCTGCAAGCCGGCAACGAGCCCGGCATCCGCGGCGAGCGCCCGCTCCGGAGCGATCCCCGCGCCGCGGCGGCCTGAACGAGAAAGGGCCCGGTGCGGATCGATCCGCACCGGGCCCTTCTTCTGTCCGCCGAGGGTGGCGGCTCAGCAGCTCGCGTGGCCGCACTGGCGGATGTCGCTGATGGTCTTGCGCATCGGCTCGACGCCGACCGCGCCGGGCAGGATCTCGTCGCCGATGACGAAGGCGGGCGTGCCCGACAGGCTGAGCTTGTCGCCGAGGCCGACATTCTCGGTGAGCGCGGCCTTCACCTCCGGCCCCTGCGCATCCTTCTTCAGGCGCTCCACGTCGGCACCGAACTCACGCGCCACCGCGATCGCCCGCTCGCCGTTGATGCGGCCCTTGGTCTCGAGCAGCTTGGCGTGGAAGTCGAACATCTTTTCCGGCTTGATCTGCATCTTGGCCGCGAGCGCGATCCGGCTCGCCTCCAGCGACTCGGCGCCGAGCACGGGGAAGTCCTTGAGCACCACGCGCAGCTTCGGATCGGACTTGATCAGGGCCTGCACGTCGGTGAAGGCCTTGCGGCAATAGCCGCAATTGTAATCGAAGAACTCGACCACGGTGACGTCGCCGTTCGGGTTGCCGGCGACGATGCCATGGGGCGAATTCGTCAGCGCCTCGCGCGACTCCTTCAGCGCGGCGGCCTGGGCGAGCTTCTGCGTCTCCTGGGCGCGGTGCTCGCCCTCGGCGATCGCCTCCTGCAGGACGTCGGGGTTCTTGACGAGGTAGTCCTTGACGATTCCCTCGATCGCCTTGCGCTGGGCGTCGGTGAAGGGGGCGGCGTCCTCCGCGCGGGCGCCCACACCCGCACCGAGCGCAAGGCCGCCGGCGAGGGCGAAGACGGAAACGGAGCGGAAGAGCTTCATCGATACCTCGAAATGCGTGGCGGGGACGAAATCCCGGCCGGGACCATCGACAAGGCGCTCCAACCGGCCCCGCCGACGAAACTATGGCACAGCGCGCGCCCCGCGCCGATCCGAATCTGCCCGGACGGAAAGCCGCCCCCTGAAGGGTCTCGCGCTGTTCCTGCTCCCGGGCTGCGGCGATTTCGCGGCGCCCGCCCTCTGGCGCGGTTGCGGGATCGAAAGTCGTTCAGTCTTAGCACTTTGCTAAATGATACACTTCAAGTTCCAAGCCAGCCGCGATGCCGCCGGGATAGGCGAAACGGGGAGGGTGAGCTTGATCGTCGTGCTGAGCGACCGCCCGGATCGTAGCCAACCCCTGGTCGAGGCCGTGCGCGCGGTCGCCGAGTGCCGGGTCGTCGGCACCGACGAGACGTGGGACCGGATCGGGTTCGTCCGCGGCGTGATCGCCGACATCACCCTGACCCGTCCCGAAGCCAAGCGCTGCCTGCGCCTGCTGGCAAACCGCCCCGCGCGCACCCGCACACCCCTCATCTGCCTGACGCGCGGCAACGGGCAATCCGCCTTCACCGAGGCGCGCAACCTCGGCGCCACCCTGTGCCTGTCGGCGCTGGCCGAGCCGCGCATGGTGGTGGGCTCCCTCGTGCGCGAGGTCTGGCCCGAGAAGTCGGTGGCCGACCTCGTGGTGACCCGCGAGGCCGAGCGGGCGGGCACGCTGATGACGCGCCTGTTCGAATCGGCGCAGACCGGCCCGATCGACCTGTCGAGCGTGGAGCGGGGCATCGCACCGGTGCTCGACGCGATCCACGAGGGCGGCCTGTCGCGCTGGCTCGACGAGGTGTGGGCGCATGACGACGTGACCTTCCAGCACTGCCTGCTGGTCTCCGGCGTCGTCGCCGCCTTCGCCCAGAACCTCGGCCTCTCCGCCGCGGACAAGCAACTCATGACCCGCGCCGCGCTGGTGCACGACGTGGGCAAGTCGCGCATCCCGCTCGTCATCCTCAACAAGCCCGGCCGGCTCGACGACGACGAGCGTGCCGTGATGCAGACCCACGCGCCGGTCGGCCACGAGATCCTGACGGCGTCCGGCGGCTGCGACGCGGTCACGCTCGCGGTGACGCGCCACCATCACGAGATGCTCGACGGCTCGGGCTACCCGGACAAGCTCTGCGCCGACGCGATCGGCGACCCCGTGCGGCTGCTGACGATCTGCGACATCTATGCCGCCCTGATCGAGCGGCGCCCCTACAAGGCGCCGATGTCGAGCCGCGACGCGCTCTCGATCCTGTCGGGCATGCAAGGCAAGCTGGAGGGTGGGCTGGTGCAGGCCTTCGGCCGCGCGGTGCAGACGGTGCCCTGAGGCTGCCACGCATTGCCGCGGACGGATCCATAGACACCGAGCGCCGCTCGGCGCGCAGGCGGAACCCGCCGGTTGAGCGGGGGACCGGCAGGGTCTACCTGACCGGGGTCTTGCCTCTCCCGTGAGGAGCCCCAGCCCGTGAGCCCCGATCCCGCCCTCTCGCGCCGTGCCCAGGCCGTCGCGCCCTTCCTGGCGATGGACGTGATGGCCGCCGCTGGCGCGCGCGAGCGGCGCGGCGAGGGCGTCGTCCACATGGAGGTCGGCCAGCCCTCGGCCCCGGCGCCGCGGGCGGTGATCGCGGCGGCGCAGGCCGCGCTCGCCGACGGGCGCATCCCCTACACCGAAGCGCTCGGGCTTCCCGCTTTGCGCGCGCGCATCGCCCGGCACTACGCCGAGACCTACGGCGTCAGCCTCTCGCCGGAGCGGGTGGTGGTGACGACGGGCTCCTCGGCGGGCTTCGTGCTGGCCTTCCTCGCCCTGTTCGATGCGGGCGCCCGCATCGGCGTGCCCCGCCCCGGCTACCCGGCCTATGACGGCATCCTGCGCGCCCTCGACCTGATCCCGCAGCCGCTGACCCTGCGCGCGGAAGACCGCTATGCCCCGACCCCCGCGCTGGTGCGCGCGGTCCATGCGGCGCATCCCCTCGCCGGCCTGCTGGTGATGAGCCCGGCCAACCCCTCCGGCACGGTGATCGCGCCCGCCCGCCTCGCCGAACTCTGCGCCACGGCGCGGGCGCTCTCGCTGCCCTTCATCTCCGACGAGATCTATCACGGCCTCAGCTACGGCGTGCCCACGGCGACTGCGCTGCAATTCGACGCGAACGCCCTCGTCATCAACTCCTTCTCGAAATTCTACTGCATGACCGGCTGGCGGATCGGCTGGATGGTGGTGCCCGAGGCGTTGGTCCGCGGAATCGAGCGGCTGGCGCAGAACCTCTACATCTCGGCGCCCTATCTCTCGCAGATCGCAGCCCTCGCCGCCTTCGACACCCTCGACGAGATCATGGCGATCCGCGAGGGCTATGCGCAGAACCGCGCCGTGCTCCTCGACGCGCTGCCGGGGCTCGGCTTCACCGATATCCACCCGGTGGACGGGGCCTTCTACCTCTACGCGGACATCGCCCGGCACACCGACGACGCGAGTGCCTTCTGCCGACGGATGCTGGAGGAGGCGGGTGTCGCCGCAACGCCCGGCCTCGACTTCGACCCGGAACAGGGCAGCCACCACATCCGCTTCTCGTTTGCTGGCTCGAACGCGGACTGCGCCGAGGCGGTGGCGCGGCTGAAGGGATGGCTCGGATAACCGATCGAGCGACGTTCCGCGGCCAAGCGGTGGCGCGAGAGGGAGACCCCTCTCATACCAAATCCGGTCGATCCCTTCGGGATGGCGGATTTGGACGTCGCTCAGTCGCCGCCCGGGCTGGCTGATCCGGTCCCCGCTTGGATCAAGCGGGGACCGGATCACTCCGACGCTCTCAGCGCGGCGTCTCCCCGGCGGTGGCCGGCGGGGGTGGGGTGCGCGTCGGCGTCTGCACGCCGAAATGATCGGCGAGCTGGCTCCCGTCATAGGTCTCGGAGAAGGTGTCCGGCTTCTCCGGCAACATGGTCTCGTTCCAGGTCTGCCAAGCGGCCTGGAGGCGGGAGAAATCCTCCGGCCGGCGGCTCTTCAGGTTCGCCCGCTCCATGGGATCGGCGGCGACGTCGAACAGGAAGGTGTTGTCGCGAATCTTGAGGTACTTGAGGTCGCCATCCCGTAGGGCGGCCTGCGCGTTGGCCCGGTAGCGCCAATGAAAGTGGCGGGGACGCTCGGGCGCCTGCCCGGTCAGGATCGGCAGGAGATCGATCCCATCGGAAGGGCAGGCCGGATCGGGTGCGGCACCGGCTGCGGCGAGGAGCGTCGGCAGCCAGTCCATGGTGATCGTCGCCTGCGTCGAGACGGCGCCCTGGGGCAGGCGGCGCGGCCAGGAGACCAGCGCCGGAATCCGCAGGCCGCCCTCCAGCAGCTCGGTCTTGCGCCCCGTGAACGGCCATGTGTCGGAGAAGCGCTCGCCGCCGTTGTCGCTCGTGAACACCACGACCGTGTCCTGCGCCACGCCCGCGGCGTCGAGGGCGTCGAGCACACGGCCGATCTGGGTGTCCATCTCGGCGACGATGCGCCGGTAGGTCTCCTGGGTGCCGCCGTCGAAGTGACGCAGGTTGCTGCCGGCGATGCGGTGCGACTCCGCCGCGTCGTCCGGCGTCTCCCAGGGCCAGTGCGGCGCGTTGAAGTGCAGGCTGAGGAAGAACGGGCGCCCGCCGCGGGCGAGGGCCGTGACGGTCTCGACCGCGCGCTGGCCGAGGAGATGCGTGACGTAGCCGGACTGCTCGACCGGCACGTCGCCGTCCCACAGGTCCGGCTTGTCGTCGGTGCCGCGGTGGCTGAAATAATCGATGGTACCGCCGCGAAAGCCCCAGAAGGTGTCGTAGCCCCGCTGGAGCGGCCCGTATTCCTGCACGCTGCCGAGGTGCCACTTGCCGACCAAGGCCGTGCGGTAGCCGGCTCGGCGCAGGAGACCGGGTAGGGTCGGGTGATCCGACGGGATGCCGCCGGTAAAACGGGTCGTCACCGGCTCCTGAAGGCCGACCGGCAGGCGGTACTGGTAGCGCCCGGTGATCAAGGCCGTGCGCGTGGCCGAGCAGACCGGCGAGTTGGCGTAGCCCTGAGTGAAGCGGATGCCCCGTGTCGCGATCCGGTCGATATGCGGGGTCGCGAGATCCGGCCGGCCGTAGCACGCGACATCGGCGTAGCCGAGGTCGTCCGCCATGATGAAGACGATGTTCGGCTGCTGCGCCGCCCGCGCCTCACGCCTCGCCGTCATCACCGCTGCCGTGCCGGCTGCTGCACTCCGCAGCACCCGCCTGCGCGTCATGTTCGCCATGTGATTCCCCGTCGTTCGGGGGATCTGTAAACCAACGCATGTTGGCTGGCAGCCGTGCGGCCTGTCAGTTCCAGCGCCTCTGTCAGCACCCATCAGGCTCTGGCCGAAAGCCGGCCCGGCGCTGCGCGGGCTCGTCCTTCAGGAGCCGGTGATAGCCCCGGTCGGCGAAGCGGGGCCCGGCAAACCGGGCCCCCCGTCTCGATTGCGCAATGTGCGCGGGATCCGCGATCCCGCGCCGCGTCTCACTCGCCCGACAGCGCCGCCTTGGTGCGCGACCACCAGCCCGCCCGCTTGGGACGGTTCGGGTCCGGCGGCGTCAGCACCACGGCGACGGGTTCCGGCGCGGGCTCGGCGGAGGCCGGAGCGGGGGCTGCCGCCTCGGTGGCGGCCTCCGCGAGAGCCTCGACCTGGATCGGCTCGACCTCCGGCGCGCGGACGACCGGCGGCTCGGCCGCGGCGCCGTTCTCGGCGGCGAGCGAAACCGTGCTCACGTCGGCCTCGCTGACCGGCTCCTCGGGGCCGACCGGCAGGGTGTCGGAGGCGGTCTCCTCGGGATGCGCTTCAGAATGCCCCTCGGATTCCTCCGTGGCCCGCAGTTCGCCGGCCTCGTCCGCCTCGGCGTCCGACTCGGAATCCGAACGGCCGTTGCGCTCGGTCCGGCCGCGGCCGCGGCCGCCCCGGCGCCCGCGGCGACGGCGGCGTCCGTTGGCGTCCTCGCCGTTGGCGTCGGCCGCATCCGATGCGGTCTCGTCCGGTTCGGCCGCGGCGCCGAGAGCCGCCTCGGCGGCCTCCGGCTCGGAATCGGGCGACTCGTCGCCATCCTCCGCGCCGTCCTCGCCGTCGGTCCCGTCCTCGTCCCGCGCGCGGGCCTCGCCCTCACCGGCGGTGCGGCCACCACGGCGACGGCGACGGCGACGGCCACCGCCCTCCTCGGACGCGTCGGCGGCCGGGCGCTCCTCGGAGCCGCCCTCGACTTCCGCTTCGACCTCGGTCTCGACCTCTTCGGTCTCCTGGCTTTCGATCGCCTCGTCCTCAAACTCCTCGGCCTCGTAGACCGGCGAGATCGCCACGGCGCGCACGCCCGTCACCGGGCCCTCGTGCTTCACCGCCGGCTCGCCGCGTTCGAGCTGGAAGGCGGAGGTCGCCACGAGCCGGTCGTCGGCGGAGACCGTGATCGTGACAGAGAAGCGCTGCTCGAGATCGAAGAGATGCGCCCGCTTCTGGTTGAGGATGTAGAGCGCCGTCTCGGTGCGGGTGCGCAGCACGACGTTGTGGCTCGCCGACTTGAGCAGCCCCTCCTCGATCGAGCGCAGGATGTGCAGCGCCACCGAGGAGGTCGCCCGCACGAAGCCCGAGCCGCCGCAATGGGCGCAGGGGATCGAGGAGGATTCGAGCACGCCGGTGCGGATGCGCTGGCGGCTCATCTCCAAGAGGCCGAAGGGCGAGATCCGCCCGACCTGGATGCGGGCCCGGTCGTTCTTGAGCGCCTCGTTCAGGCGCTTCTCCACCGCCCGGTTGTTGCGCTTCTCCTCCATGTCGATGAAGTCGATCACGACGAGGCCGGCCAGATCGCGCAGGCGGACCTGGCGCGCGACCTCTTCGGCCGCCTCGAGGTTCGTCTTGAGCGCGGTGTCCTCGATGTCGTGTTCGCGGGTCGCGCGGCCGGAGTTCACGTCGACCGAGACCAGCGCCTCGGTCGGGTTGATGACGAGGTAGCCGCCCGAGCGCAGGGCCACGTGGGTCGAGAACATCGCGTCGAGCTGCTGCTCGACGCCGTAGCGGGCGAAGATCGGCGTCGTGTCGCGGTAGGGCTTCACGACCTTCGACTGGTCGGGCATCAGCATCCGCATGAAGTCCTTGGCCTCGCGGTAGGCGTCCTCGCCGGAGACCAGAACCTCGTCGAGATCCTTGTTGTAGAGGTCGCGGATCGCCCGCTTGATCAGCGAGCCCTCCTCGTAGACGAGCGCGGGTGCGGTCGAAGTCAGCGTCAGCTCGCGCACGCTCTCCCACAGGCGCATCAGGTACTCGAAGTCGCGCTTGATCTCGGGCTTGGTGCGCGAGGCGCCGGCCGTGCGCAGGATGATCCCCATCCCCTCCGGCACGTCGAGGTCGGCCACCACGTCCTTGAGGCGCTTGCGGTCGGCGGCCGAGGTGATCTTGCGGGAGATGCCGCCGCCCCGGCCGGTGTTGGGCATCAGCACCGAGTAGCGGCCGGCCAGCGACAGGTAGGTGGTGAGCGCCGCGCCCTTGGTGCCGCGCTCTTCCTTGACGACCTGGACGAGGATGATCTGGCGGCGCTTGATCACCTCCTGGATCTTGTAGTGGCGGCGATAGGCGCGCGGACGCTCGGGGAGTTCGGCGAGCGCGTCGCCCGAGCCGCCGACCTGCGCGACGCGCGGCTCGCCGTCCTCGGACTCCTCGTCGTCGTCCTCGTCGTCCGAATCGTCTTCCTCGTCGTCGTCCTCATCCTCGTCGTCGGACTCGTCATCCTCCGAGTCCTCGTCGTCCGAGTCGTCGGTCTCGGCGTCCTCGTCGGAATCTGCCTCGGCTTCCTCGATCTCGGCCTGGGAGAGCGGCGCGCTGGCGGCGACGGGCTGGGGCTCGACCGTCTCTGCCTCGGCGGAATTGGCCTCGGCGGGAGCAGCCTCGGACGAGTCCGCGGTCTCTACGGGCAGGTTCGGCGCCTCGGAGATCGCGGCGATGTCGGAGGGCTCGACCGCGACGGCTTCGTCAGCAGAGGTCTCGACGCGCGCCTCGTCGGCGGAGGTGCCGGGCTCCAGCGCCGCCTCGGGCAGGCTCGCGGAGGCATCGCCGCCGGCCTCGACGGTTGCGGACGCCGCGTCGCCCTCGCTCCGCTCGTCGGTACGTCCTTCGACGAGAGCGGACCGCACCGCCTCGATCGCCTCCGGCGCGGGCGCGTCGGCGGCCTGGCCCTCACCGGGGATCGCGGCGTCTTCGGAACCCGCCTCGGACCCGGCCTCTTGCGACTTCACCGTGTCGTCGGTGCGTGAGCCGCGGGCCTCGGCCCGGCGCCCGCGCGAGCGGCGGCCGCGCGGCGGACGGCGCTCCTCGCGCTCGCGGTGCTCCTCCTCCTCGCGCGCCTCGGCCTCGATCAGCGCGAGGCGGTCGGCCATCGGGATCTGGTAGTAGTCGGGGTGGATCTCGTTGAAGGCGAGGAAGCCGTGGCGGTTGCCGCCGTACTCGACGAAGGCCGCCTGGAGCGAGGGCTCCACGCGGGTGACCTTGGCGAGATAGATGTTGCCCCTCAGAGGCCGGCGGTTGGCCGCCTCGAAATCAAATTCCTCGACCCGCGAGCCTTGGACTGTGACGACCCGGGTCTCCTCCGGATGCATCGCATCGATGAGCATCTTGTTGTTGGCCATGACGTGCTTTCGACATGGCGGCCGACGTCGTTCTCCTCACGCTCGCGCCGCTTGGTCCCGGCGGCGCCGCCCCCGGCCTGCGGGCCGGAAGGAGATGGGCGCGTGCCGGCCTCGTCGCCGAGGTCGCGGTGGATGCGGGGAGGGGATTGCCGTCAACCGCCTTGACGCGCCGGGCATCGGCGCGGTGGGGGTTGAACAGGGCCGGGGCGACGGAAGGGGCGAGGCGACGCGAAAACCGCGCGCCTTCGGCACGAGCAGCGGCAACCGATGCTGTGCGTCCTCCCATCCTGATCCGGCCTCGCGAAGATGGTGGGCCGGCGAGCGGCCCGTACAGATTTCATGGGCACGACCGCCCCGGAATGATCGGGAGGCCGCGAATGCCGTGACACCCGCCCGGATGCCGGGAGGCGCCGACTGACGCTGCTGATTCGAGCGAGGTGGGCGCCGACATGCCCCGGGCGCGCCCGGGGGCCGCCGAAGCGCCAACCCGGGAATGGGGTCGGTATCATTACAGAGTGTCGCGGGAGAATTGCAAGGGTTCCGTATGACGGGCCTCGGCACTTCGTCACGGATGCGCCATCGCCGGCGCCTTTCCGTCGCCCGACAGCCGCGCCAACTAGGGACATCCCATCCGCCGCCCTCGATCCTGAGAGAGCCGCGCCAGCGGCCTCGAAAAATCCTCCAGCCGGACGCGCAATCCCCGGAGGATCTGTCGAAGCCGGCGCTGCGCGCCGTCACCTCAGGATGAGGGGGAGGGTGGGACAGGGCGCCCCGCCAGCCCTGTTGTGCCGAACGATCTACAGCCCCCGCCTGCGGCCCCAGACAGTGTCGCCCTCGCACAACAGCGGCGCCGGGATCGGCGGGGGCGAAGTGAGGAACGGTTAACCATCTCGGCCGTATCTCGTATCGGAGGCTTCCCCGGACCCCCCGATGCCGCTTGGCCGCCCGATGCCGCACAGCACTCGCCTGCCCCGCACCGGACTCGTCCGCCCCATCGCCGCCATCGGGCTGGCGGGCGGCCTAGTCCTGGCCGTCGGTATCCTGGCCGCCAGCCCTGCGCCGGCTCAGGACGGCCCCGGCAGCCAGCAAGCCGGCGGCGCGGCGGTGGCGATCGCCGCCGAAACCGCGACGCGGGACGGCACGACCCGGCTCACGCTCACCCTGTCGAAGGCGATCGAGGCCCGCGCCTTCGTGATGGAGCGACCGGACCGGGCGGTGATCGACCTGCCCGAGGTCAACTTCCAGCTCGATCAGGAGCCGGGCAAGATGAGCGGCCGCAAGCGCGACGGCGCCATCGCCTCGTTCCGCTACGGCCTGTTCGCCCCGGGCCGCTCGCGCATCGTCGTCGATCTCGCCGGCCCCGCCGTGGTCGAGGCGATCGAGACGGTCAAGACCCGCGAGGGCGCGGTGCTGGTCTCGATCCCCTTCCGCAAGGTCGATCGCGACACCTTCCGCAAGGCGGCGGTGGCGGGCGATCCGAGCCCGGCCGCCGCGGGCAAGGCCGCGCCGGTGCGCGAGACCGCCGACACGCGCCCGCTCATCGTCATCGATGCCGGCCACGGCGGCACCGATCCCGGCGCCATCGCCGCCACGGGGGTGTTCGAGAAGGACATCGTCTTCGGCTTCGCCCAATCCTTCGCCGAACGCCTGGAAGCCTCCGGCCGCTACCGCCTCTTGATGACCCGCGACCGCGACGTGTTCGTACCGCTGGCCGAGCGGGTGCGCCTCGCCCGCGAGGCCAAGGCCGACCTGTTCGTCTCGATCCACGCCGATTCGATCTCCGCCGCGCCGCAGGTGAAGGGCGCCACGATCTATACGGGCTCGGAGAAGGCGACCGACGGCGAATCCGCCCGGCTCGCCGAGCGCGAGAACCGGGCCGACGCCGCCGCCGGCACCGAATCCGGCGAGGCGCCGGCCGATGTCGCCGACATCCTCCAGGAACTGACCCTGCGCGAGACCCGCGGCTTCTCCTCGGGCTTTGCCGGCCGGCTGATGGGCCAGCTCTCCCCGGTGATGGAGATGAGCACGAAGCCCCACCGCGAGGCCGGCTTCAAGGTGCTGCGCTCCCCCGACGTGCCCTCCGTGCTGATCGAACTCGGCTACCTGTCGAGCAAGAGCGATCTGGAGAAGCTGCAATCGGAGGAATGGCGCATGCGGGTGACGGGTTCGATGGCCAAGGCCGTTGACCTGTTCTTCTCCGGCCGGGCAACCCTCTCGCATCCCGGCCCGGTTGCGCCGCGGCGCTCGGCGGCCATCGCCCCAGTTTCACCATAGAACCGGTGTCGATACGGGGCTCGACGAGCCCCCGTCCGCTTGCAAGAAGCGCGGCCGCGCGGGGCCTCACCAGTGCCCGCGGCAGGCCCTCGCGCCCGGCCTTCATCGGCGCGCAGCGGACGAGCGACGGAACGGACCCCGGATGCGTTTCATCCTGCGATTCTTCGCCTTCCTGTTCTCGGCCGGCGCGGTGGTGTTCTGCCTCGCCGCCGCGGCCGGCGCGTTCTTCTACTGGAAGTACAGCCAGGACCTGCCCGACCACGCCGCGCTCGCCAACTACGAGCCGCCGGTGATGACCCGCGTCCACGCGGCGGACGGTTCGCTCCTGGCCGAATACGCCCACGAGCGGCGCCTCTACCTGCCGATCCAGGCGATGCCCAAGATCGTCGTCGCCGCCTTCCTCTCGGCCGAGGACAAGAACTTCTACAAGCACGGCGGCATCGACCCCGAGGGCATCGTCCGCGCGATCCTCACCAACGCCCAGTCCGGCAAAAAGCAGGGCGCCTCGACCATCACCCAGCAGGTGGCCAAGAACTTCCTGCTCTCGGCCGAGCAGACCTACGACCGCAAGATCAAGGAAGCGCTGATCGCGCTGCGGATCGAGTCGGCCTATTCGAAGGACAAGATCCTCGAACTCTACCTCAACGAGATCTTTCTCGGCACCATCGTTCCGGGCCGCAACCTGCACGGCGTCGCGGCGGCGGCCCTGGATTACTTCGGAAAATCCGTCCACGAGCTGACGATCAACGAGGCGGCCTATCTCGCCGCCCTGCCCAAGGGGCCGAACAACTACCACCCCTACCGGCGCACCCAGCAGGCGTTGGCGCGGCGCAACGAGATCATCGGCCTGATGGCCCAGAACGGCTACATCACCGCCGAGGAGGGTACCGAGGCCAAGAAGCAGTCGCTCGGCGTCAACCCGCGCGTCGCCTTCCCGAACGCGGCCAACGCCAACTACTTCACCGAGGAAGTCCGCCGCGAGATCTCCGAGCGCTACGGCCAGAGCAAGCTCTACGAGGGCGGCCTGTCGGTGCGCGCCACCCTCGACCCGAAGATGCAGGCCTGGGCGCGCAAGGCGTTCATCGACGGCCTCGTGCGCTACGATCAGGGCCGCGGCTGGCGCGGGGCGGAGCATAAGGTCGATCTCACCGGCCGCGACTGGGGCCAGGCGGTGGCCGAGATGCCCGCGCTCGGCGACATCGCCCCCTGGCGGCTCGCCGTGGTGCTGAACACCAATGGCGGCGTGGCGCAGATCGGGCTTCAGCCCAAGCGCGAGGCCGGCGGCACCCTCTCGAAGGAGCGCGAGACCGGGGCGATCACCGCGGAAGGCGTGAAGTGGACCGGCCGCGCCGTCGCCACCGCGGTCAAGCCCGGCGACGTGGTCTATGTCGAGGCGATCGACCCGGCCAAGGGCACCTACCGCCTGCGCCAGAAGCCCGAAGTCTCCGGCGCCATCGTCGCGATGGACCCCTATACCGGCCGCGTCCACGCCATGGTCGGCGGCTTCTCCTACGAGGAATCCGAGTTCAACCGCGCGACCCAGGCGATGCGCCAGCCCGGCTCCTCGTTCAAGCCGATCGTCTACTCGGCGGCGCTCGACAACGGCTACACCCCGTCCTCCGTGGTGCAGGATGCGCCGATCACCATCGAGGCCGGCCCCGGCCAGGAGGCGTGGTCGCCCTCGAACTACGACGGCAAGTCCGGCGGTCCGCATACACTGCGCTACGGCATCGAGCACTCGAAGAACCTGATGACGGTGCGGCTGGCCAAGGATATCGGCATGCCGCTGATCGCCGAGTATTCCCGCCGCTTCGGCGTCTACGACGACCTGCTGCCCGTGCTGCCGATGTCGCTGGGTGCCGGCGAGACCACGGTGATGCGCATGGTCACCGCCTACTCGATGCTCGCCAATGGCGGGCGCCGCATCCGCCCGACGCTGATCGACCGCATCCAGGACCGCACCGGCGAGACGATCTACCGCCACGACAACCGCAAATGCGTCGGCTGCGATGCGGAGAAGTGGTCGGGCCAGGATGAGCCCAAGCTCGTGGACGAGTCCGAGCAGGTGCTCGACCCGCTCACCGCCTACCAGATGGTCTCGATCATGGAAGGCGTGGTCCAGCGCGGCACCGCGACCCTGCTCAAGCAGATCGGCAAGCCGCTCGCGGGCAAGACCGGCACGACGAACGACGCCAAGGACGCGTGGTTCGTGGGCTTCTCCCCCGATCTCGCGGTCGGCGTGTATCTCGGCTTCGACAAGCCGCGCTCGCTCGGCGACCGGGCGACCGGCGGCGGGCTCGCCGCCCCCATCGTCCTCGACTTCCTCAAGGTGGCGCTCAAGGACAAGCCGCCGACCCCGTTCCGCGTGCCGGCGGGAATCAAGCTGATCCGCGTCAACGCCTCCTCCGGCACCCGCGCCGGCTCGGGCGAGGGCGGCGGCACCATCCTGGAGGCGTTCAAGCCCGGCACCGCCCCGCCGGACTCCTATGTCGCCCCGTCCGCTCCCGCCGCGGTGCCGCCCGATGCGGGCGCCGCCGCCCAGGCCGGCGGCGTCTACTGAAGCCCGTCCACCACGAACCCGGTATCGACAGAGAGCCGCCCCACACGGGGCGGCTCTTTTCGTTTCGGCGTGCTCCCGATGGTGGATCGTATTCAACGACAACGATCTTCGCCCGGATGCGGTACGGCGAAGAACGAGCTTTCGCGATGAGCTGAAAATACGCCCGATCATTCCTTTGACGGCGTGCTGTTCCGCAGCAATGATCCAACACGACGAGATGACGTGACAGCAATACCTGTCATCGCCTCGAACTGTTCCAGATCAACGCTTCTCAAAGCGAGCGCCGCGCCACCATGTCCGTCCGCAACGCATCCTCCTCGCCCGAGCCGATCCGCTTCGCCTACTGGGTGCCCAACGTCTCGGGTGGCCTCGTCATCAGCAAGATCGCGCAGCGCACGAGCTGGGATGCGGATTACAATCGCAAGCTCGCGCAGATCGCGGAAGCCGCGGGCTTCGATTACGCGCTGACCCAGATCCGCTTCACCGCCGGCTACGGCGCCGAGTACCAGCACGAATCGGTGGCCTTCAGCCACGCGCTGGCCGCCGCCACGACGCGGCTGACGGTGATCGCCGCGATCCTGCCCGGCCCGTGGAACCCGACGCTCGCCGCCAAGCAGATCGCCACGATCTCCCAGCTCACGGAGGGGCGGATCGCGGTCAACATCGTCTCGGGCTGGTTCTCCGGCGAGTTCCGGGCGATCGGCGAGCCCTGGCTCGATCACGACGAGCGCTACCGCCGCTCGGAGGAGTTCATCCGCTCCCTGCGCGGGATCTGGACGCAGGACGCCTTCAGCTTCCGCGGCGATTTCTACCGCTACACGGACTACACCCTGAAGCCGAAGCCGGGGCCGAACCTGCCGGAAATCTTCCAGGGCGGCTCCTCGCGCGCGGCCCGCGACATGGCCGCCCGCGTCTCCGATTGGTACTTCACCAACGGCAACACCCCGGAGGGCGTGCGGGCGCAGGTCGCGGATCTGCAGGCCAAGGCCCAGGCGAACGGCCATTCCGTGAAGGTCGGCGTCAACGCCTTCGTCATCGCCCGCGAGACGGAGGAGGAGGCCCGCGCCGTCCTTCAGGAGATCATCGAGAACGCCGACCCGGACGCGGTGAAGGCCTTCGGTCACGAGGTGAAGAACGCCGGCAAGGCTTCGCCCGAGGGCGAGGGCAACTGGGCGAAGTCGAGCTTCGAGGATCTCGTCCAGTACAACGACGGCTTCAAGACCAACCTGATCGGCACGCCCGACCAGATCGCCGAGCGCATCCTCGCTCTCAAGGATGCCGGCGTCGATCTCGCGCTGCTGGCCTTCCTGCACTTCCAAGAGGAGGTGCAGTATTTCGGCGAGCACGTGATCCCGCGGGTCCGCGCGCTGGAAGCCGCCCGCGAGCGCCGGGCCGAGGCGGCCTGACCCTTACGCCATCAGCCGCATTTTCCCTCTCCCCGAGCGGGGAGAGGGCCGCGACGACCCTGTGGTCGGCGCGGCAAGGCGGCAGCCGAGGGTGAGGGGGCTTGGCCGGAAGGGCTCATCCGGAGCCGCCCCCTCACCGCCGCTCCGGCTTCGCCTCCGCTTCCCGCAGGCACGACAAGGTGCCTGCGGGCCTCTCCCCGCGTGCGGGGGGAGGGGGGCGCTTCCGACAGGACGCAGCCAGCCATTCTTCCCTCCATCGACGGAGACCGCTCCATGACCATCGCCGTCAATCCCACCACGGCCGAGGCCGGCAGCCGGCCGCAGGGCGTGCCGGGGCCCGCGCGCCCCGCGACCCCGGCCCACGTCATCCGCGACGACGCCGAGGCGATCCGCATCGCTCACGAGCTGGCGAAAGCTTTCCGCGAGGGCGCGTCCGAGCGCGACCGCACCAATGCCCGGCCGCTCGCCGAGCTCGACGCCTTTTCCCAGAGCGGCCTGTGGTCGATCAACGTGCCGCGGGCCCATGGCGGGCCGGAGGTCTCCTATAAGACGCTGGCGCAGGTGATCGCGATCATCGCCTCGGCCGACCCCTCGATCGCGCAGATCGCGCAGAACCATCTCGGCATCGTCGCGGCGGTCCGCACCGTCTCCGATCCGGAGCAGCAGGCGCTACTTTTCGCCGAAGTCCTGAAGGGCACCCGCTTCGGCAACGCCTTCTCCGAGCGCGGCACCAAGCGCGCCGCCGAGTTCGAGACCCGCTTCACCGATCACGGCGACCACGTCATCGTGCGCGGCCAGAAATTCTACTCGTCGGGCGCGCTCCTCGCCCATCTCGTGCCGATCGTCGCCCTCGATGGAGAGGGCCGCGCCTGGTACGCCATCGCCGAGCGCGATGAGCCCGGCCTCACCGTGATCGACGACTGGTCGGCCTTCGGCCAGCGGGGGACGGCCAGCGGCACCGTCATCATCGAGGACGTGCGGGTGGAAAAAAGCCACCTCGTGCCGGGCTACCGCGCCTACGAGGCGCCGCGGGCGGACGGCGCCATCTTCCAAATCATCCAGGCTGCCGTCGATGCCGGGATCGGCCGCGAGGCGCTCGACGACACCATCGACTTCGTGCGCGAGAAGGCGCGCCCCTGGATCGACAGCGGGGCGGAGCGGGCCTCCGACGACCCCTACACCATCCGCACCATCGGCGACCTGACGATCCGCCAGCACGCGGCGGAAGCCCTGCTCGACCGGGCCGGGCTAGCCATCGACGCCGCGCTGACCAACCCGACCGCCGAGAGCGTGGCGGCGGCCCAGATCGCGGTCGCCGAGGCCAAGGTGCTGACGACCGAGACCGCGCTCGCGGCCGCCAACATCCTGTTCGAACTCTCCGGCACCCGCTCGACGCTCGCCGAGCACAACCTCGACCGCCACTGGCGCAACGCCCGCACCCATACGCTTCACGATCCCGTGCGCTGGAAATACGCGATCATCGGCAACCACGCTCTCAATGGGGTGAACCCGCCGCTCCACGCCTGGAGCTGAGGCTTCCGATCCGCCGGGCAGACCGCGCCGCTGCGCCATAGGGGCGCGGGCTCGCCTCGGATCAACTTGAGCGCTGTCGCGTTCCGCCTGTCAGATTTCGATCCATTCCAGACTGGCCGCCACACGCGGCCGGTCCGGATGCGCGGGACGGCAGGCCTGATGACGGACCATTCGACGAGAGACCGACGCTTCGATCCATCGCGCCGCACGGTGATGGGAAGCTGCGCCGCGCTGGCGACACTGGGTGCTTCCCTGCGCGGCCGGGCGGAGGCGGCCCCGGTGGCGGTCGATCCGCAGCCGCAGACCATGCCGGTCTCGCTCGAGATCAACGGCACCCGGCACAATCTCACCCTCGACACCCGCACGACCCTGCTCGATGCGCTGCGCGAGCATCTCGACCTCAACGGCTCGAAGAAGGGTTGCGACCACGGCCAGTGCGGCGCCTGCACGGTGCTGGTGAACGGCCGGCGCATCAATTCCTGCCTCTCGCTCGCGGTCATGCACGAGGGCGATTCCGTCACCACCATCGAGGGGCTGGCGGGCGGGGACACCCTGCACCCGCTCCAGGCCGCCTTCCTGCACCATGACGGCTACCAGTGCGGCTACTGCACGCCGGGCCAGATCTGCTCGGCCGCCGGCATGTTCTCGGAGATCGAGGCGGGCTGGCCGAGCCACGTCACCGACGACCTGACGCAGAAGGCCTCGCTCACGGATGCGGAAATCCGCGAGCGGATGAGCGGCAACATCTGCCGCTGCTCGGCCTATCCCAACATCGTCGCGGCGATCCGCGACGCCAGCACCAAGATCTGAGGAGGCGAACCCCATGAAGGCTTTCGCCTATGAGCGCCCGGCCACGGTTCAGGACGCCGCGCGTCTCGCCGCCGAGCGGCCCGGCGCCCGCTTCATCGCCGGCGGCACCAACCTGCTCGACCTGATGAAACTCCAGATCGAGACGCCCGCGACTTTGATCGACGTCAACCGCCTGCCGCTGGCCGAGGTGACCGACACGGAGGAGGGCGGCCTGCGCATCGGCGCGCTGGTGCGCAATTCCGATCTCGCCGCGCATCCGCGGGTGCGCAAGGACTACGCGGTGCTGGGCAAGGCCCTGCTCGCGGGTGCTTCGGGCCAGTTGCGCAACAAGGCGACCACCGCCGGCAACCTGCTGCAGCGCACCCGCTGCTACTATTTCTATGACACGACCAAGCCCTGCAACAAGCGCGAGCCGGGCTCGGGCTGTGCGGCCATCGGCGGGTTCAACCGGATCATGGCGGTGCTGGGGGCGAGCGATGCCTGCATCGCCACCAACCCCTCCGACATGAACGTGGCGATGCGCGTCCTCGATGCCACCGTCGAGACGGTCGATCCGCAGGGCGCCAAGCGCAGCATCGCGATGGCAGACTTCCACCGCCTGCCCGGCGACACTCCGCAGATCGAGACCGACTTGAAGGCCGGCGAACTCATCACCGCCGTGACGCTCCCCAAACCCGTCGAGGGCGTGCACCTCTACCGCAAGGTCCGCGACCGGGCGTCCTATGCCTTCGCCACGGTCTCGGTCGCCGCGATCATCGCCAAGGGCGAAGGCGACAAGCCGAAGCTGGCCAAGCTCGCCTTCGGTGGGCTGGCCCACAAGCCCTGGCGTGTCGAAGCGGCGGAGGCTGCGCTGGTCGAGACCGGCTCGGCCGATGCTGCCGCCGACCGGGTGCTGGAAGGCGCCCGCGGCCAGGGCACCAACGACTTCAAGATCCCGCTCACCCGCCGGACGCTGCGCGCCACCGTCGCCGAAGCCCTGCGAGCCTGAGGAAATCCGCCATGGACATGAACCAGCCGATCGGCGCGACGCCCCTCGACGGTAAGCCGGACGGGCTCGTCGGCCGCCCCATCGACCGCATCGAGGGGCGCCTCAAGGTGACGGGCGCTGCGCCCTACGCCTACGAGACCCGCGACCTGAAGAACCCCGCCTACGGCTTCCTCGTCGAGGCCGGCATCGCCAAAGGCCGCATCCGCAGCCTCGACGTCTCCGCGGCCAAGCGCGCGCCGGGCGTGCTCCTCGTGATGACCCACGAGAACGTGCCGGAGCAGGGTGAGAAGAAGGAACAGGTCTACCCGCAATTGCAGGGCACCGAGATCCGCTTCCACGGCCAGCCCATCGCCTTCGTGGTGGCGCAGAGCTTCGAGCAGGCCCGCGCGGCGGCTGCGCTGGTCAAGGCCGAGTACGATGTGCAGACGCCCGAGGCCTCGCTGAAGGCGGCCCGGCCTACGGCGATCGAACCGAAGCCGGCGCAGACGCAACCGGACTCCAAGCTCGGCGACTTCGACGGCGCCTTCGCCGGCGCCCCGGTGAAGCTCGACGTCGAATACACCACGCCGGTGCAGATCCACGCGCAGATGGAGCCGCACGCGACCATCGCCTCGTGGGAGGCAGGGCCGGACGGCGAGCGCGTAACCTTGTTCACCGCCAACCAGATGCTCAACCGCGGCCAGACCTCACTCGCCTCGGTCCTGAAGCTAAAGCCGGAGAATGTGCGGCTCGTCTCGCATTATGTCGGCGGCGGCTTCGGCGCGAAGCTCCAGCCGCAGCCCGAGGCGATCCTGTCCGCGCTGGCTTCGAAGAGCCTCAAGCGCCCGGTGAAGGTCGCCCTGACCCGCCAGCAGGAATTCCACGTCGCGACCCACCGTAGCGACACGATCCAGCGCATTCGCCTGGGCGCCGACGAGAACGGGCGGCTCACTGCCATTGCCCACGAATCCTGGTCGGCCACCGCGCCGGGGGATCCGTTCTACGAGACCTCGGCCGTGGTCACCCGCTCGCTCTACGCGGCGCAGAACCGTCTGACCCGGCACCGGCTCGCCAACCTGAACGTGCCCATCGCCTCCTCCATGCGGGCACCGGGCGAGGCGGTCGGCCAGCTCGCCTTCGAATGCGCCATGGACGAGTTGGCCGAGCAGCTGAAGGTCGACCCGATCGAGCTACGCATCCGCAACGAGCCGGAGCAGGATCCGGAGAAGAAGGTGCCGTTCTCCACCCGCCAACTCGTCGCCTGCATGCGCGAGGGTGCCCAGCGCTTCGGCTGGGACAAGCGCGGCGCCACGGGCACGACGCGGGACGGGCAGTGGCTCGTCGGCATGGGCATGGCGGCGGCCTCGCGGCTCAACCCGCTGATGCCCTCGCAGGCCGGGGTGCGCCTCAACCCCGACGGCACGCTGACCGTGCGGATGGCGATGACCGATATCGGCACCGGCACCTACACCATCCTGGCGCAGATCGCGGGCGAGATGATGGGCCTGCCGGTCGAGCGCATCCATGTCGAGATCGGCGATACCGCCTATCCCAAGGCGGCCGGCTCCGGCGGCTCGTTCGGCGCGGGCTCGGCCGGCTCGGCGCTCTACGTCGCCTGCGACAACCTCCGCCAGGCGCTGCTGCAATCGGCCGGCATGAGCCCGGAGGGTGCGGTGTTCTTGGAAGGGCGCGTCACGGCCGGCAACCGATCGGAGGCGCTGACGGATCTGGCCGGGGCGCAGGGCGTCGAGGCTAAGGGCGAGATCAAGCCCGGAGCGATGAAGGAGAAGTTCTCGCAGCACTCCTTCGGCGCGCATTTCGCCGAGGTCGGGGTCGATATGGACACCGGCGAGATCCGCCTGCGGCGGATGCTCGGCGTGTTCACCGGCGGGCGCATCCTCAACCAGAAGACCGCCCGCTCGCAGGCGCTCGGCGGCATGATCTTCGGCATCGGCGCCGCCCTCATGGAGGCTGCCGAGACCGACACCCGCTACGGTTACTTCGTGAACCACGATCTGGCCGAGTACCACGTTCCGGCCCATGCCGACGTGCCGGCCATCGACGCGGTGTTCCTGCCCGAACTCGACGACAAGGCGAACCCGTTGAAGAGCAAGGGACTCGGCGAGGTCAGCATCTGCGGCGCCGGGGCGGCTCTGGCCAATGCCGTCTACAACGCCACGGGTCTTCGCATCCGCGACTACCCGCTGACACTCGACAAGGTGATCGACGGCTGGAACGAGCGGGAGGGCGCGGCCCAGCGCCGAACCTGATTCCTTTCGCCCCATCCCGCGCGGACGGCACCCGGATTGCGGATCGTGATCCGGGTGCCCAGGTCGGAGTCGCTGTTCCTGCAAACATCGTCCGACCGGCTTGGGCCGGAATGTAAGTCCCCCTCCATGACCCGTTTTTCGATCCTCGCCGCGCTCGTCCTCGGCAGCATCACACCTGCCGCCACCGCGATGGCGCAGACCTTCCCGAACGACGAGGCGTCGGCGCGCTACCGGCAGCTCATCCAGCAGCTTCCGCCCTCCGAGCGCCCGCGCCCGCACGATCCGCGCTGGACCACGAACGCGCTCAGCCCCAGCGTCGGCCGCTTCGGCCTGCCCCTGTCGGGCCCGGCCTCCCGCGGCGGGATGACGGCCGTTCGCTGAGCCTTCAGACGGACACGGCGGGCTGACGCGCTTGCGGTGACTGGATTGCTTCGCGGACCCTTGCGATGACGGTGCGGAACCGATCATCCGGGAAGGGGCCGTGAGGCAATGGACACCGAGCGGGACACGTCCACCGCGCCGCCGAACCTGCTGGAGCGCCTGTTCCAGCTCCGCGCGCACGGCACCACGGTCCGCACCGAACTGCTGGCGGGGCTGACCACCTTCCTCACCATGGCCTACATCGTCTTCGTCAATCCGAGCATCCTGGCCGATGCGGGAATGCCGAAGGGCTCGGTGTTCGTCGCCACATGCCTCATCGCCGCGCTGGGCTCCCTCGTGATGGCGTTCGTCGCCAACTGGCCGGTGGCGCTGGCGCCGGGGATGGGGCTCAACGCCTACTTCGCCTACGTCGTCGTCCAGGGCATGGGCTACACATGGCAGGCGGCGCTCGGCGCGGTATTCATCTCCGGCCTCTGCTTCCTCGCCGTGACGCTGACGGGCCTGCGCGGGATCATCGTCGCGGGCATCCCGCGCTCCATGCGCATCGCGCTCACCGTCGGCATCGGGCTGTTCCTGGCGATCATCGCGCTCAAGAACGCGGGCGTGGTGGCCGCCAACCCCGCCACCTTCGTGACGCTGGGCGACCTGCGCCAGCCCGGCACGGTGCTGGCCGCCCTCGGCTTCCTGATGGTGGCGGTGCTCTCGGCGCGGCGGATCAAGGCGGCGCTGCTCCTTACCATCCTGACGGTGACGGGTCTGAGCTTCGTCTTCGCCGGCAACGCCTTCCAGGGCATCGTCTCGGCGCCCCCCTCGCTGGGCCCGACGCTGTTCGCCCTCGACATCCCCGGCGCGCTCACCGGGGGGCTCCTCAACGTCATCCTCGTGCTGTTCCTCGTAGAACTGTTCGACGCCACCGGCACGCTGATGGCGGTGGCGGGCCGCGCCGGCCTCCTGCCGGAGACGGGGCGCTCGGCCGCGCTCGACCGGGCGCTGATGGCCGATTCCGCGGCGATCTTCGCCGGCTCGCTGCTCGGCACGTCGAGCACCACCGCCTATCTCGAGAGCGCCGCCGGGGTGGAGGAGGGCGGGCGCACCGGGCTCACCGCCGCGACCGTGGCCGTGCTGTTCCTGGCCTGCCTGTTCTTTGCGCCGCTCGCCGGCTCGGTGCCGGCCTACGCCACCGCGCCGGCCCTGTTCTACGTCGCCTGCCTGATGCTGCGCGATCTCACCGCGCTCGATTGGGACGACCTCACCGAAGTGATCCCGGCCTGCGTCACCGCGCTCCTGATGCCCTTCACCTATTCCATCGCCAACGGCGTCGCCTTCGGCTTCATCACCTATGCGGTCCTGAAGGCGCTGACCGGGCGCGCCCGCGAGGTGAAGCCTGTGGTGTGGGTGATCGCGGCCGTGTTCCTGTTCAAGTTCGTCGAGAGCGGCGGCGCGCACTGATCTTTCCACCGGCCGAACGACGTTTTTCAAGAACAAGTCGGTATCCGCGGGATCGGCGGCACGATCCGTCAAGGAATCCCCGCCACGATCAGGCTGTCCACGCCCGCCGGGCCCGGCCCTGGATACCGGCCATGATCAAGCACACCGGCATCGCGATCCTTCTCGGCCTCGGCGGCTTCGCCCTGGGCAGCATCATCGCGCGGGTGACGGAGAAGGCGGGCGCCCTTCCGGCCGGGATGACGGAGGCGCCGCCGGCCCTGCGCCACATCTCGCAGCTTCTGCCGCCGCCCGCCGCCGGGAAGCCCGCGGCCCGTTCAGGCCGCTGAGCGCGCGGGCGGGGCTTGCACCGCCAGAGCGCCATGCGCCTCGGCAAGGATCGCGTAGGAGGCGAGCCGCGCCTCGTGGTCGTGGATGGCCGAGGCCACCATGACCTCGTCGGCGCCGGTCTCGGCCACCAGCGCCTCCAGCCCGGCGCGGACGGTCTCGCGCGAGCCCACCAGCGCGCGCGCCAGCATCCGCGACGCCTGCGCCTTCTCGGCCGGGTGCCAATACGCCTCGATGTCGTCGATCGGCGGGGGCAGGAGGCCGCGGGTGCCGCGCACCAGCCGGGTGAATTGCTGCTGCACCGTGGTGAACAGGCGCTGCGCCTCCGCATCGGTCTGCGCCGCGACGACGTTGACGCCCACCATGGCGTAGGGCCGCTGCAACTGCTCGGAGGGCTGGAAGCGGGCACGGTAGGCTTTGAGCGCCGGCAGCAGCGCATCGGGCGCGAAATGCGAGGCGAAGGCGTAGGGCAAGCCGAGCGTGCCGGCGAGCTCCGCCCCGAACAGGCTCGAGCCGAGGATCCACAGCGGCACCTTGAGGCCGGTGCCCGGCACCGCCTGAACCGACTGTCCCTCCCGCGCCGGGCCGAACAGGGCCTGCAATTCGAGCACGTCCTGGGGAAAGCGCTCCGCCGACTCGTACGTGCGGCGCAGAGCGCGCAGCGTCAGCCCATCGGTGCCCGGCGCCCGGCCGAGCCCGAGATCGATCCGGCCCGGATACAGCGATTCCAGCGTGCCGAACTGCTCGGCGATCACCAGCGGCGCGTGGTTGGGCAGCATGATCCCGCCCGCGCCGACCCGGATGCGGTCGGTGCCCGCCGCCACGTGGCCGATCACCACCGCCGTGGCGGCGCTGGCGATGCCGACCATGTTGTGATGCTCGGCGAGCCAGAAGCGGCGGTAGCCGAGCCCCTCCGCGTGCCGGGCGAGACTGACGCTGTTGGCAAGCGCCCGCCCCGGCGTGGCGCCCTCCGGGATGAAGGCGAGATCGAGGACGGAGAGGGGCGGCGGGGAGGAGGACATCGGCAAGTCGCGCACCTTCGCTTCGCGCCCGTGCGGGCGGCAAAATCTGTTTCCCCTCGATGCGGACAGATCGTGTGCAGGGTGGCCCGGCGCAAGGAACAGGGCGCTCTTGAATGGCCATGGTATTAAAGCTCTGCAGGTTACCGCTCGAAGTTGTAGGGAAGCCACCCAACATACGAGAGTGCGATAGTGCAATTTGCAAAGAAAAATAGGACGACAGCGATATGCAGTCTTTTTGATATTTCACCTATAGGTTGATTGATTTTCCAGGACCGCCATTAAGCAGCGATTCAATTCGGCAAGCATAATTTAATAATAATGTTTTATATATTAGTCAGAAAAAATCTATCTAGTTAAAGCGGCCATGATGGTCACACAGACTGCCGTTATAGCAATACAAATAGGCACAACGAATCTAATTTTCAGCCGACGCTCGGCAGCCATTTTCTTGTTCAGCTCTTCACGAGCTAAATCAAGCCGATTTGCTGTACTGGAAAGGTCTCTGAAAAATGATTTATGTCGCTCATGATCTAAATCGCGATTATCACCAACCTCTCGAGGCTGATTGAGCGATCTTTCTGCTTCTTTCCTTTTTACGAGTATATCTTGCCAATCCTTAACAACATCCCCAATTGTTACCAACTGATAGTTGCTCTTGAATAAATCTATCTCCCGCAGAGCAATTTGAATGCCGGCCTCCGCCGCTTCATATGTAGCTCTTTGAGCATGTCTAATGGCTTTGCGCAGTTCTTCGACGTCGCAGGCTGAATTAGACGACCCTATAGAGTGCAGCAGGTGATAGCCAACATACCGCATTTCATTTATAGCGGGTATACCGGCCTCATCCCTGAAATTTTGCACCTCTTTACAGAACTCATCGGCCCTGATGTATTCCGCTTTGAGGTGAATGACCAATTCGATCGGGTCGCTACTCGTCAGAGGCGCCGAAGCTGGTGCGCTTGAGTCGCTCATTTTCGGCGTCTATGTCTTTCTTTGTGTAATAACGCCCCTGTTGCAGCAAAATGTTGCCGTGCGAACGAGCCCCGACAACGCTTCGCGCAATCGCTTCCCTATCCCTTTTTGTGGATGAGGGAGGAGATGGAGGCAACGCAAAAACACTGATGATTTTTTTTAACATGCTCATAATGCGTAGCTTCGCGTTTAGCGGTTCGCCTTGGGGGCGAGTTGACACGCCACTGCCGAAACGGTTGCGGGTACGCGCAAACACGATTCCACCCCCTCGTACGATTAGGAGTGGAACCCTTCGCTATATGCCTTGCCAAATTGCTCCAACAATGGCAAGGCGCAAAAAATAAGCTGAGCTGTTACCCGTAATCCACGCCCCTCCACAGCTACCTCAACGATTTTGTGCAAGGTTGCTGCATGATACCGCTTGGCCTCCATCAGGTGCGTACAACTCTGGTGAGGCGAACCTCGATTTTGTAGATGCATCGAGCGAGCGAGGGTCAAAGCCGTGGAGGCGGTCGCCGCCGCCGACAAGAGGGAGGCGAAGCGAAAAAAGAGGGCTTGCGCGCCGTGCGCGAACCGTCCTAGCCTCTCTTCACAGGCGCTGCGGCGCCGTCCTGAGACAAGGAGGTTGGCCATGAAGCATCACGGCATCACCGTCTCCCCTACGCGCACCGCCGACGCGGATCAGGACACGCCACCCAACCAGGATCGGCAGGGATAGTGGCTCCCTAAACGCTGCGACAGGTCGAGTTCCCCCGCCGGTCCGAGGGCGAGGCGGCAGCTCCCATCGCGCGAGAGAGTGTGGCCCCTGCAAAAGCCCGTCGGCGAAAGCCGGCGGGTTTTTCATTGCAGCGATCCGAGCGCCCGGATCGCCGGATCCGGGCGCCTCTTCAACGTTGGCGGAAGAACATCAGCGATCTTTGGTCTTGGTCGTGCGCGAGTCCTGGGTCTTGTTGCCGTCGGACCCGGCACTGGTGCCGGGATTGGAGGAATTGGGCGCCGAACCGGCCGTGTCGCCCGCCTTCATCTTGTCGGCCTCCCGGGCGGGGGATGCGCTGTTCTCCGGCGTGGCGGAGGTGCCGCCGGCCGCGCCACCCGAAGTGCCCTGCGCAAGAGTTGGCCCTGTGAGCGCCGCGAACAGCGTCGTTGCCGCAATGATCGTCGAAATTCGCATCTGACTCTCCGTACTGAAGGTACGGGCAGAACCTCGCTCGAAAATCGATGTTCAATAATTTCGCAGGAATCAGGCAGTATTATTCTTATATTTCCATCAATATGCCAATATGTATTACGATTATGCCGATTATTCCCGACCTCATCTTGGAAACAATCTTCGGCGGGCGAACACACCGAGATGGTTGGACGTCGACTTGTCCGATGCGTGGCCGGGATGCGCGGACTCGCTCTGGAATTGTCCTGCTCTTTCATCACGGCGCGGGGCTTGCAGGGACCGCTCCGACACCCGCTCGGAGATCGGCCGCCGGATGCCCCTCTTTCATTTCGAGCTGTGCCGGAACGGCCGGGCGGTCGGCCGGACGGAGACGCGCGATTGCCCCGATTGCGGCATGGCCTTCCGCGCCGCCCGCGACATGATCCGCACCCTGCGCGAGGCCGACACCCTGCCCGACGGCGCCCGCGACCACACGCTGCGCGTCAGCTACGTCGATCATTCGACGCTGTTCGACCTGCCGTTCAACCTGGGGATCTGAGAGCGTTCTCGGTCGGCTGGCGCCTCACTGCGCTCCCCAACGAGGGGGAGACGCAGACACATCCGAAGCAATCAGCCGAAGCGGTATGAGACGGCATCCACTTGGTAGCTTCGGTGTCTTCGCCGTCACAGCGAGCGGAGCAAGGCCGTCCGGCGGCGCTGCGCCCTACGACCGCGCGAGGGGGCGGGTCAGCCCTTCCAGTTCTTCAACGCGGCGAACGGGCTGCCGGACAGGTCCGGGGGCGGGGGGTTGAGCACCGGCTCGACCTGGGCGACCGCGTCCTCGCGGGAATGCGCGCTGCCCTGGGGCAGCTTGCCCCCGGCTGCGTCGCGGTGGCCGCCGCCGCGGAAGGCGCGGGCGCCGTCGAGCGCCGTGCCGTCGATGGAGCGGAACGAGAGCGTGCCCGCCCGCTGCACGTTGACGACCCGCTTGGCCCGGCCCGCCTCCATCACCTGATCGGAGACCCGCTGGAAGGTGCCGGAATCGAGGCCGAAGGAGAGCAGGGTGCCGTCCGAGAGGCGGTGGAACAGCGCGTCCGAGCGGGCGAGCGCCCGGGCGAGGCGCTGGCGCGCGGTCAGCGTCGGATCGTCGCCGGTCTCGTCGGCGAGGAGGCCATCGACGAGGCGGGCACGCAACTCGCCCGAGCGGCGCTCCAGCTCCGCCGGGGTGGCGCCTGCCCGCAGCAGGCCGGCCGCCGCCATCAGCAGATCGGAGACGAAGCGGTCGTGCCAGGGGTGGCTCGCCGGCACCAGGGTCGAGACGCTGTCCCAGAACATCTCGTCGAGGGCGAGACCACCGGCGAAGGCGGGTTCGCCCTTCTTCCACAGGTCGAGCGCCTCGACCGACTCGATCAGCGCCGCGAGGTCGGCCGCCGCCGTCTCTCCGGGCACCTTCGCCTCGGGCGCGTAGAGGGCGCGCTGGTCGTGGGTCATCCGCGTGGCGCAATGCGCCTCGTCGATGAGCACGAACACCTCCGGATCGCTCAAGTCAGCCCGCAGCAGCCCCGCGCGCTCCGGATCGGGCGCGACCTCCAGGTTCTGGCGCTTGAGCTGATCGATCGAGGAGGCGTGGTGGTCGAGCACCACGAGGCGGTGATGCGCCCCCTCCGCCCGGCCGCGGTTCATCGCGGCGAAGCGGCGCAGGAAGGCGATGGTCGGCTCCTCCAGCCCGAGATCGGTCATCAGCAGCGTCTCGGCGGCGACCGCGCCGCGCAGGCGCTTCAGTTCGTCCTCCACCACCGGGCCGACATCGGAATAGCGGGCGACATGCACCACCCGCGACACGTCCGCAAAGGCGGCGGCCACCGTCGAGGCGCCGTAGCCGTCGAGGTCGTGGTGGGTGATCTGCGTGACAATCATCGGCAGAATCATCGTCTCAAGGCTGGACAGGAGGCTCGCGGGACGCGAGACGGCGGGCACCGCTGACGCGGCGTGCGAGATCCAGGCCTCTTACGCCGGCTGGCCCCGGAAGGTCCACGGGCCTTCGTCGGCTCCGGGCTCGATGCCTTCTTTCCTGCGGCGCAGCGCCCGGCAACGGAAGCGGTGGCAGACGTGCCGCGAAGTCCGGGCAAAGCCGGCAACCTTAACGCCCGGTTCAGGCGTTAAGATCCTATCTGCGACCGTTCCTCACGCCGAGAACGCTCCGAGACGAACAATGTCTCACCAAACGCCCGGTCTTCGATCGTCTCCCCTCCGGGCCCGGCGGCGCAGCGGGCGTTTCTTGAGAAATGCGATGACTTTGTGACGATGACCGTGAGAGCCGACGAGGGAATGACGCATCCGACCGACTTTTCGACCCGCGATGCGGGTTCGGCGCCGATCGACCGCCGCCGGCTGCTCGGCGGGGTCGCGGCCGGTGCCGCCCTGGCCCTGCTGCCGGGCCGGGTGCAGGCGCAGGCCGCGCCGCCGGCCCTTCCCGCGGCGGGCTCGCCCTTCTCGGATGCCACCGTGCCCGACCTCGCCCGGGCGCTCGGCAACCGGCCCTTCGCGGCCCAGGCTACGAACGACGTCCCCGACGCGCTCAAGAACCTGTCGCGGGAAGCCTACGAGGCGATCCGCATCCGGCCCGAGGCGCTGATCTGGGGCGGCGAGCCGCACGGTTTCGCCGTCGAGCCGATGCCGCGCGGCTTCTACTTCACCGACCGGGTCGCGCTGTTCCTCGTCGAGGACGGCGTGGTCCGCCCCGTCGTCTACGACCGCGCGCAGTACGACGCGGGCTCGGAGGCGGGCGCCGCAGCCCTGCCGGAATCCGGGCGCGAGCTGGGCTTTTCCGGCCTGCGCATCCGCGCGCGCTTCGGCGAGGGGCACCAGGATTTCGCGGTGTTCCAGGGCGCCTGCTTCTACCGGCTGGTGGGGCAGGGCCAGGAATTCGGCGTCGACGGGCGCGCGCTGATGCTGCGTCCGGCCGACCCGCGCGGCGAGGAATTCCCCCGCTGGCGCGCGCTGTTCGTCGAGCGCCCGAAGACGCCCGACGGCCCGCTGGTGATCCACGCCCTGATCGATTCCGATTCGCTCGCCGCGGCGCTACGCCTGGAGCTGCGCCCCGGCGAGACTTCGACCGCGGCGATCACCGCCACCCTGGTCACCCGCAAGGCGGTCGATCACCTGGGCTTAGGCGGCATGCAGGCGCCGTTCCTGTTCGGCCCGCACGACCGGCGCGGCGCGGACGACGCCCGGGCGGCGGTCTACGCCGCGGGCGGCCTGCAGATCCGCAACGGCGGCGGGGAGGCGATCTGGCGCCCGGTGCGCAACCCGGAGACGCTCCAGATCTCGGGCTTCCTCGACAACGGCCCGCAGGGCTTCGGCCTGATGCAGCGGGACCGTTCCCCGGCGACCTTCGAGGACGACGCGCACCGCTGGGAGCGCAGCCCCTCGCTCTGGGTCGAGCCGGGCGAGCCCGGGGGGCGCGCCGAGGGCCTGTGGGGGGAGGGCGCCGTGACGCTCCTCGAGATCCCGAGCGATTCGGAAGTCAACGAGAACGTCATCGCCTATTGGCGGCCGAAGGCGGCCGTGCCCGCGGGCCAGGAGGTCCGTCTCGCCTACCGGCAGAACTGGGGCCGCGCAGAAGCCCCGCCCTCGCCGCAGGGCGGCCCGCTCGCGCGGGTCACGAGCACGCGCAGCGGTCGCGGCACCGCCAATCCCCGGCGCCTGTTCCTCGTCGACTTCACCGGCGACGGGTTGTTGACCGCCGAGGGCGCCCTCGTGCCTCTTGAGACGGTGCTGATCGCCGGCCCCGGCCGGATCGTCGAGGGCGCGACCCGCTGGATCGCCCATCCGGAGACCCGCACCGTCCGCGTCGCCTTCGAGCTCGATCCGGGCAGCGAGCGGGCGTGCGAGTTGCGCCTTGCCCTCAAGACGGAAGGGCGACAGATCACGGAAACGTGGCTGTACCGCTGGACGCCGTAATCCCGTGTGAGCGCCGCGCCGACCCCTTGCTGACCCTTTGCCGGCCCCTTGCCGACCCCTCGCCGGAGCAACGATGCCCGACACCGCCGATAGCGCCTCGACCGTGATGGACCGCCCCGTGGCGCACCGGGCCGAGGCGCGGACCGAACCGGCCGCCATGCCGCCGCGCGCACAGCTGGCGATGCCGGTGCAGGATCTGCGCACCCGGCCCGCGACGCGCCGGGACGGCGGCGGCGGGCCGCTGGCGGCGCGCCTGTTCGTGTTCGGCGGGGCCGCCGCCCTCACCACCTACGGCGCGTGGCAGATGTACGAGGTGATCTCGGTCTCCGGCGGCGCGACCTGGCTCCAGTACGTGCTGCTGGTGCTGTTCGTCCTGAACTTCTCGTGGATCGCGCTGGCCTTCACCGGCGCGCTCCTCGGCTTCGCGACCCTGCTGCGGCGGGACAAGCCGGCGCCGCTGCCGGCGGCACTCGCCACCCGCACCGCCATCGTCATGCCGGTCTACAACGAGGGCAGCGCCCGGGTCTTCGCCGGGCTCCAGGCGATGCATGAGGAAGTCGAGGCCACCGGCCTCGGGCGCCATTTCGACTGGCTCGTGCTCTCCGATTCCACGCAAGCCGACGCCTGGGTCGCCGAGGAGCGCGCATTCCTGGATCTGCGCGCCGAACTCGGCCCGGAGGCCCGGCTCTACTACCGCCACCGGGCAAAGAACCATCACCGCAAGGCCGGCAATATCGGCGATTTCGTCACCGGCTGGGGTGCTGCCTACGATCACATGCTGGTGCTCGACGCCGACAGCCTGCTCACCGGCGAGTGCATCGTGCGGCTAGCCGCCGCGATGGAGGCCGACCCGCAAGCCGGCATCATCCAGAGCCTGCCGCTCATCATCAACCGCAACACCCTGTTCGCCCGGCTCCAGCAATTCGCCGCGCGCATCTACGGCCCCGTCATCGCCACCGGCCTCTCGGTCTGGTCGGGCCGCGACGGCAATTACTGGGGCCACAACGCCATCATTCGGATGCAGGCCTTCGCCGAGGCCGCGGGCCTGCCGGACCTCAAGGGCCGCCCGCCCTTCGGCGGCCACATCCTCAGCCACGATTTCGTCGAGGCGGCGCTGATCCGGCGCGCCGGCTGGGGCGTCACCATGCTGCCGCGGCTCGAGGGCTCCTACGAGGAGAGCCCACCCTCGCTGATCGATCTCTCCGTGCGCGACCGGCGCTGGGCGCAGGGCAACCTCCAGCACGCCCGCGTCATCGGCGCGGCGGGCCTCGCCCCCGCCTCGCGCCAGCACTTCGCCACGGGCATCGCCGGCTATGTTGCCTCGCCGCTCTGGCTGGCGCAGCTCGTGATCGGCATCATCATCGTGCTGCAGACCGCCTGGGTACGCCCGGAATACTTCTCCGCCGAGTTCGGCCTCTATCCGGTCTGGCCGCGCTTCGACCCGGTGCGCGCGCTCCAGCTCTTCGCCCTGACAATGGGCATCCTGCTCGCCCCGAAGTGTTTGGGACTGATCCTGGCGCTTCTGGACGGGAAGACCCGGCGGGCGAGCGGGGGCGCGGGACGGCTGACCCTGTCCTTCCTGATCGAGATCCTGCTCTCGGCGCTGATCGCGCCGATCGCGATGCTGGTCCAGTCGGGCTCGGTGTTCCAGATCCTGGCCGGGCGCGACACCGGCTGGAACCCGCAGCGGCGCGACGACGGCTCGATTCCCCTCTCGGACATCGTGCGCCGCCACCGCTGGCACACCGGCCTCGGCCTCGTTACCGGCGTTGCGGCCTTTGCCATCGCCACCTCCCTGTTCCTGTGGATGTCGCCGACGATCCTCGGCCTCGTGCTGGCGATCCCGCTCTCCTGGGCGAGCGGGCAACTGGCGCTCGGGCTCGCGCTGAAGCACCGCGGCCTGCTGGTGACGCCGGAGGAGCAGACCCAGCCGCCCATCGCCCGCCGCGCCGGCGAACTCGCCCGCCGCAACGAGGCCCGCGCCTTCGACGACACCGACGCGCTGGCCGCGCTCCACGCCGACCCGAGCCTCGCCCGCGCCCACGCGACAATGCTGCCCGAAGGCACGCCCCGACCGCGCGGGACCATCGACGCCGACCACACGCTCGCCCGCGCCAAGATCGTGGAGGCGGAAACCCTGACCGAGGCGCAGGCCTGGCTCACCCCGAAGGAGCGCTTCGCCCTCCTCCACGACCGCGCCCTCCTCGACCAGCTCACCCGCCTGCGGCCGGCCTAAGCCCGGCTCTCCGTCACCGCCCTGCGCAGCCGCACCGCCCGGATCCGCACATCGTACATTGACGCTGATCCCCGCGGGGCCATAGACAAGCCTGTGACGCGACGGCGCGCGTGATTGCGCGCCGTCGCGGACGGGGAAGGGTGGCCGAGTGGTTTAAGGCAGCGGTCTTGAAAACCGCCGTGGGGGCAACTCCACCGTGAGTTCGAATCTCACCCCTTCCGCCAGTTTTTCGATCTGCATGGTCATGCGTGGTTTGCCGGGTTGTCGAACCCGTTGATGCAGCACCATATTCTCCGGTGACGTGGTCGCGTGGGGGTATGTCAGGACCGCCAAGGATACGCGTCATGCTTGGGCAAATGCTTGGGCACTCTCGTACCGGGATCGGACCATGCCCACCATTAACAAGCTGACCGCAAAGCAGATCGTGACCCTCCCCCTCGGCCTGCACAGCGACGGCGGAAACCTCTACCTGTCAGTGCGCCCGGGCGGATCACGCCAGTGGGTGATGCGCTATCGGTTCGGCGGGCGACAGCGCGAACTTGGGCTTGGAGGAGCTGGCTCCCATGCGCTCACGCTCGCTGCCGCGCGGACGGCGGCCGAGGAGATCCGCTCGCAAATCCGTCAGGGCGTCGATCCGTTGGCGAAACGTGAAGCGGACGCGAAGGTGTTGCGCATTCCGACCTTCCGGGAGGCTATGGACGATTTTATCAAGCGTAGCGAAAGCACTTGGAAGAGTAAGAAGAGCGCCCCGCAGTGGCGGGCCAGCCTCGACACCCATGCTGCGGCTCTGATGAAGCGGCCTGTCGATCAAATCAACACGAGCGACGTTATCGCCGTCCTCGACCCAATCTGGAGCCGCTTGCCTGAGACCGCGAAGCGGGTTCGCGGACGGATCGAGGCAATCCTATCGATGGCTAAAACGTGCGGCTTCCGCTCCGGAGAGAACCCTGCCGCCTGGCGCGATAACCTCAAGAACGTGTTCCCGGCCAAGCCGAAGCTCGTGCGTGGCCACTTCAAGGCGATGGATCACGACGAGATCCCAGCCTTCATGACCCAACTACGCGCCACCGATTCAATGAGCGCACTGGCGCTGGAGTGGATCATCCTGACCGTCCTGCGCCCAGGCGTCGGCGTAAGCGCGCGCTGGTCGGAAATCGACAGGAAGAGCGGAACCTGGACGATCAAGGCGGAGCGTATGAAGAGCCGTAAAGAAGCGGCTCTCGTCGGCGAAGATCATGTTGTGCCACTCTGCGACCGCGCCCTCGACCTTCTCGATCGAGTGGAGGCACTCCGGCTCACGAACAAGGGCGATGAGCTTCTCTTTCCGAGCCAGAAGCTCAAGCCACTCTCTTTGACGGCGCTCGAACACTGCCGTGAGAGGATGGGTGTTTACGTGACGACTCACGGCTTCCGCGCGACCTTCCGGACCTGGGCCAGTTCCGCCACGTTCCACGAGGTGGAACTGGCTGAGAAGGCGCTCGGCCATCTGGTCGGAGACGAGACCGAACGCGCCTACAACCGTGGCCACCTTCTCGAAAAGCGACGACGGCTGATGGCCGATTGGGCAGACCACTTGGCCGGCACCCTGACCCCGAAGAAGAACCCGTTCGTCATCCAGGGCAGCGCGATCCCACGGCAGGTCGTCGATGAGATGCGCAGACGCTGGGCACGTTGAGGCCGGCAGAAGCATCCACTCGGCAGGATCCGATGTCCCCCGGGACGACGAGATGCCGCTCGGCAGCGCGCATATCCTTCCTAGCTTGACAGTTAGCTGATGCGGCCTACCTTCGATTGCATGGAAGTGCGCGCGGCGTTTTATCGGCGGCAGGGCAAAGCGGCTGGTACAACTTGGCGTCTGAGCCAAACCGTAAGCATGGCGGCCCCTCTGAGCGACTGTTCCGGACACGATTGCGGCTGACAGAACAACCCGCCTAGCAAACATAGAAGCGGACTGGACCTGCAACCAGGCGTGACCGGATCAAAGGGTGTCCTCGCCAAGGGCACCTGGTGGCAATTGAGGAAGAAATCGGCGGCGTGACCAAAGGCCTATGTCGCGCAGTCGAGGCAATTCTACGGGGCGGTCGGGCAGGACCGCAGCAGCCTTCCGTAGTCTGATGGCATTCACGCGACCGGAGCCCGTCTACGGGCAACGGCTGAACGCTATCGGACCGACAACATGCCCGAAATCAATTCCAGCACCACTTTGATCAAATTTGTGACTATCGACGAGCTCGCTTCAATTTTTGGAGTTTCACGTTCAACGGTGAAGAACTGGCGCGCTCGCCGAATTATCAACCCGTGTGTAGCGATTGGGGGCGTCGTTCGCTTCGATCCAGCCGAATGCAAGCGTAAACTTGCTGAATTTGGAGGGAAAACCTCAAATCAGAGATTGAAAAAGGGCGTAATACAAAATAATAAATCTATATCATAAAGTAAATATCGTATTATTGATTACATTCGGGGGTAGGTCTAGAATCTCCTGAGAAAGTCCTCATGCGCTCCATCACTGGGAGAAGCCTACATTCAACCTATCCAGAAGTGGCTCCGCGTTCCCGGGATTTTGGACCATGCCCATACCTGTGCGGCAGGGGCTCCGCCAACTGACCTCTCGGTGCGATCGCGCTCAAACGCCGCCGATGAACTCTCATCGGCGGTGATGCTGTTTCCGTTACGCGCTGCGGCGGCGCAGCTCGGAGATCCGCGCGTTCAGCACGGCGCGTAGATCCTGCACCTCGGCATAGGCGGCTTCCGCTTTCTCGAAGGCGGCCAGACCATCACGGCGGATCTCCTGGGTCAACGCTTCGATGCGCTTGACCGCGGCCAGGAAGCTCGGGGTCTCGGGGGGATGGGTCATGGTATCGGTGTCCTCGTTCGATGTTCAGTGAGTGGTAGAAGACAAGGGTTCGACCCGGACGGGTACGGCACCGTCCGGGAATTGCAGCAGCAGCGGCAGGCCCGCTGAGAGATCCTGGGCGCGGGTGACGAGGCAGCCCGTGTCGGTCGCGATCACCAGCACCAGTGCCTCGCTTAGGAGGGCGTCGTCCTCGGTGTCACCGGGAGGACCTACTTCGACGGGCTCGGCACTCGGTTCTTTCCGCGCGATCCCGTCTGCTGCCGCGCTCAATCCCGACAGCAGACTCTGCTCGACGGCCCGATCGAGCTGTCGCAGGCGCGCTTCGGCCGCGGTGACGAGATCCTGCAGCGCCGCGTCGAAGGCGGTCGTGGCTCGTGCCAGGGCGATGCGGCCGGCCGCCCCGAGATCCTCCTCGATTGCAGCCTCGAAGGCGGCGAGCGCCCGCTCAGCCCGGACCCCGGTGCGCTCGACGAGGTGGCGCACCAGCATCGCGGCCGCTGTCGGAGTCGGCTCAGAGCGCGCTGCCACTGCATCGAGGGCGGTGCGCGGCGTACCGGCATGGCCGAGGCCCACGATCAGGTTCGGCAGTCGATCAGCTGTCGCGGCGCGCGCAACCGCGTAGCTGTTGAGCGGACGGAAGGCTTCGATCGGCCCACCGCCGCGGCAGACCAAGGTCGCCGACAGTCCATACTCGGCATGCAGGCTCGCAACGCGGGTAAAGGCTTCGACCAACGTGCGCTCGGCCCCGGCACCCTCGAAGTTGGCCCACACCCGGTGGAGGCGGAGGAGGCCGGCTCCTTCGAGCGGCTGCAGCACATGCTCGACGTCGCGCCGCGCCTCGCCATGCTCTGAGACGACGAGCGCAACCTGATGGAGATCCTCCGGTTCGACCCAGCTGTCCGGCCCGAAGCGGGCTCCCTCGAGCCTCAGCCGCTGCAGCGTGCACTCGCGCTCGAGTTCCGCTCCGAGCGGGATCTGCCCGAGCGAGAGCAGGGCCATGAGCTTGGCCTGCACGCCGGCTCCGCGGCCGAATCGCTGACGCAGGCCGGTGCGCAACTGAACCGCGATGGTACGGTTGATGAGGTCAGCCGGGTCGAAGTTGGCACCGCACTCAGCCCGGATCCGGGCAAGTTCGGGACCATCGAGTCGGACCTTCATCCGCGGTGGATCGTGGCTGAGGCTCGCCTGCGCTTCGCCCAGCAAGAGCAGATAGCTGTTGGGACCGGCTGTTTCCGCGGTCAAGACGCAGGCCCGCACACTGTGTTCGCCGCGCAAGCGTTGGCGCAGCCAGCCGATTAGGTCGCGCAGTTCGTGCACGTCGTCGGGGAGTGAGTCGGGTTCGTGTGTGCCGCTGCGGTGGTGGCGGACGCCCAGTGGCGCGTCGCCGTCCGGATGAGGCTGGTGTGGCGGCGTGTCCCTCCACCCGGGTAATCGATGATGTCGCATGGTATCTGTCCGTGTCATTGTGTGAATGGCGGGGGCGGGCGGCATGGCGGGGGCGGGCGGGCCGGCGGCCGTCATGCGGTCGCCGGACCGGGAGCGGCAGAGCGTCAGTCGAAGAGCGCTCCGTCCTTGGCTGGCTGGTCCTCGGCCGCCGGTGCCAATTGGAGTTCGCGAGCGATCGCCTCCAAGCGAGACCGGTCAGCCTGGCGCAACTCGCAGCGCAAAATCTCGATCAGCAGCGCGGCGAGTTCGGGTGCGGTGTCGAAGCTGCGGAAGGCGAGCCCGTCGAGCAGCGTCACCGGCCGCGTCCGACGCGTCAGGATCGGCACCGGGAACTCGCATAGCCGCTGCGCCAGCCCCGGGTCCGACAGGGACCGGAAGGCGAAGCCCGTGCCCGGTTCGACGATCATCGCGTCCAGCGTGCCCCACTCATATTGATCGAGGGCGGCATCGAGAGCGCGGTGAAGCGCTGCCACCGAACCCGGCTCCTCGAACGCGAGCGGGTGGCGGATCAGCGCGATCATTCCGAGTTCGTGCCAGCGAGCGAGACCGTCCGCGATCGCGTGCGGCGCGCCGTCGTCCGGCTCGATCAAGAACACGCGGCGCAATCGGCGCGGCATCGGTAATTCGCGCTGTCGTTCCCATATGCCGTTGGCGTCGAGCGCCTCTCGCGCCTGCGCGTCCCGCTCGGCCCAAGCTCTCAGCATTAGCCCGCGATCCAGGCCGATGATCCGCCCGGTCAAGCCGAGCAGCGGATCGACGGTGAGCGTCAGCAGAACGGTGTGATCGCCGACGAGATCTTCCTCGTGCAGCTGAATGCCAGAGACCTGTTCGACCTGCTGGGTGAAGTCAGCGGACATGAAGGCGGTGAGCCGACCGCTGCGGGTCGGATCGAGCGCCTGGAGGTCGAACAGCCAGCCGTCGTGGTGCCGCCGGGGTCGGCTCGCCGTGGCGCGTACCCACAAGCCGGTGGGCTCGAGTGGGCAAGCGGCCGCGTCCGCACTGGCGGGCATGTCGTGATGTGTCATTTCTAGAGGTCCGTTGTCGGAGGAGAGGTCGAAGGAGCCTCGCCGATGCGAAGCGGACGCTGTCTCAGCGCCGCCCTGCCTCACCCGTCCTTCCCGGGATTTTCAGCGAAAGTGCCTTCGCCCTTTCCCCTTCGATCCCTGCTCTCCAAGCACCCGAGCAACGGCTTGGGTGCGCACGTCTTTCTCCGTCTTTCGTGATATCCAACGCAGGCGCACGCGTGCTGTTGGGGGCCTGTGTCCAAGGCATCGCGGCGCCGAGCGACGAACGCTGGTGCGTTCCGCCTCAAGCCGACGCTGCCCTCGGGTGCAGCGCGTCCACAATCCCTCTGAGCGCCGATCTCACCGCTCCCCCAGGCCGTCCGGATCACCACGGCTGTTCCTCGATCTCCTGCGTGTCGTACCCAACTTGGCTTCGCTCCTTGGCGGGTGAGGCACCGGTCCGACGAACGGCGGCACAGGCGAGGGTGTAGGCTTTGGCTTGTCCGGCCGCGCGCGCGCCTTCACGGCCTGTTCCAGCTCGGCCCACATCGCCGGTGTCGCTCGGTCGAACGCCCAGCAGCTGTCGGCCTCGTCACGGAAGGCATGGGCCGCCGCGCGCCGGCCATAGCCGGTCCAGGCGCGACGGCCGATGCGCGGAACACCCGGCGCACAGGCGGTGACGAGGGTGGCGATTGCAGCTTCGCTGTGCCCGGTGCTGCGTAGGCGGCGGGCAATCAGCGCGTCGACCCGCGAGGGATCGGGCCAACGACCCTGCCAGCGCGCGAGCAGGTCGGCGCGGTGGGCCCAGTACAGCGGCGCGTCGGTGAGCGACGCGCCATCGTCCGGGTCCGCGCCGCGGCCGAGGCGCGAGCCCGGACCGAGCCCGAAACGCCGGGCGAACACACCAATGAAGTGCGAGATGAGACGGCCCAGCCGCTCGCAGATTGATCCCGTCGCGGTCACGATCCGCGCGTAGATGCGGGGGGCGTGACGCTCCGCACCGGGCAGAGCGGTGCCTGGGCGCTCGGCCGCGTCGATGCGCAGGCCGAAGCGCGTGCGGCCGAGGCCGAGGCTGAGCCGGAGATGCTCACGCGCCTCGGCCAGGGCGGCCTGTTCGTAAGGCCGGTTCCGGTTCGGTGCGGTGAGCACGACCTCGTGGCGCCCATCCCGCCGGTCCAGCACCAGGGCTGGAGCGAAGCCCGCCGCCTGCAGTCGGCCGACATCCTCGAGGCGTGCCCCCGAGAGCACGACGTGATGCCGCGCGTCCGAGAAGGGCGTCAGATAAATGGCACTGTCACTCCCGGCCGCCCTCTCCAGCGCCGACCGGCCGGCAGCGATCCCGACCATCGGACGCGGCGTCAGTTGCACCAGCCGATCGGGAACCGGTCGATGCCGTCCGTTCTGATCGGAGGAAGCCGGTGAGCGGGTGCGCTCGGCCACGACCCGGTAGCACTCGGCCTGCATCCCCGCGTCATAGAGTGAGAGCAGGCCGGACAGGTCCGAGCCGCTTGCTGCCGGCTGTCGCACCGGAGCGAGGCGCGGCAGCGGCTTGCCGATCCGCCGCGCCAGCGTGCGGGCGTTCGGGGCGGCGCGCGGGGCCGGGCCGACGACAGCGGCTTTCAGTAGAGGCGCGATGTTCAGTTCCGGGTAGGTCGCGTCGTACGTCTCACGCGCCGCACCTGCAGCGGTCTGCGCCTGCCGGGCGACGGCGAACAGCGCCGGATCGATGCCGGGCGCGGCGCGCGGCGACGGGACCGCCGGTGCCCGGCGATGGCCCTGCGGCAGTGGCGCACCGTCACCTGCCGGTCCCGGCTGGAACGGGCCGAAGCGCGTCTCCAAGCGGGCCCGACTGGCCGCGCGGCAGCTCGAGGCCTTCAGCACGATCCCGTCGACGATGAACACCGCGCCCGAACCCTTTGCAGCGTAGGCGATGCCGTGTTCGGCGAGGCTCGTGTGCAGGTCGGCCCACGATCGGGACCGCGTCGCGATCGGACCGGCGATCTCGATCACCCGCCGCGCGGCGCTCTCCTCGCCGCGGTACACTTCGGCTCTCGCCGCTCCGGCCGGTAGGGCATCGCTCGGCTCCACGCTGCGCGCGAGCAGCGGCGCGGACGCTGCCGCGCGGTGGGCTTGCCGGGCGCTGACCGCCGCGACGAGGCGGGCGCGGGCCGCTTCCGGCGTCGGTGCCGAGACCGCGCGCAGCCGTTCGATGACCCGCTCGGCCCTGACCACGTCCGGATCGGCACCGGGATCGAGCTGCCGGGCCGCGGCGGCCCGAACACGCGCGGCGTGGCTCAGGCGGGCTTCGGCGAGTCGGCGGACTGCGCGGGCCTTGTCGTTGCCCGCACCAGCCTGTCGTAAGTTTCGTCGCACCGCGTCTGCAGCCTCTGCACCTGCGTCCCCAGCGTCTGCATCTCCAGACGCAGGGCCTGCATCTCCAGGCCATGCCCGTCCTGTCCGGTCCGGATCTCGCCAACGACCGCCAGCACCGTCCGGAGCAGATCGAGCACCTTCGCCTGTCGCTCGATCGTCAGCAGTTGCCCCTCCGAGATCGCCGCCAGCGGGTCCGCTTCCTCGTCGCGTTCCCGCAGCATCTTCAGGATCTCGCCCGTGTCCTGATGCGCGCCCGCGGCCTCGCAATGCGCGCCGAGCGCCTCCCGCGCCGCTCGCTCGACCCAGGGCATCGTCGGTGCCCCGCCCGTGTGTCCGGTACCGGATGACATGCTGCTCTCCTGTGTGTTCCTCGATAACTTCGAAGTGCGCGCCAAGCTCGCGCTGCCAGCCCTGTGCGTGCTCGATCCGGGCGATCCCGCGCCCGATCGCGTTATGGAAAAAGGCGACTGGAGTCGGCCTGTCCGCATCCGGTGCGACGCGCGAGATCAGCGCGTGCAGGTGTTGGTTGCCGGACCCGCCGAGATGCAGGGTCCAGATCACTTGATGACCGCGTAAGCCGGTCTCCTCGAGCAGGATCGCGAGCGCCTGTTCAATCTGTGGAAGCGCCGGCTGCTCGCCGGCCCGCCACGACAGCACGATGTGCTCGATCGAGCTGCGGGCGCGGGGAGCGCCCATCGCGCTGGCGATCATCTCCGCGACCTGCCCCGATCGCGTGTCGGCGATCAGGTGGAGCTGGCCCTGAGCCAGCACATCGCCGCGCTCCACCCCGCCTGCGCCGCCGTCGATGTACGCAGCCAATTGCACCACTTGGCTGGCGACCGATGCGCCGTCGCCGCGCCTGGGCATGCGCTTGCCGATCACGACGGCGCGGCCAGCTGCGCGATGGCGCGGCGGATGTCGGCGAGCGCGAGGCGTCCCGCTTCCGCCATGCCCGGCGTGCGAATGGCGAGCTTCGCGAGCCCTCCCAGCCGGCGCAGCTCCCGGATCAGTTCGCCATCGACCTGTGCGGTGATGTGCAAGCCGAGCAGCCGCTTTCGGGTGAGCGCAGCAAGCGTCAAGCCGGCAGCCTGCGCCTCGCCGAGGAGACGCTCGTACTCCTCCTCCGTGAGCCGGATCCCGACCTGTTGAGTCAGTTTCCGCGTCTCAGATCCCCGCTGGCCGGGCATCGGTGATTTCCTCGTCTGAAAGCTTCGTGGGCGTTCGGGGATGGGGTCCGGGGGGCTCGCCCCGGCAGGCTGAAGGGAAGGTGAGAAGCGTCAGCGCCGAACGGCCCCGTCTCGTTGCGGCCCGCGCCCGGCTTGGCCGGCGCGGATAGCAAAGAGCATCCTGCCCGCCTCTTTCTCCCTGGGACCGTCCTTCTGGGTAGACCCGGTGAGCGACAGCGATGACCGGCCCATCCATGCACGGACAGCGACGGCTAGGCTCGCACACCCGCGGCCCTGCTCCGGCACCATCGCCCCACCTGGGGCGCGTACATCGGCATCTACGTAGATCGACACAGGCTCAACTCCGCAGCTTCGACCGCCTCGCGCCCGCTCTCCAGGCACAGCGCAGGTTCAGGTGCAGGATAAGCGCAAGGCAAAGCTTGATGTCAAATATGCTCGATTCGCGAATAGCGATTCGCAAGCTCCGAGATGATGGTGAGACCAAAATTTATCGACCGAATCGGTGTGGACACGTTGCCAAAGCTTGCAACAAGCGCGACCATACGCGTGTCGGGTCAGCAGCCAAACGGTCCGACCAGCCCCACCACCAACCCGTGAGACATGCGATGACCAAAGCCCGAACCCGACCGATGCCGATCCTGCCCAGCGAGATGGACGCCAACCGCGCGGCCCTCGCCGGTCTGAAGCGGGAGACACCGCTGCCGCCACCGGAGCGGATGACCACGGCCAAAGCGGTGGCCGAACTCGCGCCCGAGATCCGGGCGCTGCTCAAGGCGGGGCATTCGCTCGACGAGATCGCCAAGCGCCTGATCTTCGGCGGGCGCTCGCTGAGCGCGCGGCAATTGCAGCGCTACCTCACCGAAGCTCAATCGCATGCGGCGAAGAAGAAGGGTCACACGGCCAAGAACCCGACGCCGCCCGCGAACCGGGGTGCGACAGGCCCCGGGTCACAGGAAAGGTCGATCGTCGTCCCATCGACACGCGCCACCGGCGCGCAGCCGGATCTGCCGCCACGCGGCACGGCCACGCCCGTGACGGCAGCGCCAGTCGGCCCCAGCGTGGAGGCTCAGGCTCGGGGGACGGCAGGTCCACTGTCAGCCCCGCTCCTCAACACCCCGGGCAGCGTCGCGCCGACCGGTCCGGCCACCCACACGGCGAACCCGGCGACGGCTGCCGGTCCGGCTCTGGCGAAGCCGCAAAGCACGGCCTCGCCGGCGATCGACAGCCTTTCCGTGTCGGAGGCACAGATACGGTCGATCAACATGCTGACGCGAACCGCACCTGCAAGTGCGAAGGTCGATCGTCCGCGCGAGACGAACATCACCTGGAGCGGGATAGGCACCACGACCCCAGCACGAGACGATGCTCAGGCCCATGCGCGGCCCGAGCCCGGCACGCTGCTCTGAACGATCGTATGACCGTCGTTCTGCCCGCGGCGCGATCCGCCCTGGGCAGAGCTGCCGTCAATGCTTCCCGCTGCTGACGCCGATGAGGCAACGGCCCTGGCCTCACGGCAGCGGACATGAGGCAACGCGGCCAAGACGTTCCTGGCCGCGACATCCTGCGATCTCGAGTGGCGCTCCTCTCCAGGCGCGCTACCGGATGTCATCCCAAGCGGACGAATCTACCGTTGTCGTTCGGCAGGCTCGTTCGCAACCCCGGCAACTCTTCCGACGCGGCGTCTCCCATCCGGAGACCTCCCGCGTCCGACATCCCCACGGACCTCCGTCCCGTTGTCCTCACGGGCGATCGCCCGACCGGACCGCTGTTTCTCGGCCAGTTCTGCGGCAGCCAGCGCGATCGCGTCATCCTCTGGCAGGGTACGATCCACTCGTGCCGATCGCCGACGCACCGGGGGCTCACCGAAAAAGCCGACGATCCCGAACGTGTCACCCGCGACACCATCGACCTCGCCCGCGACGATCCCGCCGTGGCAGCGATCCGAACCTCACCACGATCGACGAGCCATCAGCCCTGGCGGCGCCGTACACCGACGCCAACCACCTGCGCGTCGATGATCCTGGGTGGGGCGAGGGCGATGTGGTGTTCCCAATCGCGACACGGTCACCGAGCCGGAGGTGCACGATCACCGCGGCGGTCTCAGCGACATCGCGGTGAGGCAGCGTTTGGAGGCCGTCCTGCTCGATCTGCTCGCGATGCTTGGGCCGAACGACAGGACGACGTCCACGACATCCTGCGGAATGGGACCCGTCGCGCCCGTGGCGTGACATCGGCAAGGTGCGACACCATCGAGGACGTCCTCGGTCTGTACCACGTCGCCGCGTAGCGGATGCCCATCCTTCGGCCTATGGCAAGCGCGAGCCGCGGGTGCGACGGGGCAACCGATCGCGCTCGTTTCGCGTGCCTCATCGACCCTACAGCCAGGTGAGGCCGCTTGTTGCCGACCCGCGACGGTCAGCGGGCAGGACGACAGGGATGATCCGGTCGGGTGCGAGCGCGTGACGATATCGTCACGAAACTTCGGTTTCGGCCGCAGCGCCGGAACCCGAGATCTGTCACGCATTGCATTACGAAAAGGGTCGGCGGCAGCCCTGGCGCCCCGTCACGGAATCGGTCACAAAAGATGGGCGACGCTCACTCTTGCGGAGACAGGCCATCTTGTCTGGCACGATCAAGCCGTTCCAGTGCGATGCGGTGACGAAGAACGGGCTGGAGAGCCTTTGTGACGAAATGCGATCGGAGTACGCGCGCCACCTGAAGGAGCGGATCGACCCGATCTGCGAACGATACAGGCGGGCCGTGGCCAACCGGCTCAGGAAAAGAGCGTCGATCCTCCAGAGGGGTGAAGACTTAGCTTCGGCCCCTCCCGGCATAGAGAGCGTCACGGTCACAGCCAACATCGTGACTTATCGGGAGCGACAGCGCTGGCCGTTCGTCGTCGTCTATCATCGGCGTGCCTACCGGGAGTACGGCCTCGGCGGCGTGTTGTGGCTGATGCGGAGCCTGAGCCGTGATACGAAGGCCCCGAAGCTCTCGGCCGTGGTGCTGCTGATGATGACGCGGCCGGACGATTTGACGCCCGGCGTGATCATGCGTTGGATCCGACAACTGGAGGGCGAGGGCCTTCCCGTTGCGCCGACGATGAAAAGACCGGGGCGTCGGGCGCTCGGGGTGACCGCGATGACGCCCGCGGAGCGGCAACGCCGGCATCGAGTGCGGAAACGGACGGCGTCCGACAAGTAGCCTCGTACCGCTCGGGACCCGCGGCCGGAATGATCGTGCGGCCATGCCGGACCGCGCGATGCACGGCATGACGCAGCCCGCGCTCCCGCCGCGCGGCCTCCGAAGGGTGCGACGGAGCGCGGTTCTTCGGCAAAAGCGCTACCACATCCGGGCGGCGAACTCGCGTTCCTCGGCTCCCAGCACGTCGGCGTAGATGGCAGTAGTAGACAGGCTGGCGTGGCCGAGCCAGCGCTGCAGCAGGGTGAGCGGCACACCGGAGCGCAGCGCGTGGACGCCGAAGGCGTGGCGCAGGCCTTTGGGCGAGGCGGCCGATGCGCTCACGCCCACTTCCCGCATCACCGTTTTGATACGCTGCCAGGCAGTGCTGCGGCTGATCGGCCAAAGCTGCTGCTCCGACGGTCCGATGTCGTGCACGAAGTCGAGGATAGCCATGACGCCCTCGGGCACCGGCACGTCACGCATGACGCCCGTTCGACGCTTCTTCAAGCAGTGCAGGCTGACGATGCCACCGGCTTGGTCGAGATCGGCGTGGGTGAGGGCCAGGGCCTCGGAGATGCGGCATCCGGTATAGGCTAGGATCAGGCAGAGGGTGAGGTTCTCGGGCGGCTGACGGGATGCGGCTGCGAGGAAGCGGGCGCGTTCGTCGGGGGTGAGATACTTGCGCCGACCTTGCTCGGTGTGAAGCGACATGCGGGAGGGGCCGGGGCGGCGGGTGGAGCGGTCCCTCTCCGCGCTTCCCGTGGGATTGGCGACGCGGTGGGAAACAGCCCGGCCGGGTGGCCGATCATGGAGCCGTGACGGTCGGCCCGACAAGCCGGATAGAGCTGATGTGTGAGCCATGGCGGCGCGTCCTCGCACGCGGCTAAGCCGGTGCCTGTGTGACCAGAATTGCCAATTTTGTTCGGCGCCGCCCTCGGAGGCGCCTGATGCGCTCTGTGGCGGGATGCAACGGCCGCGCTTGTACCGCAGCCCATCAGGCTTACGCAAGCAAAAACGCGTTAAAAATCAAAGGACGACAGAATTGGCAATTCTGTTCGGCGCCATGATGCTTGTGTAGCGCCGGCAAGAGGCTGCGTAAAGATCAATGTGTGCCAACACACGCGATTCGATACTTTCGGCTGCTTTCTCTGATCGCCGGGCCAGCCTCGCTCGCCGGGTCGCACATGATATCCAACGCAGGGCTAAGCCTCTGGCGAACATTCTCTATTTTTCGTGAAAAGATATCCAACGCACCTGCCAGTGCAGTCTCCTCTCATGCAAAGCTGCCTCCCTGCGTTGGATATCGCAGCGATACGAATGGTGATGTCCAATGCGGGCTACCGACGTCGCAGGCCGCTGTCGTGGGATGGCCGCTCCGGGGCCGCAGCTGAGACCCTGGACGACGAACCTCAGTTGGTGCGGCCGGCGCCGCGATGAGGCGAGAGCCGACCCCGGAAAGCTTCTCCGTCTGCGTCGCCCTCGTCCTAGTCACTTACCTGTTTGTCCTGATGGTCGGTGGCTGGCTCGGCTGATCCCTGTCGTACCCCTCAACCTGCAGATCCCAGCCCATGTCCGAGAGCCGTCGCTCCTCTTCGCACCCTCGCAGGTCCCGGTGGCGGCTGCGTCGCGCTGCCGACATGCTCCTTCCGGGCGAGCGCATATCGGACCTCGCTGTCTGGGCCGTAGTGATGCTGCTGGCTGCTTTGCTGCTGATGTTCGTGGTGCGTGAGATCCGCGACGGCGTGCTCACCGGCTGCCCGGGATACGATGGCGTCACGCACAAGCGGGAGGCTGAAGCGCTCTGTGCAAAGCCCTGACGTAACCAGCACCATTCTGAAAGCTCGGAAATATGTGCCCTGCTCGCTGAACGCGGTCGAACATGCTCCTGTGATCCCAGCAACGGCTTCGAAGCTCATTGGAAGCAGGAGCGGCGGGAGTGAGCTGGACCGATTTTGGTGGGAAAACTCGGAGCCGGTCCGAAGTAGCACCAAGACCGGCGCCTGCCGGAGAAAATCCTGCTGCTGCGCCGTTCAGGATACGTTGCGATCGTGGCATCGCCTGATTGATAAGAGAAACATATTCTCCGACAACCTGTGTTGAGCAATGCTTGGCGCGCCGCATGAGAGTTTTTCAACAAAATCGACCCATTGCAGACCATCGAGCGTAATGGACCAAAAGTCCGCTCAGTAGGAGTAAGCCGACCTGTAGGTGGCGGCTGCGACATCATCAGGTCCGGGCACGTTGGCGACCGCAACGTTCCATCGCGCGCAGTCGCCGTTCCCGGCCGCCACCGCCCCGAGGCGGCAAGGGTGCATGTCAACGGCGGGACCGCCCACTTCGTGGTGGTTTAGCATCCGGAACGGACGTCCGTCGAAGATGCGGTCGGACATGAGGTTCATCGCCCAGACCTCGTTGGGTCCGCCAATCGCCGGTCGCCCCTGGCGATACCGCCAGGCCCGCTTGCGCTTGGGCAGCTTGGACCGGATCGACAGCCCCTCGTCGCGGTAGATCCGGTAAGTGCGCTTGTGTTTCACCTTCCAGCCCTCCCGTCGCAACAGGATGTGCAGCCGCCGATAGCCGTAGTGCACCCGCGCGGCGACCAGCTCATTCAACCGCATGCGCAGCGCTACCTGAGGGTCCGAGCGCTTCCTGTAGCGCTGCGAAGAACGGCCGAAGCCGGTGGCCTGGCAGGCCCGACGTTCGCTGATGTCGTAGGCCGCCTGCAGGTGGCTGGCGACCGCACGGCGAGCGGCGGGCCTTACCACTTTCGCTTCAGGAAATCCTGCAACAAGGAGCGATCCAGCATCAGATCGGCGACCAGCCTCTCCTGATCCTCCCCTGATTCCACGGACACTGGGTTAGCTTGCGTTCTGCTCGGCCTGCTCGGGTGTGATGTAACCGAGTGCCGGGTGGATGCGCTTCCGATTGTAGTAGCCTTCGATGTAGGCGAACAAGTCGCATCGGGCCTCATCCCGGGTCGCCCATCGTCTCTGGTGAACGAGTTCGACCTTGAGCGTGTGGAAGAAGCTTTCCATGGGAGCGTTGTCGTAACAGCAGCCCGTCCGGCTCATGGACGGCGTCGCCTTCATGTCGGCGAGCTGTTGGCGATAGGCCTCGGCAGCGTATTGGCTGCCGCGATCCGAGTGGCAGATGAGGCCGGCCCCCGGTCTTTGCCGTTGTGTCGCCATCATGAGGGCAGCCTGCGTCAGCTCGGTCCTCATATGGTCGCGCATAGACCAGCCGACGATCTTGCGGGTGGCGAGATCGAGGACGGTCGCCAGGTAGAGCCAGGCCTCACCGGTGGGCAGGTAGGTGATGTCGGCAAGCCAGACCGTGTTAGGTAAGGCGGCCAAGAACGACTGTTTGAGGAGGTTGGGCGCGATCGGCAGGTCGTGCCGGCTGTCGGTCGTGCAGGGCCGGAACCGACGCCCAGCTAGGGCCCCGGATGCCATGGCGGCGCATCAGGCGCTCCACCCGCCCACGGCTGGTTGTTCGTCCCTTAGCGCTCAGGGCCGCATGCACTCGCGGTGAGCCGTAGCGCCTATGATGCCCGGCATAGATACGCCGGACGTCGTCGAGGAGCTGACGGTTCGACACCGACCGGGCGCTCTCGGGACGTGACAGCCAGCCGTAATACCCGCTGGGGGAGACTTCGAGCACGCGGCACATGAGACGCACCGGCCAGGTGTTCGCATGCTGCTCGATGAAGGCGAACGTCACTTGGGCATCTCCGCGAAGATGCCGATCGCTTTTTTAGGACGTCGCGCTCCATGCGCGTCCGGTCGAGTTCACGCCGCAGACGGGCGATCTCGGCTGCCTGATCGGAGGGGGAGGCCACCGAACTCGCAGGGGCGGCTCCCGGTGATCCGGCTGCCCGCGGTGGGGAAGAGCCTCCCATCAGCGCCGTGCGCCACTGCCTCAGCATCGAGGGTTGGATCCCGAGTTCAGCCGCGACCTGCATCTGTGGTCGGCCGCTACCTTCCAGCAATGCGACCGCCTCGCGTTTGAACTCCGGGGTGAACTCACGTCGCGTCTTTGCCATCAAACACCTTCCCCGCCCGCAAGGAGCGTATCAGAGGTGTCCGTGAAATCGGGGGAGGATCAGTTCGTTCGTGAAGCGTTTGCGAGGCATGGCATCGACCCTCTTTCAGGGTTCAGGATGCCCGAAAAACTTGCGCTCAGCGTGGACCAGTTTGATGGGTCAGGGTCACTTTGGGCTAGCTCAGCCCTATCGAGTTCGAAAACCGTGCCCAATGAGCTTAGGATGGTGTCCACCAAACCGGCAGCAGGCTAGGTGGTGATTGCCGCATGAAGCCGGGGAAGACATCCTGTTCGGTTTCTTGAAGGCTTTCGCCGGCATTCAACCATATCCATCAGGGCATTGGAGATTGCCCGCCGAAGCGTTTGATGCGGCTTCCGCGAATGGTGACAATCACCCGCGGAAGCCTAAGCCGGAAAGGTAATCTGGGTCGCCTTTCGGCCTGGTTCGCAGATAACACACATTCAGTGGAACCGCACCAGAAGCTTACGCCTTACGCGCCCGTGCGAGCAGGCTCTCGGCATTGGCGACGACGGAACTCGCCCAGCCGTGACCGGCGACGGCCGCGGCGAGATTTAGGCGGTAGCCGTTGGCGATCGGGTGGGGGCGGCGGCAGCGGGATCCGCGAGGTATACCTCGACCGTGGCGTTTACCTCGTAGTCGGCGACGGCCTTGGCCTTGAAGAGATCGCTGACGGGCGGGGAGGAGTCGGGCATGGGCTAGGCTCTGGACCCATAAATTTGGCTTGGCATGAGTGTCCGTGATCCTTTGTGATGAAGGAGGACCGGATGGACGAGTTTTGGCTAACGGACGCACAGTTTGCGAAGATTGAGCCGCACTTGCCGACAGATACGCGAGGCAAGGATTGCGTCGATGGCCGTCGGGTGATCAGCGGCATCATCCACATGCTGAAGTCGGGCGGGCGTTGGGCGGATGCGCCACGCGAGGTTTATGGTCCGAGGAAGACGCATTACAATCGTTTCGTGCGGTGGGCGGCCAAGGGGGTCTGGACCGATCTGTTCGAGACCCTGGCCAAGGCTGGCGGCCCACCCTCGCAGGTGCTCATCGATTCCTCGGCCGTGAAGGCGCATCGCTGCGCATCCGGCGGAAAAGGGGGGAGCACAATCAGGCCATCGGCCGTTCGCGGGGCGGGCGCACGACCAAAATCCATGCGCTCACCGACCGGTTCTGCCGCCCGCTTGCTTTACTGCTGGCAGGCGGACAGGTCGCGGACTGCAAAGCAGGAGCCTTACTCCTCGAGCGTTCGCCCCGGTGCCGCATCCTGCTCGCCGACAATGGCTACGACAGCGACGCCATCCGCCGGCAGATCGAGGCGACGGGAGCCGCCCCCAACATCCCGCCGAAATCCAATCGGCGCTGGAAGCCGTGCTTCTCGCCAGTCCTCTACAAAGGTCGCAACGCCATCAAGCGCATGTTCGGTCGCATCAAGGACTTCGATCGCGTTGCCGCGCGATACGACAGGCTCGTAACCAACTATCTCGACGTGTTTGATCCCAGGGTTTGAAGGTGCACTCTTCACACTGGAGTGGAGGGACGCGCTATGGGCCAGGTTCTTTACGGCAGCGCCACGACGACTGAGACGATCCGTCGAGCGATCCAGCATCGTCAAGCGAGCCTGAGGGCGCTCTCGAAGCGCTATGGGATCAACCCGAAGACGGTCGCCAAGTGGCGCCAGCGGACCTCGGTCGCCGACCAGCGCACCGGTCCAAAGGATCCGCACTCGACGGTGCTGTCACCCGAAGACGAAGCGGTGGTGGTCGCCTTTCGGCGTCACACGCTCCTGCCGCTGGACGACTGCCTCTACGCGCTGCAGGCCACGATCCCGCACCTGACCCGCTCGTCGCTGCATTGCTGCCTGCAGCGCCATGGGATCAGCCGATTGCCGGAGGTCGATGGCGACAAACCCAAGCGGTCGCGCTTCAAGGCCTATCCGCTCGGCTACTTCCATATCGATCTGGCCGAGGTTCACACGGCCGAAGGCCGGCTCTACCTGCTCGTCGCCATCGATCGTACGACCAAGTTCGCCTTCGTGGAATTGCACGGACGAGCGACGCGGCGAGTTGCCGGCGACTTCCTACGGCATCTCATCGAGGCCGTGCCCTACAAGGTGCACACGGTGCTCACCGACAACGGCACTCACTTCACCACGCCGGGCAACGTCGCTTCAGCTGCCTCCATCATCAGGGAAGCGATTGCAGCCAGCGAGACCTTCCAGGCCCACAGCTTCGAGGCCGCTTGCGCCCGAAACGATATTGATCATCGCCTGACAAAGCCGCGTCACCCCTGGACCAACGGTCAGGTCGAGCGAATGAACCGCACGATCAAGGAAGCCACGGTCAAACGCTATCACTACGACAGCCACGAGCAGCTCCGCGCTCATTTGGCCGACTTCGTCAGTGCCTACAATTTTGGCCGCCGCCTGAAGACCCTGCGCGGTATCACGCCCTACGCGGCCATCTGCAAAGCATGGTCCGCCGAGCCCAGTCGCTTCAGGTCAAACCCGCTCCACCAAATGCCGGGACCAAACATCTAGGAGGCCTTCACCAGCCTCGCGGCAAGCTTTATCACCATCAACCAGATCAGGCGGTTCTGTTAGGTGCTCTTAAACCCCGTTTCATAACGGGGTGTCGGTGGCTGTCTTGGGGTGAGCGGCGAGCATCGTCAGCGTTGGGAGAGTATCTGACGCTCACCCCGGAACACCGATGTGGACACCCGCCGCCCGCGCCGAGCTCTCGCGCGAGAGCCTGCCTTATGCAAGTTGCCTGACTGGTGCCGAGTGGGCGCTGATCGCCCCGCTCCTGCCCCACCCCTCCCATACCGGTCGTCCGTGGCGCTGGCCGCTGCGGGCGATCCTGGATGGCATTCAGTACGTCCTGCGAACCCGTTGCGCGTGGCGGCACCTTCCCCTCGACTTTCCGCCGTGGTCCACGGTTCACTGCTGGTTCCTGCGCTTGTCGAAGACCGGCGTGTTCGAGCGCCTAGCCCACGCCCTGACCCTGGCCGACCGAGAACGCGCCGGGCGCGAGGCCAGCCCGACCGGTGGTATCCTCGATGCGCAGGCCGCCCGCTCGGGCGGCGTCGGCGTCAAGGGCGAGCGCGGCTACAATCTGGTCGGGCGCAAGCGTCACGCGCTCACCGATACCGACGGCCGCCTGCTCCTGGCCGCCGTCTCGCCCGCCAAATTGCGTGACAGCCACGGAGGCGTCGCTCTGCTGCGCGCCTCGCGTCGCCTCTGCCGTTCCTGGCCCACTGCTTTGCCGATCAGGCCTACCAGGGGGACCGGGTCGGCAATGCCACCGCCATCACCGTCGAAATCGTCAGACCGGAAAAGGGCCAGAAGGGCTTTGCCGTCCAACCCCGACGCTGGGTCATCGAACGAACCTTCGGCCGGATCGCCCGCTGCCGCAGGCTCGCTCGCGACTACGAAGCCACCCCGTCATCAGCCCTCGTCTTCTTAATCCTCGCCGCAGCTATGATCCTCGTCAGGAGATTGGCGCGAACCTTATGAAACGGGGTCTTAGTCGAGAGGCAGCGAATGCATGACTGGCCGACGCCGCGCCGCTCGCTCACCCGTGCGCTTCCTGAACTTAATGAACGAGGGCACGTCACTAAGTAAGTGTCAGAGTTTTTGCGAGAATGTCCTACAGGATGCGCATTTCGAAGCTGAGATCAAACATGATACGCTTGATCTTGCTGCTGAATTCTTGAGAAGATTCAGCTAGCACAACACTTCCACGATCGATATCCCGATTTTTGCCTGCTTCAACCTGAAAACGGTCTGCTTTTCTTCACGTCTCGGCTTCCCCATCAGGGCTCACAAACTGGAAAACTTGCAATTCAGGCCTGACCAAAGCGACGGAGGGACGTCAATGGCGGCTGCAGTTCCAACAGCCTGAAACATTCGCCGCCGTTCAGTTGCCTCGGAACATCGGCACCCTCATTTTCGTCGCTATCTTGCGCAATTGCTAAAACCAGAAGCGCCCCCGAAGACGGACACCATGGCCGCCGACGTTGAACTACCCCGAGGCAATCCACAGTCATTGCAGCGCAGCGATGTTTATCTCCGCGTCATCAGCGCCTTGATGCTGCGCGACATGCGGAGCCGCTTCGGTGGAAATTACTGGGGCTACTTAGTACAAGTTCTTTGGCCATGCGCTCACATTGCCATCATTGTTGGCGCAATGACTTTCCGCGGCCTCAAATCACCGATGGGCGACAGCTCAATGGTGTTCGTCGCTACAGGCGCAGTGCCGGCCCTTGCCTTCCAATACATTTCTCGCGAAGTCATGAAGGGCTATCTAATTCATAAACCTCTGACCTATTTTCCGCAAGTAAAAAAATTTGATACAGTCGCCGCTCGCGCCCTTGTCGAGATTGTAAGCAGTTTTTTAGGCGTGATGCTTGTATTTATAGGGTTGATTTCTTTTGATTGCGATCCGGTTCCACTTGACCTGTTCACCACTATTACAGGATATCTCGCAGCTATCGCCCTGGGAATTGGAGTAGGCAGTATCAATGTTGGTATTTGCTCTGTATTTCCTGGATACGTACTCGCTTACATATTGATTTCATTGATTGTATATATGTCTAGTGGAATTTATTTCCTGGCATGTTATATGCCAGACGAAATCTACGCAGTTATGAAGTACAATCCGGTCACGCAAATTATCGAGTGGGTTCGATTGGGGTACGATCCAACGCTACCTATTCAGGTTGACTATTTGTATGTATTAGGCTGGATATTCGGAAGTTTAACAATAGGTCTTCTGATGGAACGATATATCGTTCGAGCGCAAGGGTAACAGGATGCCGTCATTACAAGCGGTGCTTTCATCCATCTGCGTAGCTATGTGTCTATGGTTTCTAAATGCAACTTTTTTATCTGCGCGACAGGGTCAGACAGGGCGCGCCATTTTCTACTTGCTTATCGCAGGCTTACCCTTTGGTGCCGCCGCTATGTGGGCAGATTCGCGGCAAGCACCGGAGGAGCCTGGAGCCCAACGTCGAGCAGATAATGGCCGAGCTATAGGAGGAGCGACCGTCGTGCCCGAAGATAGTGTGCCACAATAGGCCAGTCGATGCATCGGCGGACGTGTTCTCAGAACTTATGTGGTTGCGCATTGTTGAGTGGCGATGTTTCCTCAGCCGAAGTAGACAAATAATCACTAGGTCCTGTCATCGCTTGATCCAGTCGGTGGTGTCAGCGAGGGAGAGGACGCTGGCGAAGCTGACGGCGGTTTTCTCGTAGCGGGTAGCGACCGTGCGCCACTCCTTGAGGCGCGCTCAGACCCGCTCGACGATGTTGCGGTTGTTGTAGATCTAGAGCTGTTGCCGATCATGTTGGATCGTATGCGTCGTATCCAGCTGCGGCGAGGCAGTTGCGGCAGGCCCTTGGCGTGAGGGTGTCGAAGGCGGATCGGATGGCCGCTTTCAGATCTGGAAGCGTCCGAGCGGCGGCTT
>NZ_JAKSYB010000007.1:0-2867 GCF_022829505.1 Methylobacterium sp. J-043 | reverse complement strand
AAGCCGCCGCTCGGACGCTTCCAGATCTGAAAGCGGCCATCCGATCCGCCTTCGACACCCTCACGCCAAGGGCCTGCCGCAACTGCCTCGCCGCAGCTGGATACGACGCATACGATCCAACATGATCGGCAACAGCTCTAGGTGTGAGCTTTCAGGAGGTTGTCCATCCGGCCTGAACCGAGGACGCTGGAGTTGCGAGGCTTCAGCGATCTCGGAGCGACCGGATGAACATCCACCAGAATGCGCGTTTGACGCCCTCGGGTCGAGAGCGCCTTGTGCGGCTGGCTCAGAGCGGGCTCAGCCCGAAGGCGGTGGCCGCGACGATGGGTGTGTGCCCCAAGACGGTGGGCAAGTGGGTTGCCCGCTTCGAGGCCGAAGGAGCCGCCGGGCTGCAGGATCGCTCCTCGCGGCCTCACACGCTGCACCGCCCGACCCCGGTCGCGACCCAGGAAGCCATTGTGACTTTGCGCCGTCAGCGTCTGACCGGCGCGCAGATCGCCTGTGATCTCGCCGTCTCGCCGGCCACCGTCAGCCGGGTGTTGCGCCGGTACGGCCTGAGCCGCATGCGCGACCTCGAACCGCCTATGCCGGTCCAGCGATACGAGCGCGACAAGCCGGGCGAGTTGATCCACATCGACATCAAGAAGCTCGGCCGCTTCGAACGCGTCGGCCATCGCATCACCGGCGACCGCACCCGGCAGAGTTCGGGCCGCGGCATCGGCTGGGAGTATCTGCACCTCGCCATCGACGACCATTCGCGGCTGGCCTACTCCGAGATCCACCCCGACGAGACCCGAGTGTCCTGCCTCGCCTTCCTCTTCAACGCGCTGCGCTTCTTCCGCCGCCGCCACGGCATCGCGGTCGAGCGTGTGATGACCGACAACGGGCCGGCCTTCAAATCCAGACGCTACACCAAGGCGTTGCGCCGCCTGACCATTCGGAACAAGCGCACCCGGCCCTACACGCCGAAAACCAACGGCAAGGTCGAGCGCTTCGTCCAGACGTCCTTGCGCGAATGGGCTTATGCCCGCGCCTACGACACCTCGGAGCAGCGCGGTGCGGAACTGCCCGCCTTCCTGTTCCGCTACAACTGGAAGCGCCCACACAGCGGCATCAACGGCAAAACACCCATCAGCCGCCTCGGCTTGGCCGAGGACAACCTATTGAGCATCCACATCTAGGCCGGCATCGGGTCCGCCCACCAGTTGGTCCGCAGTGCAAGCCAACTCCGTACAGAGCGGGCCATCGTCACAAGCTGGGCTGGCGATGAAATGCTGCAATTGCTCGTGGCTCGCCAGCCCAACGCGGGCGGTCATCGGTTGCAGGCTCTTGCCATCCCCGAGGCCGACCAGACCGCGAGGGTACAGCGGCGCAAGGTCCGGCGTGTCTTACGCCCCAGCCCAGCCAGGAACGGGGCGAGCCCCGCGTCGAGATCACGACCGGACGACAATCCGACTTCTTAGCCTCTATCGGCACCACGACAGGATCAAGGTACACAACCTCCCCTAAAATGCCAAGGTAACGCTACGGGCATAACTATATCGGTCGTCATATGAATTGCCAACAATAGCTATATGTTTCTCCCAAGAAAATTATCCATTATAGTGCTAAACTGCGTAGCTCTGTCTGCTTTGAGATGATAGGATCGAACAAGCTGATTCCCATTTTTTCGAATTGTCGATAAAGTTTGTTTGTTATCTGCATTCATAATAAAGCTGATTACCTCGTCGAATGTCTCTTCAGTAATTGCAATGTAATTTAAACGGTCAATGAATCCGGCATTTGTGAAATGTCTTTTCAGTCCTGTTGGATCGGCGAGAAGAAGCAAGCCAGATCCCGGGATTTCAAACAATTTCGCAACCATGTAACTTTCATCGAACTTGATTGGCGTATTTTCGCGCGCCCAATCTAAACCCTGTTCGTTCCTGCAGATCTGGCTGAAACTGTATGGAAAGTACGTACAAGCAAATCCAATAGAGTGTTTCCTAACTTCGCCAAGTAATTTATCGGGACTGGTCTTGATGTAGTTGTATATATCAATTCCTGAATCGGTAAATTTTTCATGCCATTTTTCTCGGAACGCGTATTGATTTGCTCTTCCCGACAGTTTTGACATGTCAATATTAGGCGGATTGCACATCAACTGTCCGAAATGTACAATCGATTCTGAATTTGACTCTACAGGATCAGCAACCAAAAAATCCGTGCAATGCAACAAGAAAGGAATGATTTTAGTGCCTTGATTTCCGATCAAATCATCAATAATATCGAATCGCGATAAAACAAGGTCGGAATGCCTAACGGCTTCCGATAGATTGGAAAGGCTTGTTAGATGTAAATCTTCGGTAATTAATAAAATTTTGGACCCACATTCCTTAAGGTGACGTCGAGCATTTTCATCAAGCATTGACTCAAATACGACAATCCCGCCTACAGCTGAGCCATATTTATTTCTGGTATATTCAGTAAAATTTGAGCTGTTTTCTATAATATCGCCTATAGAACAATGATGCGTATCTTTGTACGAGTATATAATATCTGATAAGTCTTTAAAACAAGGCGCGTCGCCAGATCTGAAGTTTGGGGGAACAGTACTCAATACGATGCAATTATCCAAATTCGCCCCCTCAATGCGCTCTACGTTGATGCTGGCCATCCTGGCCGTCCCCCCATCTACCATCACCTGATTTTTATCGAAAGGTGGTAATTAGCCGTCCCTGTGACGGCTAGAGCTGTTGCCGATCGCTGCGAGTCGGCTGGGGTTCCGCGACGCGACGTGATCTGATTCCCTGTGGTCCTCGACAGGAGGATCGATGGGGTCGCCGTTGTCATTGGATCTGCGTGAGCGCGTCGTGAAGGCCGTGTCC
>NZ_JAKSYB010000003.1:0-1150 GCF_022829505.1 Methylobacterium sp. J-043 | reverse complement strand
TAGAAGTACAGGCCCGTCACCGCCCAGGGGCTCTCTGGCGTCTTGGGCTTCTCCACCAGCCGCAGGGGCCGGCCGGTCTCGTCGAGGGTGACGACGCCGTAGGCCTCCGGATGATCGACGTGGTAGGCGAACACCGTCGCCCCGCTCTTGCGGGCGCGGGCCTTGGCGAGCAGGTCGCTCATGCCGTTGCCGAAGAACAGGTTGTCGCCGAGCACCAGCGCCACGTCGTCCGTCCCGACGAAGTCGCGGCCGATGATGAAGGCCTGGGCCAGCCCCTCGGGCCGCGGCTGCACCGCGTAGGAGAAGGTCAGGCCGAACTGCTCGGCACCGGCGAGCATCAGCACCGAGATCGGATAGTAGATCATCGGCTTGTCGTAGACCGGCAGCAGCTGCTTGTTGATCGCCAGCGTGGCCGGGTGGAGCCTTGTGCCGGAGCCGCCGGCGAGCACGATGCCCTTCATGCGAAAAACGTCCTGATAAGTGGGGGCGGACCGGCCCGACCAGCCGGTCGAGGATGTCGTCGGGCGCCTGCTCCCAGGGGCGGGGCGCGATGCCGTAGGCGTCGGTCAGGCTCTGGGTGGAGAGGCGCGAGTTCACCGGACGCCGGGCCGGGGTCGGGTAGGCGGAGGTCGGGATGCCCTCGACCGGCACGATGCGTCCGCCGCGCCGGGCCGAGCCCGCGACGATCGCGCGGGCGAAGTCGCACCACGTGGTCGCGCCGTCGTTGACGCAGTGAAAGGTGCCGGTGGGCGCAGCCTCGTCGCCGGCCAGCCGCAGGGCGATGGTGGCGAGCGCGCTTGCGAGATCGGCTGCGGCGGTCGGGCAACCGTGCTGGTCATCGACAACGGTGAGTTTGTCCCGCTCGCCCGAGAGCCGCAGCATCGTCTTCACGAAGTTGCCCCGGTGCGGGCTAACCACCCAGGCGGTGCGCACGATCGCGTGGCCCGGCTGGCAGCAACGGACCGCCATCGCGCCGGAGGCCTTGCTGGCACCGTAGTCGCTTTGCGGATTCACCGGCACATCGGGAGCGTAGAAGCCCTCGCCCGCGCCGTCGAACACGTAGTCGGTCGAGACGGGGACGAGCTGGATGCCCTGCCGCTTCGTCTCGGCGGCCAGAATGGCCGGGGCCAGTGCGTTGAGGCGCCATGCG
>NZ_JAKSYB010000016.1:0-838 GCF_022829505.1 Methylobacterium sp. J-043 | reverse complement strand
TCCGAAGCGCTCGAGGAAGTCGAGCATCGCCGCGTGGACCCTCTGCCACGTCTCGCCATGCAGGCCGGGGCAGGGGGACGTCGCCGGGTTCATGCGCTCGATGCGGTCGCGCCAGGAGTGAAAATTCGGTGCAGGGTCGGTAGCGACGGGGTGGGGAGCTGACATCCCGGCCCCTTACCTCAGGCCGGTCGCCCGGTCCTAACTAGGACCGGGCTCAAGAGTCGGAGGAGGCCAGGGGCTTCGCGATGGGATGATCGACCGGAGAGAGGCTCCGGCGCCCGTTGCGAAAGCTAAGCCGATGGCCCGTCTCCTCGTCCTCGCCTGCTCGGCGACCAAGCGCTCCGATCCCGACCCCATCCCGGCACTCGCGCGCTACGACGGCCCGCTGTGGCGGACCCTGCGCGCCGCCGACCCGGCGGGCCGGCGGGCCCGGGTCGCATTCCTGTCGGCCCATTACGGCTTCCGCGACGCGGCGACGCCGATCGCGGCCTACGACGCGCGGCTGACCCAGGACCTCGCCGAGCGGATGGTCGCCGACGGCGTGACCACGCGCTGGCCCAGGCCGCCCTCGCCGCGGCGGCCCGACACCTACGGCATGCACGCCGGCGCCGAGATCGCCTCGGTGACAGGGTATGGCGCCGAGCCGTTCGAGGGTGTCGCGATGGTGGGTGTCGGCCTTACGTTTCGCGTTGTCGCATTGCGCTTCTCGAACGAGGGGGGCGCCGATCCTCTTGCGGGGCCGGGCCCTAGCGCCAGCGTTCGCCGGTCCCGAGTCCGATCACCCGACCGTCGAGCGGGGCGATCTCGACGGCCACTTTCCCCCAGAACCGATCCCGGG